>JBBSRM010000078.1:0-10104 GCA_038243055.1 Actinomycetales bacterium
CAGTTGGCGGCGCAACTCGGTGATGCGGGCCTCCTGCCGGTCAGTGCCCGGGAAGTCGAAGCCACTGGCCCCCCGGCGGGGTGGGCGCTGTTCGTGCAGGGCATTGCGTAGGGCGGCTGCCAGGTCCTTGCGTTCCTTGGGGGTGCGGCCGGTGAAGGATTTGGGGATCCTGATTCGTGAAATGACCTCGACCGGGCCGTCCAGGTCCTGGACCCCGACCCGGCGTACCTGCCGGTCCTCGGTCAACACCGTCGGACGGGGGTCGCGCAGCGAATCGGAGACGGCGATGATCACGCAACGCCCCAGCCGGCGCGGACCCGATACGTCGATCACGTCGCCGGGGACGACCTGCTCCAGGGATTCCTCGGCCGCCGACCGGCGCATCCGGTGCGCCGTCCTCGAAGCGTCCTTTTCGGCCTGCCCCAGCTCCTGACGGATCCTGGCGTATTCCTTGAAGTCACCCAGATGACAGGCCATCGATTCCTCGTACCCGGCCATCGATTCCTCCCGACCGCGGACCTGCCGGGCCAGCCCGACCACCGAACGGTCGGCCTGGAACTGGGCAAAGGAGGATTCCAGGATGGTGCGGGCCCGTCCCATCCCGAACTGCGCTGAGAGGTTCAGCGACATGTTGTAGGTGGGGCGGAAGCTCGAGTTCAACGGGTACGTGCGTTTCGAGGCGAGACCGGCCACGGCCGCGGGATCGGTGCCCGGCTGCCAGAGGACGACGGCGTGGCCGTCGACGTCGATGCCCCGGCGGCCCGCGCGGCCCGTCAGCTGCGTGTATTCACCGGCGGTGATCGAGACGTGGGATTCGCCGTTGAACTTTTCGAGCTTCTCCAGCACGACCGAGCGTGCCGGCATGTTCACTCCCAGGGCCAGGGTCTCGGTCGCGAAGACCACCTTGACCACTCCTTGGGCGAAGAGCTTCTCCACGACTTCCTTGAAGATCGGCAACAACCCGGCATGGTGGGCCGCGAATCCCCGCAGGAGGCCTTCACGCCAGGACCAGAAACCGATGACTTCCAGATCGTCTGCCGGGATCTCCCGGGCGACGGCGTCGATCTCTTCTTCGATGATCCGGGATTCGGCCTCGGTCGTGAGGAAGAAGCCCGTGCGCACGCATTGGGCGACCGCTGCATCGCAGCCCTTGCGGGAGAAGATGAAGAAGATGGCCGGCAGCAGACCCGACTGGTCCAGGGAGAGCACCATTTCGGGACGGGATACCCGGTGCTTTTCGGGCGGACCCGAGGTATTGCGTGGTCCGGCATGGCCCCGTCCCCGGCGCTGCGCGCGGCCGGCACCACCCCGGAAGCTATTTCGCTCGTCGCGTTGGGCCAAGCGGGTCAACTCCGGGTTCACGGCGATGCTGCGTTCACCGGCCTCATCCTCCAGGGCGGCAGCCTGGTCGAAGGCGAGGTTCCCGGCGAAGAGGTCCAGGAGTCGTCCGCCGACCATGACATGCTGCCAGAGCGGGACGGGGCGGTGTTCGGTGACGACGATCGCCGTGTCCCCGCGGACCGTATCCAGCCAGCCGCCGAACTCCTCGGCGTTGGAGACCGTGGCACTGAGGGAAATGACCTGCACGCTCTGCGGCAGGTGGATGATGACTTCCTCCCACACGGCGCCACGGAACTTATCGGCGAGGTAGTGGACCTCGTCCATGACGACGTAGGCCAGGCCCGTCAACGTATCGGAGTCCGCGTAGAGCATGTTGCGCAGGACCTCGGTGGTCATCACGACCACGTCGGCTTCACTGTTGATCGAGGTGTCCCCGGTGAGCAGCCCCACCCGGTCGTGGCCGTAGGAGGCGGCAAGTTCGTTGTATTTCTGGTTGCTCAGCGCCTTGATCGGCGTGGTGTAGAACGCCTTCATGCCCCGTTGCAGTGCACAGTGGATGGCGAATTCGCCCACCACGGTCTTGCCGGCGCCGGTGGGAGCGGCGACCAGGACGCCACGGCCTTCTTCGACGGCGATGCAGGACTGGATCTGAAAGTCGTCGAGGTCGAATTCGAGACTCCGGCGGAACGCGCCAAAATGGGTTTTTTCCTCGGCCGCGCGCTCACGCCACGCGGCGTACTGCTCTGCTGGAGAGCCCATACCTGACCACCCCTTCATTGGTTTGTCGTCTCAGGGGACGGAACCAGCCTACCCGGGCGTCACCACGGCTCAGTCGACGGATTCGCCGTCGGCGATCAACCTCTCGTTTTCCTCTTCCTGCTCCACGCGCCGTTTGGCGCGACGCTTATCGTTGAGCAGGCAGAACACGGTGGCGGCGGCGAAGAGCACCAGCAGCGGGCCGGCCAGGACGAACATCGTCAGCGCATCGCCGCCCGGAGCAGCCATTGCCGCCACCAGGCAGATCAGGAAGACGGTGATGCGCCAGTTCTTCACGATCAGCTTCCCGGGCAGGATGCCGACCATGTTCAACCCCACCAACAGCACGGGGATGATCATCGAGATGCCGAAGGCGATCAGCAGGCGCAGCACGAAGCTGAGATAGTCCTGGACGGTGATGAGGTTGACCGCGATATCGGGGGTCAGCCCGAGGAAGAACAGCAAGGCATGCGGCAGGACCCAGTACCCCAGGTAGATGCCCCCCAGGAAGAGTGGGACGGCGACACCGATGAAAGCCAGCGCAGTGCGCTTTTCCTTCTTCTTCAACCCCGGGACGATGAACGCCCAGAGTTGGTAGAGCCAGACCGGGGAGGCCATGATCAGGGCCAGGAACAGCGACACCTTGATCATGATGTCGAAGGGCGAGACCGCTGTATTGAAGTTGGCGGTACCCCCGGCGTCCTTCAACGGTTGGAAGAGTAGGCCGAGCACCGGCTGGTAGAGGAAGAATCCCCCGACTGCAGCGACGAAAAGCGCTCCGACGGAAATGAAGAGCCGGTTACGCAGCTCAATCAGGTGTGCCTTGAGCGCCATCCTCCCCTCGGGGTTGGATTTACGCCCTGTCTTTTCCGTCACCGAGAACTAGCGCTTGGGGCCGCGGTGTTCCGGGTCCACGACCTTGCCCTCGTAGGGCTCGTCGCTGGCCGTCGGGTCCTGTGGTTCCTGCGGATCCTTGGGATCGTCGTCCTTCATCTGGCGGACTTCGGATTTGAAGATGCGCATCGACTGCCCGAGAGAGCGCGCCAGCCCGGGGAGCTTGGGGGCACCAAAGAGAACCAGCGCCAGCACAACGATGATGACAATGTGCCATCCCTGTAGACCACCCATGGGGGAACTTCCTTTCGACTGGCTCTCAGTCTACGTCACGCCGGTACAGGTCGCCTACGCGTTGAGCCTGTCCCCGCGCATGTTTTCCGGCGATTCTGCGCTCCCTGCGGGCGGTACGGCGAGCCCGTTTGCCGGCGTCATATTCTTCCTTGGCCGCTTCGCGGGAACGGAACAATACGTCGGAACCCGAGGCCGGTCGCACCCGGTCCCCGAGGTCCTCTTCCAATGCTTCCCCCGGCGGCAAGGCCAAGGCGTCCCCTGCTGCGGTGACTTCATCGAACATGACCATGAACCTGCGGTACAGGTGCAGGGCGCACAGTGCCAGGAACACCAGGGCGGCCAGGGCCAGAACGGTCCAGAGCAGGATCCAGAACCACCAGGGCATCATGCGTTCTCCTTGTTCAGGGGGTGGGGTTGGCGGCTTTCGTGGGCGGCCAGGGCCGCCTGCAACCAGGTGCGGGTGGTATCGGCGGCAGTGGCCGGTGCGATGACGCGCATCCCACCACCGTGCCGGGCCACCAGGCCGGGCAGGAGTTCCGGGGCCGGGACGCCGACCTCGGCGATCAGCGTCCCGTCCTTGGACTTGGCGCTTCTGTAGGGGGCGAATTCCTCGGCGAGCCGGTGCAGCCGCGGGGCGAAACCGAGTTCGACGGCGATGTCCTCCGGTGCCGGGGTGTAGAGCGATCCCTCCTGCACGGTGTGCCGTTCGGCCTCCCGGGCGAACGTCTCACCGGTGGCCTCGGCGGATAGGATCCGATCCAGACGGAAGTTCCGTTGCCCCTCCGAGCTCCGGCACCAGGCTTGGACATAGGTCCTGCCACCGTCTTCGAGGAGGCGGATCGGTTCGATCCCGCGTTCGCTGATCTCATCGCGGCTGGGCTGGTGGTAGCGCAGCTGCAGGATCTCGTCGGCGGCCACGGCAGCGGTCACCGTATCGCGGACGGCCGAGGACTCGGTGGCCGCCAGACGCGCCGAGGCGATCTGGTCGATGTCAGCGAACTCCCCGGCTGCCCCACGCAGCTTCTCCAGCGCTCCGCGCGCGGCACTGCGGTCCGTGTCCCCGGGCAGGTCGAGGATCGTCTGCAATCCGACCAGCAGGGAGAAGGCCTCCAACAAGTTCAGTCGGATCGGCGCAGCGAGACCCTCGGCATTGACGATCGAGACCCGGTCTCCTTCCAGATCGACGTCGATCAGTTCATCGGGAAGACCGTTGGGAACCCCACAGAGCTGGATCATGGTCAGATCCTCGATGAGGCGGCGACGGCTCAGCCCGAACCGTGCCGCGGTGTCATCGAGAAGCGGGGCCCCCTCACGCACCACGTAGGCAATGATATCCAGCGCCCGGGCCACGACGTCGGAGGAGGACGGCCGGCCACCGGGACGTACCTGTCCGAAGGAGTAGGCCGGGGCCGGTGCGTTCTGTGCGTCCAGGGCCCCCTGCAGGCGGCGCACGACGGCGGTGCGCAGGCCCTCGGGACCCAGGACCGCCGCGGCCGGGCCGAGTTCGGCGAGTTCGGCGCTGAGCGCTTCGTCGTCCTGGTAGTCGAAGCACAGGATATCGGCGGTGCCCTCCGCACCCTCCACCGGGTCTGTCTCCGTCGAGCCCTCGCCCTCGGTAGGTTCGATCGCCCGGCTGCGCAGGGCCAGTCCCCGGCCCGGGGCCAGCCGCACTGTCGCCCGTTGGCGGACTGTATCGGGGTCCAGACCATCCAGGACGTCGGCGATGCGGAAGCCGTCGGGGCGTTGCACCGTGCCCGGGCGGCGGGCGATTTCGGAGCAGATCCGTGAGAGCCGGAAGATGCGTTGGCCCTGACGGTCACGGTCCCAGCCCACGAGGTACCAGTGACCGAAGCGGTTGCCGATGCCCCAGGGTTCGAGGGTGCGCACGGCGGCCTCGCCGGAAGGTGAACGGTAGCTGAACCGGATCGGCGAACGATCCCAGACGGCGCCGAGCACATCGCGGAAGGCGGCGTCCGCTGCATGCAGACGCGGTTCGAAGGTCTCGAAGGAGGCTCTCGCGGCGTCGGGGCTTCCGGCGTCGGCCGGGGAGAGCCGGTTGAAGGCCCGGTCCGCGGCGGAGGCGATCGTCGGATCCTTCCATACCCGGGCCGCCAGGCCGAGTGCCATGGCTTCGTCCGGGGCGAAGGACACCGGTGGCAGGCGGTACTCCTCGGGGCGGACGCGGTAGTACGTCTCCTGGCGGTCGTTGCCGTAGTAGGTGTCCCCGACCAGGGACTCCAGCGGGACACCGAGGACACGCAGATCGCTCTTATCGCGTTCGAATTTGCGCTCGAAGGCCTCATCGGACAAATCCTGGTAGTCATCCACGATCCCCCGCAGCTCGGCCCGTGTGTAGCCCCGGCGACGGGACATCAGGGCATAGGTGAGGCTGACGAGCTTTTCCGTGCGCGAGGGCGCACCCGGGTTACGTTTGGCAGACACCCCGTCTACGTTACTAGAAAGCACGACGGCGCCGCCCCCGGTGAGGGGACGGCGCCGTCGTGGCGGTGGGACTACTAGCGCACGTCCACCAGGTCGACCACGAAGATCAACGATTCGCCGCCCGCGATGGCGGCTCCTGCGCCTCGGTCGCCGTAGGCCAGATGCGAGGGGATCTCCAGGCGCCGGCGTCCGCCGACCTTCATGCCGAGGATGCCCTCGTCCCAGCCCTGGATGACCTGTCCGGTGCCGGCACGGAACTGCAGCGGTTCGCCGCGGTTCCAGGAGGCGTCGAATTCCTCGCCCGTGGACCAGGCGACCCCGACGTAGTGCGCCGAGACCGTATCCCCGGCGGTCGCCTCGGCGCCGTCGCCGACGATGAGGTCCTCCGAGCGCAGTTCGGTCGGTGCGCCTTCCGTGGGGAAGTCGACTTCCGGTTTGGTGCGGTCGTGCTCACGTTTGCCAAAAGACATATTCGTCCTTGTCCTGTCTCTATTCTGGGGTTTCTACTTCGCAGGCTCGTCGATCGACTTCACGTCAACGACGAAGACGAGGGTACCTTGCGGCATACCGTCCTGGCCGTCGTAGGCGAGCTTGCTGGGGATGGACAACAGGACGGTGGAGCCTTCCTTGACCCCTTCGAGGCCCTCGGTCCAGCCCTTGATGACCTGGTCCAGTCCGAAGGTCGCCGGGGTCCCCTTCTCGTAGCTGGAATCGAACTGTTCGCCGTCTTCCCACTGGGCTCCGGCATAGTCCACGGTGATGGTGTCGGTCTTCTTGACCTTCTCTCCGTCGCCTTCCTTCAAGGTGGTGACCTTCAGGTCGGCCGGCGGCTTGTTGCCGGCGGGGATCTTCACGGTGCCGCTACCGTCTTCGCTGATTTCGGCGGTGGCTTCGGCGTCCTTCTTCGCGTCGCCCTCTTCCTTCTGGAAGTCGACCTTGATCTTGTCCTTGGCGCCGACGACCTTCAGGATCAGCAGCTGATCGATCTGGGAGGGATCATCCGGTTTGGCTGAGGCTCCCTCTTCCGGCGGGGCGGCGTTCTTGGGATGGACATAGGCAACCCAGGAGCCGACCTTGGTCCCGACGAGGATCTCGTGGATCTGCGGGTCCTGCTCCTTCAACTCGTCATTGACGCTCAGGGTCATGGCGGCTTCCTTGAACGTGTTGCCGACCTCGCTGCCGTCCTTCAAGTTGTAACCAGCCAACTTATAGGAGACGTCCTGCCCCTCCTTCACCTTCTCCCCGTCACCTTTTTCGAGGACCTTGGCCCCGGGCTCGGTGACTTCCAGCGGGGTGTCGAACTCGACCTTCGGCGCCGAGTCCTCCTCCTCCCCGGGCGTCAGTTTGATGGAGGAGAGCGGCTCGGCCGCGCCTACGGTCGTTGGGGTTCCGGATCCACAGGCAGTCAGCGCAAGCAGCGCGACCCCGAGAACCAGTGCCAGCAGCTTGCGCACAAAATCCACTTTCGTCGTCGTACATCGATGGTCCACAATCGGCCCGGAACAAAATAAGACTCACCCGGGCCCCGTCCAGCTTAAGGTCGCCGCCTGTGAATGTCCTGAGGCCGCGCCGGATACTCAGTCTTGTGGCTGGATCAGGGCCATCAGTTCCTCGACCCTGGGGTCGACCTGGGCGAAGGGGTCCTTGCACAGGACCGTCTGGCCCGCATGGTCGTTGAGTTTGAGATGGACCCAGTCGACGGTGAAATCCCGGCCGGCTTCCTGCGCGGCGCGGACAAAGTCCCCCCGCAGCTTGGCCCGGGTGGTTTGTGGTGGGGTCTTCGTGGCGGCGGCGATCTCCGCTTCGGAGACCACCGTTTGCGCCCGCCCACCCCGACGCAGCAGGGAAAACAGGCCGCGGCGTGGGTCGATGTCGTGATAGGTCAGATCCAGCTGGGCGATACGAGGGGAGGAAAGTTCCAGGGAGTGCTTCTCCTGGTACTGGCGGATCAGCCGATGCTTGATGGCCCAGTCGATTTCGGTATCGATCCCCGAGGCGTCCCCGCTGGCCACGGCGTCCAGGGCACGGCGCCACAGGTCCATCACCTGGGGCACATGCTCGTTATGGGCACCGTGGCGTTCGATGAAGGTGCTGACCTTCGCGAAGAAGATCTCCTGCAGTTCAAGTGCGCTGAGCTCGCGCCCACTGGCCAGGCGCACCTGATGCCGCCCGGTGAGGTCATGGGAGATGTCGCGGATGCTGCGGATCGGGTTCTCCAACCTCAGATCCTCCATGATGGTGCCCGCTTCGATCATGCGCAGGACCAGGTCGGTGGCGCCGAGCTTGACCCGTTGGGTCGTTTCGGACATGTTCGAATCCCCGACGATCACGTGGAGTCGCCGATAGTATTCGGCGTCCGCATGCGGTTCGTCCCGGGTGTTGATGATCGGCCGGGACCGTGTCGTGGCCGAGGAGACACCCTCCCAGACGTGGTCCGCGCGCTGTGAGAAAGCGAAACGGTGCTCACCGTCCACGGGCAGGACCTTCCCGGCGCCGGTTAAGAGTTGGCGGGTGACCAGGAACGGGATGAGGATTTCGGCCAGCCGCGCGAATTCGAGTTTCCGTGGGATCAGGTAGTTCTCGTGGCAGCCGTAGGAGTTGCCTGCCGAGTCGGTGTTGTTCTTGAACAGGTAGATGGACCCGTGGAACCCATCGGCCTTCATGAGGTCCTCGGCGCTGGCGACCAGGTCGTTGAGGATCGATTCCCCGGCCCGGTCGTGGGCGATCAGCTGGGCGACGTCGTCGCATTCGGCGGTCGCGTATTCGGGGTGGGAGCCGACGTCCAGGTAGAGCCGGGACCCGTTGGTTAAAAAGACGTTCGAGCTGCGCCCCCAGGCCACCACCGGTTTGAAGAGGTAGCGGGCGACCTCCTCGGGTGTCAGTGGACGTCCCCCGGGCGAGGAGTAGGCGATCCCGTACTCGGTTTCGATTCCAAAAATGCGGCGGTCCATCTCAGGCACCGTCCTTTCCTGCCAGGGCACGCAGGATCTCGTCCTTGCCCCGGCGTTTGAAGGTTCTGCGGGTCCGCGCCGTGCCGACCGGGGTGCGCTCGAGCACGGCGACTTCCAGCAGGTCCACGGCCTCGGTTCCGGGCACCTCGGGCAAGGCGGCTGCCGCGGTGCGGATGACCTCATCGAATCCAGCTGTGGCCAGATCCCGTCCGGACCAGGCGGCATCCATGGCCTCGGCCAGCGATCGGGCGTCCCCGCCCATGACGACCAGCCCGGGTTCATCGGAGATCGAGCCGTCGAAATTCACCCGGTACAACTCATCCGAGGCGGGGTCCTCCCCCACTTCGGCGATCGCCAATTCGACCTCGAACGGCTTGGACTCGGCGGTGAAAACGGCCCCGAGGCTTTGTGCGTAGACGCTGGCCAGACCACGTCCGGTGACATCCTCGCGGTCGTAGGAGTAGCCGCGGGTGTCGGCGTACCGCACCCCGGCCTGGCGCAGTGACTCGAATTCGTTGTATTTGCCGACGGCGGCGAAGCCGATCCTGTCGTAGATCTCCCCGATCTTGCGTAGCGTCCGGGAGGGGTTCTCGGCGATCAGCGCGATGCCGTCGCAGCAACTGGCCACGATGACCGACCGGCCCCGGGCGATGCCCTTGCGGGCGAAGTCCGCCCGATCCTTCATGAGTTGTTCGGGTGAAACGTAGAACTGCGCGCTCATCAGGCCTCCCTGGCCGCGGCCGAGCGTTCGGCGACGATGTCTTGGGCGAGTCGGACCAGCTCGTCGTCGGGGATCCGTGCCGAGCCCTCGGCGTCGACCCGGTAGAGGATCGGCATGAGCTGGCGGGCCAAGTCAGGGCCGCCGGTGGCCGAATCGTCGTCGGCTGCGTCGTAGAGGGCCTCCATGGCGACGCGGATGGCGGTCGTTGCGTCCAGCGACGGGCGCCAGAGCTTCTTCAGTGCGCCGCGCGCGTAGACGGACCCGGAGCCGATGCTGTGGTGTTCGATCTCCTCGAAGCGTCCGCCGGTGATGTCGTAGGAGAAGATCCTGCCCAGCCGTTGGCGCGGATCGTAGCCGGCGAACAACGGGACCACCGACATGCCCTGCATGGCCCGGCCCAGGTTCGAACGGATCATGGTCGCCAACCGGTTGGCCTTGCCGTCGAGGCTGAGCAGGGCCCCTTCGATCTTCTCGTAGTGTTCGAGCTCGACCTGGAAGAGCCGGACCAGATCCAATCCGATGCCTGCCGAACCGGCAATTCCGACCGCCGAGAAGTGGTCGGTGGCAAAGACCTTCTGCATATGCCGGCTGGCGATGACGTTGCCGATCGTCGCCCTCCGGTCACCGGCCATAACCACACCACCGTCATAGGTCAGCGCGACGATCGTGGTGGCATGCCTGAGCCCTTCAGGGGCGGGGGACGTCTCGGCTGCTGGCAGCAGGTCGGGGCGTTCGCGCATCAGGTGTTCGACGAACGAGGGCCCC
>JBBSRM010000079.1:0-10068 GCA_038243055.1 Actinomycetales bacterium
AAGGACCAATGCTGCGAATTCCGCGGGCCTCTGCGCCGATTGCAATTACAGCAAGGAAGCCAGCGGGTGGAGCACCGAAACCATTCCCGGGGATCGGCACACCACGATCATCACCACCCCGACGGGACATCATTATCGGTCCCAGGCACCACCCTTACCCGGAGACACCAGCTGACCCCCTTCGGCCAGCGGCTCAGCTCAAATGTTTGAGTTGATGGACCTCCGGCAAAGAGGAGGCATCCCCGCCGCTGAGCGCCGTCGCCACCCACAGGGATCTTTCGACATCGTCGAACCGTCCTTCTTCGGCAGAGGTCAGGACGTCCTCCACGGCGCGGGCCACTGACCAGCCCACAGCCAGTTCACCGTCGAGTCCTGCCGCTTCGCAGAGGTGCTGCAGACGTCGTCGCAAGGCGGTGCCCGAATCCCCGGAGGGCAAGTCGGTCAGACGATTGTTGAGCATCGGCAGCACGGCAAATTCCCGGTCGCCAATCAAGGGTCGGGGGGCGATGGCCACGAATCCGCCGGTGGATGGTCGCTGGAGCACATTGAAATAGTGGAGGTCTGAGTGCACCAGGAAGTCCTCATTATCACGCCGGCCGACGGCACCGCGGATCTGACAGAGTTCAAGGGCGGCCTCGAGCAGACGCCGGGGGAGGCCGCTTGGAAACTCGGCCCACCGGGCAGGAAGCTCATCGTTCCAGCGTTCCGCGAGGGCGTCGGTTCGTTCGACCATGTCAGCGCCCGCCGTGGTGGAGGGAAGATCCTGGGCCGGCAGGCTCAGTCGGGACATCAGCGGTCCCCAGATATCGCCGGCTTCCGACACCGCCACGGTGCCCAGATCATGATCCGGGTCCAGGCGTTCCAAGAGCAGGAACCCGTCCTCGTCTTTGAACAACCGGACGGCCCCCTGCCCCGACCACCAATGCAATGCCGTGGCCTCCGTGGCCAAGCCGGGCTCGGGTATCTGGTATTTGAGGGCCAAGGGGACTCCGTCGGAACCGATGACGGGAACCACGATGCCGGCGTGACCCGTATAGAAGGCACGGGTCGATGAAGGATCGGGATCCAGGTTCCATCGCTCGCATCGGGCCAGGACTCGTTCGCCCAGTGTCTGAAGCCATTTCTGGCCTCCTGGCAAACGCAACGCGCGGTGTCTCAGCGGTGCCGGAAGATCCTGGAACCGCTCGTGGAAGGCATCGTGGGCGCGAGGGGTGTCCATGAACCTCCTTAGGTGAGGTCGGGAATGGTGTTCGCCAAGGTGAATGAGCGCTCGGCTGAGAGCCAGGCTTCCGCGATCAGGGCCGGGCGGATCGGCTGCTCGGTGGCAGCCGCAGCATCACGGAGCAGAGCCGCCAATTGTCCCTCCGCATCGGCTACCGAGGCGATCGGTTTCGATGCGAAGTCCTGGGGGAGTTGGTAGGCCGGTTCCCGAACGGGGGAGCAGCCGGCAGGCAGCAGGTCTTCCAGACGGTGACCCAGCCCGGCGGAAACAACTGAGAGTTTCCAGCCTTTCCGGGTCGAGGCCCCGGGCTGTTTGACCGCGGCCATCTGGTATCCATAGGCGAGCCGGAAAGCGGCATCGGAGGCATGGCCCAGGGCGTTGGCCGAGGTTTCATCTTCCGGGGAGGCACCATCGGCGGTGCGTCCCGGTTCAGCAGTACCGGATGTGGACGAACTGGCGTTCGTGGCCGATGCCGCCGAACTGCCAGCGGCGCCATCCGTTGGGTCCGCCGCAGCACAGGATCCCTGCGGCAGATGGTGGGTCTCGGCGTCTTCCCACGCGGCGGCCGCGTCGGGGATCCCGAGCTTCGGCAATTCCTTCTCGGCGCCGTCCCCGGGAATCCTTCCTGCCAGTCGCTGGGCGGCCAGGCGTTGTTCGATCCCGGCACCAAGCATGGCCGGGACGTCACTGGAGTCGGCTTCGCCCGCGGCATCCAACAGCCAGTTGGCCGAATCGGCCAGCTCCACGGCCACCTCCGTGACGGCGGATGAGCCGGAAGCCGCGGATGCTGAGGCAGCCGCTTCGCCCGTTGGTCTGGCGCTCTGCGAAGCTGTTGCCGACGCGCTCTGGGAGGCCTCCTGCTCCACGTGGGCAGCCAATCCGGGTGTGAGAAGGTCCACATGCCGGCGCAACAACGTGGAGATCCGTTCCAACTCGGCGGCCGAAGCCTTGTCCACCTTCGGTGCCATCCCGGATGGAGTCGACGAAGGAGCCGAGGTGGAAGCCGGTGCACCTCCTTCGTCGTGTCCGGCGGTTCCGATGGCCAGATCCTCGGCGGTTCCGGCCAGGGCCAGCATGTTCCGGGAGGCTTCCTCCTGCGGGCTCAGCTGCTGTCCGCCACCCCGGGAATCCGGGCCCCAGCGACCCTCGATCGTGGTGCCGATGCCGACCACGATGGCAGCCACCAGGAGCAATCCCAAGGTGCGCAGCAGGAACCTGGCCACTGCGGAGAGCCCACGCCGTGGTGGATGGCGGGGGCCGTCGGGGGAGGGTGAGCGTGTAACCATCGACACGATCATCCCATGTGCCCCGCTCATCGAGGCGCTCGATGCCGCCCGTGGCGGGCTCGATCTCCTGAAGATGCGGACCAACGAACCGGTCAGGCGGCCCCGCTGCGGGTCGTGACGTCGGCAGGGGCGCCGAATTGTCGATACTCTGGTACGCACAACATCGAATATGTGGGAGGAAGTCATGTCCGAGCAGCCGGCAGGAACCCCGTCCGAAGGGCAGCGGCTCAAGGAGTATCTGGAACCCACCGTTTCCGCACACAACCTCCTTCTTGAAGATGTCGAGGTCCGATCCGGCGCCGACCACCGCACCGTGAATGTCATCGTGGACCTCGTCGAGGGAACCGGAAGCGTCGATCTTGACACACTGGCCGAGGTCACCCAAGCCGTTTCAACGGCCATGGACCAGGCACCGGCCGAACCGGGGCCGGCCTACGAACTAGAGGTTTCCTCGCCCGGAATCGGGCGTCCACTGACGTTGCCGCGTCACTGGCGCCGGAATATCGGCCGTCTGGTCAAGGTCAACCTGATCGGCGAAGACAACATCACCGGACGGCTCACGGACGCCGACGACGAGAGCGTTACCGTCGTGCCGGACCTTTCGGTGAAGAAGGGCACGAAGCCCAAGCAGGGCGAACCCCGCGTGATCGCCTACGGCGAGATCCGTCGGGGCGCCGTGGATGTCGAGTTCACCCGTTCAGGGCCCCTCGACGACGAAGTATTGGAAATCGACGAGGCGCAGGAGGCCTGACATGGATATTGATATGAGCGCACTGCGACTCCTGGAATCGGAACGCGAGATTCCGCTACACCTGATCATCCCGACCATCGAGCAGGCGCTGGTCATGGCGTACCACAAGTCCCCGGGAGCAATCGACCGCGCCCGCGCCGAACTGGACCAGAAGAGTGGCCGCGTCACGATCTGGGCAACGGACACCGACGAGGACGGCAACGAGCTGGCCGAATTCGACGACACCCCTGAAGGCTTCGGCCGCATCGCCGCCAGCACGGCCCGGCAAATCATCCTCCAACGTCTGCGCGATGTGGAGGACGACAACATCCTGGGACAGTTCAAGGGCAAGGAAGGCGAACTGATTTCCGGCCAGATTCAGCAGGGCAACAACCCGATCATGATCCAGGTCAACCTGGGAACGGTCGAGGGCCTCCTGCCACCGCCGGAACAGGTGCCGGGCGAGAAATACATCCACGGTTCGCGCATCCGCGCCTACGTCACCGATGTGCGCAAGGGCCTCAAGGGCCCCTCCATCACCCTTTCGCGTTCGCATCCCAACCTGGTGCGCCGGCTCTTCGAACTCGAGGTCCCGGAGATCGCCGATGGCACCGTCGAGATCGTCTCCCTGGCCCGCGAGGCGGGACACCGGACAAAGATCGCCGTGCGCCCCACGAAGCCCGGAATCAACGCCAAGGGCGCCTGCATCGGTGAGATGGGTTCGCGCGTCCGGGCCGTCATGAACGAGCTCTACGACGAGAAGATCGACATCGTGGACTACAACGAGGATCCGGCACGGTTCATTGCCAACGCCCTCTCGCCGTCCAAGGTCAAGTCGGTCACCGTCATCGACGAGGCCATCCGACAGGCCCATGTGGTCGTCCCGGACTACCAGTTGTCGCTGGCCATCGGCAAGGAAGGGCAGAACGCCCGCCTCGCGGCCAAGCTCACCGGCTGGCGGATCGATATTTCCTCCGATGCCAACCCGAACGGGCGTGTCGAGGCGGTTCGTCCAGAGTGACCGTCAGCACCGATGCCCCATGGCCGGTGTGAAAAGCGGTAGACTAGTCAGTGGTCCGTTCAGGTCCGCCGACCCCAACCCAGGAGTTGACCTTCTCGCGTGAGCTCGCAGCATCAGCCGCAGCGCACGTGTGTCGGGTGTCGGGAATCGACGGATCAGGATCAGTTGTTGCGTTGGGTGGTCGAAGGAACAGGCTCATGGGCCGTTCCCGACCCCAGTCGATGCAAGTCCGGTAGGGGTGCTTGGTTGCACCCCACGCCGGTATGTGCAGCCCGTGCCGTGAAGCGGCGGGCGTTCCGCAGGGCCTTCAGGGCCCCGGTGGACGACTCGCAAGTGGAATCGGCATTGGCCGCACTGGGTGCGCCCCCGCCGGGTGGTAGCACCGAATCAGCCGTCAAACGTGAAAGCGGGTCAGAAATCTGATGGAAACCCGATGAGTGTCAAGCGATGAGCGCCTAACGATGACTAATCAGTTATGCGCAACGATCGGCATGCTGCCTCTTGGTGGCTACCGACCAAGCCCGAAACAGACGGTTCGCACCCGGTAAGAAGTGAGTGCAGGGGCGGACCGAGACAGGAGAAATGTGGCCAAGGTCCGCGTACACGAGCTCGCCAAAGAGCTCGGCATCACTTCGAAGGATGCAGTGGCAAAACTGCAGGAACTGGGCGAATTCGTCCGTTCCGCTTCGTCGACCATTGAAGCGCCCGTAGTCAAGAAGCTACGCAGCGCATTCCCCCAGGCTGAAGCACCGGCGAAGCCGGCTGCCAAGGCACCAGAAGCAGCCAAGCCGGCAACCCCGGCCACTCCGGTCACGGAAACCCCGGCGGCTCCGGCGAGCCCGGCATCCAGCGCCCCGCGTCCCGGTGCCCGTCCGGCCCCGAAGCCCGGAGCGACCCCCGAAGCACCAGCTGCTCCGGCAACCCCGGAAACCACCGCAGAAAAACCTGTAGCTGCCGAAGCGCCCGCTGCCGAGGAATCCGCAGAAACGAAGCCGGCCGGACCGCGTCCGACGTCGGCCAAGCCCGGTGCCCCGCGCCCCGGCAACAACCCGTTTTCATCCCAACAGGGGATGCGCGGCAAGGACTCCGGCCCCGGTGGGCCGCGTCCAGGTGCCCGATCGAGCCCCCCGCGTCCCGGTGGACCGCGTCCGGGTAACAACCCGTTCGCGTCCCAGCAGGGCATGCGTACCGGAGCCCCGGCAGGCCAGGGCGGACCGCGTCCGCCGGCCGGTGCCGGAGCTGGTGGTCCGCGTCCGGGTGCACCACGTCCGGGAGCTCCGCGCCCCGGTGCAGGTGCCCCGAGCGCCCGTCCGGGTGGACCCCGTCCGACCCCGGGCATGATGCCCAACCGCACCGAGCGTCCGGCCCCGGCCGCTGGAGGCCGTCCCGGCGCTCCAGGGCGCGGTGGCGGACCCGCTGGACCCGGCGGTCCCGGTCGTCCCGGTGGCGGCTTCGGCGGCAAGGGCGGCGGTCGCGGTCGCGGCGGCACGCAGGGTGCCTTCGGTAAGGGAGGCGCCGGTCGCGGCAAGCAGCGCAAGTCGAAGCGGGCCAAGCGCCAGGAATTGGAGCAGATGAGTGCACCGTCGCTGGGCGGCGTGAGCATTCCTCGTGGCAACGGCGAGACCATCGTGCGTCTGCGTCGTGGTGCTTCCATCACCGACTTCGCCGACAAGATCGAAGCCAACCCGGCAGCACTGGTCACCGTGCTGTTCCACCTCGGCGAAATGGCCACGGCCACGCAGTCGCTGGATGAGGCGACCTTCGACGTCCTCGGCGGCGAGCTGGGCTACAAGGTCCAGATCGTCTCCCCGGAGGACGAGGAGCGCGAGCTGCTCGAATCCTTCTCCATCGATCTGGACCAGGAGCTCGAGGACGAAGGCGAGGAGGACCTCATGGCACGGCCTCCGGTGGTCACCGTCATGGGTCACGTCGACCACGGCAAGACCCGCCTGCTCGATGCACTGCGCAAGTCCAACGTCATCGAAGGCGAAGCCGGCGGCATCACCCAGCACATCGGCGCCTACCAGATCAGCCACGAACACGAGGGCAACGAGCGGGCCGTCACGTTCATCGATACCCCGGGTCACGAGGCCTTCACGGCCATGCGTGCTCGTGGTGCGAAGGTCACCGACATTGCCGTGCTGGTGGTCGCCGCGGACGACGGCGTCATGCCGCAGACCGTGGAGGCGCTCAACCACGCCCAGGCAGCCGATGTGCCGATCGTTGTCGCAGTGAACAAGATCGACAAGGACGCAGCGAACCCCGACAAGGTCAAGGGCCAGCTCGCCGAATACGGTGTCGTGCCCGAGGAATACGGTGGCGACACCATGTTCGTTGAGGTCTCCGCGCTGAAGAACCTGGGGATCGAAGAGCTGCTCGAGGCGGTGCTGCTGACCGCGGACGCGGCGCTCGACATGCGGGCCAACCCGAATAAGGATGCTCGCGGCATCGCCATCGAGGCCAACCTCGATAAGGGCCGTGGCGCAGTGGCCACCGTGCTGGTGCAGTCCGGCACGCTGAAGGTCGGCGACACGATCGTCGCCGGTCAGGCCCACGGACGCGTCCGTGCCATGTTCAACGAGAATGGCGACAACCTGGAAACGGCGACCCCGTCGCGTCCGGTTCAGGTGCTGGGTCTGTCGACCGTCCCCCGGGCCGGCGACACGTTCCTGGTCACCTCGGACGAGCGGACGGCCCGCCAGATCGCTGAGAAGCGTGAGGCTGCCGACCGCAACGCCCAGCTGGCGAAGCGTCGCAAGCGCATCACCCTGGAGGACTTCGACCAGGCTGTTGCCGACGGCAAGATCGACACCCTCAACCTCATCCTCAAGGGTGACGTCTCCGGTGCCGTGGAAGCCCTCGAGGATTCGCTGCTCAAGATCGACGTGGGCGAAGGCGTGCAGCTGCGCGTCATCCACCGCGGTGTCGGCGCCATCACGCAGAATGACGTCAACCTGGCGACCGTGGACAACGCGATCATCATCGGCTTCAACGTCAAGCCTGCCGAGCGCGTTTCCGACCTGGCCGATAAGGAGGGCGTCGACATGCGCTTCTACTCGGTCATCTACGCGGCCATCGACGACATCGAGCTGGCCCTGAAGGGCATGCTGAAGCCGGAGTACGAGGAAGCCCAGCTGGGCACCGCGGAGGTCCGCGAGGTCTTCCGTTCCTCCAAGTTCGGCAACATCGCCGGCTCGATCGTCCGCAGCGGTACGATCCGACGCAACAGCAAGGCACGGGTCACCCGCGATGGCAAGGTCATCGGGGACAAGCTGACGGTGGATTCGCTGAAGCGCTTCAAGGACGACGCCACCGAGGTCCGCACGGACTTCGAATGTGGTATCGGACTGGGCTCCTTCAACGACGTCAAGGAAGGCGACATCATCGAGACCTTCGAGATGCGCGAGAAGCCGCGCGTCTAGACGCCAAGGCAGTACGACGCCGGACGCTCGCCTCCCGGGCGGGCGCCCGGCGTCTTCTTTTCCACACAGCAGCAAGAACCAGCACAATGAATCCCCAGGAGGGCATCATGGCCGATCCGGCTCGCGCGGCACGGCTCGCGCAACGCATCAAGGTCCTGGTCGCGCAGTCGCTCGGCAAGGTGGTGAAGGATCCTCGCGTTGAAAACGTGACGATCACCGACACCCGCGTCACCAACGACCTGCAGAATGCGACCGTCTACTACACAGTCCTCGGCGAGGACGCAGAAAAGGCCGAGGCAGCCGCAGGGCTGGCCAAGGCCAAGGGGATCCTGCGCAAGGAGGTCGGTCGCAACCTGACCGTCCGGCTGACCCCCACCTTGGAATTCGTCGCCGATGAAATCCCCGTCAACGCCTCCAACCTGGAGGAATTGTTGCGCGAGGCCAAGGCACGTGACGCCGAGGTGGCTGCGCTGGCTTCCGAGGCGACGCACGCCGGGGATGTCGATCCCTATAAGCACGACGACGAGGACGACGAGACCGGGGTCTAGGGTCCACGTCCAACACCACCGACGGCGGCCGAAGTGCAGGAAATCACCTGCATGACGGCCGCCGTCGTCGTTCCGGTCCGTCTCCGTGAAGACCGGACGGCAAATCCCAACACCCCGATACGGGCATTGACTTCCACGGGGCACGGTCATAACTTCAGTTCAGAAGTGCGCATCGAAGGGGACTGAGACCATGAGCGGGCCTGAACGCTCCGTGCTGTGGGTGGCGATCCTTGCCTCCTTCGTGGCCTTTCTGGATGGCTCCATCGTCAATGTCGCGCTACCGGCCATCGCCAGTGATCTGGGCGGGGGCATCACCACCCAGCAGTGGGTGCTCGATGGCTATCTGCTCACCCTCGGTTCGTTGATCATGGTTGCCGGTAGCTTGTCGGATATCTTCGGGCGGGTGCGGATCCTGCGCTTCGGACTCTTCTTCTTCGGCGCTGCATCGCTCCTCTGCTCCGTGGCCCCGACCGGTGGCGTCTTGATTACTGCTCGCTTGCTCCAGGGGGCCGCAGCTGCGCTGCTGGTGCCCAGCTCGCTGGCCCTGATCACTTCTACTTTCGCGGAAGCTCCCAGGGCGAGGGCCATCGGGCAATGGACGGGATGGACGGGCACCGCCTTCGTCGCGGGCCCGCTGCTGGGTGGTTTTCTGGTGGATGCAGTTTCCTGGCGGCTGATTTTCGCCATCAATGTGCTCCCGATCGCCGCCACCCTGGTCCTGCTGGTCCGGCTCCACGACCCGGTGAGGCCGAGAGCCAGGGTGCCGATCGACTTTCCCGGCGCGCTGCTGGCGGCCCTGGGGCTGGGTGGAACGGTCTTTGCGTTGATCTTCCAGGACGGGCGGGGGCGGGCGGACCCGCTGGTCTACCTACCCTTCGCGGCGGGCCTGGCCTGCCTGGGCGCCTATGTCTGGAGGGAGAAGACGACCCGGCACCCGATGATGCCGCTGCCCTTGTTTCGGGAACGGAACTTCGGCATCGGGAACCTGGCCACGGCGGCGTTCTACGCGGGTATCTCACTGGGCACCTTCATCATTCCGATCTTCCTGCAGGAGACAGCGGGATTCACCGCGTTTTCGGCGGGGATGGCGACGATTCCGCTGACGTTCATGTCTTTGGCCCTCTCCGCACTCTTTGGGACCTTCGCGGGCAAATACGGCCCCCGGCTGTTCATGTCCGTGGGGCCGGTGCTCGGAGGGGCCGGCTTCCTCCTGATGCTCTCTGCAGCGGAACCGCTGGACTACTGGCAACAGATCCTGCCCGGCGTCGTGCTCTTCGGGCTGGGCCTGGCGGTGACCGTCGCCCCGCTGACCGCCGCCGTTCTCGGGGCCATCGACCCGGCGCAGAGTGGCATCGGCTCGGCCATCAACAATGCGGTGTCACGGGTGGCCGGGCTCCTGGCCATTGCCGCCGTCGGACTGTTCGCCGGTCCGGTCCTGGACTACGCGGCGTTCCATCGCGTCCTGGTGGCGGCGGCGCTGCTGATGATCGCGGCCGGCGTCGTCTCGGCCCTGGGCATCAGCAACACCCAGCACGCCAGGACCCTGCCCATCCCGCCCGAGGCCAGCGCCGCATGCCACGACCGCATCGTGCCGGACGGGCCGGAAATCCATCGCGCTTGAACCTGCGCGAGACCAGACGACGGGGCACCAAAACTGCTCGGAACCTTTTCGCCAACTTGTCTTTTCGGCGGGGAAGCGAGAAACCCGCAACGCAATGTCCCCTTGGCCACGGTTGGTTCCATCGCGATACCCGCCGTCATCTACACGTTGCTTCAAATCGCCTTCATCGGTGCCATCAACTGGAGCGACATGGGCCTCAAAGGCGGTCAATGGGACCA
>JBBSRM010000080.1:0-10042 GCA_038243055.1 Actinomycetales bacterium
CAAGCAGCCGCCGCGGAAGCGGCCCGCAAGGAGAAGGCCCGGATCGTCGAACAGCAACGGGTGGCCCGTCACGCTGCGCAAGCCAAGGAAGCCCGCGAGGCAGCGAACCGGAAAACCCGGCAGGCGCCGGCGCCTCGTCCCAAAACCAAGACGGTGCCGAAGAAGACCGGCAATCCCTATCCCGGGTATACCGGACCGCGCTGCTATGCCCCCGGCGGCAGGACCTGGAAGCCCTGCCCCTGATCCGTCCGGCCCGCAGGCAGCTATTCGTCTGCGATGGTGGTTAGGCTGAACAGACGAGTATGAACTCAATTGGGGGAGATCGTGGAGTTATCGGAACGGTTGGCTGCTTTGGCCGCCAAAATCAAACAGCAGCGTGGCGCCATCGAGACGGAAGAAGCGACGAAAAACGCTTTCATCATGCCTTTCATTTCAACAGTGTTGGGGTATGACGTCTTCAATCCATTGGAGGTCGTCCCGGAATTCACTGCTGACGTGGGGATCAAGAAGGGTGAAAAGATCGACTACGCCATCGTTCATGATGGCGAAGTCCAGATACTCGTCGAATGCAAGCGATCATCCGGAGCGTTGACTGCAGAAAACGCGTCGCAACTGTTCCGGTACTTTGCCGCCACCTCAGCGCGCATCGCCATCCTGACCAACGGGGAGGTTTACCACTTCTACACGGACTTGGACGCGCCGAACCGCATGGATGCGAAGCCCTTCCTGATCCTCGATCTGAATGACATCGACGAGACGCTGGTCCCGGAACTGCGCAAACTGTCCAAGGACGTCTTCGACTTGGAATCGATTATCAGCTCGGCAGAGGAACTGAAATACATTGGACAGCTCAAACGCGTCATCGCCAGGCAGTTCCACGATCCCGACGAAAGTTGGCTCAAATTCCTCACTGGACAGGTCTACGAAGGTGCGTTCACGGCGAGGGTTCGGGAACAATTCACGGGGCTCGTGAACAAGGCTTCCCGGCAGTTCCTTAGTGACCAGGTGAACGACCGGCTCAAGGCAGCCCTCAGGGAGACGTCCAATGGCCTGTCTTCGGAAGAGGAGTTGGCGGCGTCGGTGACCAGCGAGGAAGCGGTCCAGGCTGATTTGTCAGATGACGGCATCGAAACGACTTTCGAGGAACTCGAGGGATTTCAGATCGTCAGGGCCATCGTTTGCAGCAACGTCAAGCCGCATCGTGTGGTGTTCAGGGATGCGAAATCGTATTTCGCGGTTCTGCTTGATGACAATAACCGTCGGACGATAGCAAGGCTTCACTTCAACAGGTCGCAGAAGTATCTAGGCGTCTTCGACGAAAACAAGGCCGAGACACGACATCCGATCACATCGCTGGACGAGATATATGACTACGCGGAGAAGCTGCGCGAAACCGCTGATCGTCACGACACTGCAGCAGCGTGAATCCAACGTCTATAGGCGCACGCAAAACGAGGGCCCTGCGTCGACCTCGTCAATCTATGAGTGTTGACTTGAGGCAGTAGTCCACTAGTCGCCCTTACTGGCGTCTCATCCGCGGTGCCTGTCGCTGGGCACCTCGGAGTGCCGGTGCCGAGCCGCGTCTAGTCGGCCGAGAGGGTTACGATCTGCTCGCCGAGCAACAGTGCACCCAAGCCGAGCATGATCACTCCGCTGGCCAGGGTGACGATGCGGGCTGCGGCGGGCCGGCTGGCGAGCAGCCGCCGGGCGCCGAGCGCGACGCCGGTGTAGACGACGGCGGATACCAGCACGTGGGAGATTCCCAGGATGCCGGTCTGGACCGGCGCCGGCAGGCCGGCATTCAAATCGACGAACTGGGGGATGAGCGCCAGGTAGAGCAGCAGGGCCTTGGGGTTGGTCCCGCTGGTGCCCAGACCGCGTAGGAAGCTGCTGCCGTTCCCGGGTGGTGGCTGGGCGCCTTCGACGGCGCTGGTGTATCCGGCATCGCGCCAGGACCGGGTGGTCGTGATACCAAGCCAGATCAAGTAGGCGGCACCGATGAGTGTCAGCGTGGCCAGCAACTGGGGCATGGCAATGACCAGTGCCGCGAGCCCCGCGACGATGAGCAGGGTGTGGACCACGAACCCGCTGAGCAAACCGCCCACGGCGGGAGCGATCCTTCGGCCGCTGAGCCCCGAGGAAATTGCATACGCCCAGTCGGCACCCGGCGTCAGGGCCAAGGCGACGGAAATGGCTGCGAATCCGAGGATCAGCTGGGGGTCCATGGGGGGCTCCTGGGTGGTGGTGTTGCTATTGGGGAAAGCTTAGGAAACTCCACCCCAAAAGTGCTTACCGTTTTTCAGGGAAACAACGCGTCGTGCGATACGGTTCTTGCGTGATTGACGATATTGATAGAAATATTTTGCGCCTGCTTCAACATGATGGGCGAATGACCGTCACGGCACTGGCCGCCGAGGTGGGTCTGACCGTTGCGCCTTGTCATCGTCGTCTTCGCGATCTCGAAGCTGCGGGAGTGGTTTCCGGCTATCGGGCGATCCTCGACGCACCCCGGATCGGACTGGGTTTCCAGGCCCTGGTGTTCGTGACCCTCAAGGACCGGCAGAACATGTACGCCTTCGAGGACGAGGTGGCTGCCATCCCCGAAATCGTGGAGGGCTCGCGACTGTTCGGCGAACCGGACTTCCTGCTCAAAGTCATGGCTTCGGACCTCTCCAGCTACCAGCAGTTCTATGACGATGTCCTCGTGGGCTTGGCCGGGGTGGAGAAGTTGACGTCGACGATTGTGATGAAAAGCCTGAAGGGGTCCGGGGAACTTCCGGTCTAGGAAGGCGGAGGGGTGTCTGGCCGGAGGCTAAATCGCTGGCACTTCCTTGCGGGCTCCCGTAGATTGGCAGTTTCAAGCACCTTGAAGAACGCTGAAGGATGTGAGGAGCAGAAATGACCACGAACCACGAAAACCTGCACCGCGGATCGGCTCGTATGCCTGTATGGCTCGGAGGTCATAGCCAGCTCCTCGTCGTCTCGGCAGTAACGATGCTCGCGTTGGCCGCTTGCTCGGGGAGCGGCGATGGCGGCGATGCCTCCAGCGCGCCGGACTCGGAACCGGTTCCGTCCAGCCAAGCGGCCAGCTCGGCGTCATCGGACAACGGAAGCGAGCCTGGGGCTTCGACCAGCAAGTCCGGCAGCCAGGGCGTTTCGTTGGAGGATGCCGGTGACGCCGCCCTCAAGGAGGTGTCCGACGGTACGGTCATCTCCATCGAGTCCGAAGTGAACGACACCCGGTGGGAAGTGCAGGTTGTGACCTCCGACGGCACCGAACACGAGATCAGCATCTCTGCCGAAGACGGCAGCGTGATCGGCTCGCCCTCCAAGGAAGGCGACGACGCCCAGGACAAGAAGAAGCACCAGGACCGCGTCGCGACCGCCAAACTGGACTTCAAGGAAGCGGCCGAAAAGCTGCGCGACGCCGTCCCGGACGCCCGCATCACCGAGCTCAATCTCGACGACGAAAAGGGAACGACAGTCTGGGAAGGCGATCTGATCGATGGTGACGGCGCCAAGCACGAGGTGCAGATCGACGCTGCCAGCGGTGACGTCCTGACAAACTCCAAGGACTCGGACGGCTAACCCGAACCCCATGGGTCGGTAACCACCTCCGCTCCGCGGGAGGTGCCGAAATGCCCTGTCGCAAAGGTCGATTCCGACCAGAACCGCGGCCTGCCTGCCGGGCACCGACGTGCAGGAATGCAGACACGCTGCACGGGAATGTTCGTTGCTCCTTGTGCACAACGCTGTAATACTCAGACACGGCCGATTGTGTTGCGCGTCACATGCGTGCCCTGTCGTTCGTTATCGCATATCGCGTCGATCTGAGGAGCATCAACATGGCGGCACCAAAGCCGGCCGGTCAACAACAGCTGGGATCCGGCCTGAAGAAGGTGGTCGTCGCCTCGATGGCGGGCACCGTCGTGGAATGGTATGAATTCTTCCTCTACGCCGCGGCGTCGACGCTGGTGTTCGGCCACCTCTTCTTCCCGAACTCGAGCTCCGATCTCGACGGCATCATGAAGGCCTTCCTGACCTACGCGGTCGGATTCATCGCGCGCCCCATCGGTGGCATCGTCTTCGGTCACTTCGGAGACAAATTCGGACGCAAGAAACTACTGCAGTTCTCGATCATCCTGGTCGGTGTCGCCACCTTCCTCATGGGCTGTCTGCCCGGCTTCGACGCGATCGGCTACGCCGCCCCGGTGCTGCTGGTGCTGCTGCGCTTCATCCAGGGCTTCGCCGTCGGCGGCGAATGGGGCGGTGCCGTGCTGCTCGTGGCCGAACACAGCCCGGATGACCGCCGCGGTTTCTGGGCCAGCTGGCCCCAGGCAGCCGTTCCGCTGGGCAACCTGCTGGCCACCGGCGTCCTGCTGTTCCTCTCCTTCGCGCTGAGCGAGGAGGCCTTCCTCGGGTGGGGCTGGCGCGTGGGCTTCTGGCTTTCGGCGGTCATCGTGCTGATCGGGTACTACATCCGCACCAAGATCTCCGATGCTCCGATCTTCCTGGAGGAACAGAAGAAGATCGAGCAGAACAAGGACGTCGGCTACGGAGTCATCGAGGTCTTCAAGCGCTATCCCCGCGGTGTCTTCACCGCCATGGGCCTGCGTTTCGCCGAGAACATCCTCTACTACCTGGTGGTGACGTTCTCCATCACGTACCTGAAGGTCATCGTCGATATCGAGACCTCACATATCCTCTCAATGCTGTTGCTGGCCCACGTCGTGCACTTCTTCGTGGTCCCACAGGTCGGACGGCTCTCGGATGCGATCGGGCGCAAACCGACCTACCTGCTGGGTGCCATCACCGGTGCCAGCTGGGGCTTCTTCGCCTTCCCGATGATGGATACCGGCAACGACTGGATCATCCTGGCCTCGGTGACCATCGGCCTGTGCTTCCACGCGCTGATGTATGCCGGACAACCGGCGATCATGGCCGAGATGTTCCCGACCCGCATGCGGTACTCCGGGGTCTCGTTGGGCTACCAGGTCACCTCGATCATCGCCGGCTCGTTGGCACCGATCATCGCCGTCGCGCTGGTGGAGAAGTACTCCTCCTCCGTGCCGGTGGCGATCTACCTGCTGATCGCCTGTGCCATCACCGCTGTATCGGTGCTGCTGCTGAAGGAAACCCGCGGCGTCTCGCTGCAGGATATCGACCAGGCCGATGCCGATGGCACGGCCGCACTGCAGGCAGCCGCAATCAAGAAGGAAGCCGGAAACCGGTAGCCGCCACTGCTGCAACGACCTCTCGTGCCATGGCTCCACCCGATGAGGGGTGGGGCCATGGGCGTGTCAGGACCAGAGCGCCTCGCGCCGGTCCCGCGTCTCTGCCATGAACGCCCCGACCACCGCCTGCACGCCGGGCGAGCGCAGCGACTCCGAGCGAGCCACCGCCGAGTAGGTGATGCGCCGCTCGAAGGTGTCCGCCAGGACCGGGGTGAATCCCGGGTCTTGATGGACCACGTAGGAGGGCAGCATGCCGATGCCCCCACCGGCGCGCACCGCCTGCAGCTGGGCGAAGATGCTGGTGGCCTGGAAGGCTGCCGCGGGCACCGGAAGACCAGAGGAGCGGTAGTCCAATTCCGCGACCTGCAGTTCCGAATCAACGTAGGAGACGAAACGGTGGCGGTCCAGATCCCCCAAGGTCGAGGGTTTCCCGGCTTCCTGCAGGTATCCGGGACTGGCGAACAATCTCAGGAAGTACTCGGTGAGGACCATGACCTCGGCACGTGAATCCTCCACCCGTCCGGCGACCACCTCCAGGTCGACCCCGGAACGGTTGCGGCTGGCCCGGCGGGTGGCGCTGAGCAGCTCGACCTTCAACCGCGGGTGCTCGTGCTGGAGCCGCACGATCGCCGGTGCGGCGATATAGGCGCCGAAGGCGTCGGAGACGTGGACACGGACGACGCCGGACACCGCCTCCCCGCGTTGACTGACTGCCGATTTGAGTGCCGTCAGGCTCGACTCGATGGCTTCGGCGGCCCGCAGTGCGTGGTGGCCCAGATCGGTCAGTTCCCACCCCGTGGAGGTCCGATCCAGGGTCCGGCCACCGAGCTGCCGGTCCAATGCGACGATGCGGCGGGAGACCGTGGTGTGCGTGGTGCCCAGAGCCTCCGCCACCGCAGTGAAGCGACCCAATCGCGCCACCGTCAGCAGGATCAGCAGATCATCGGGACTCGGGGATCTGTTCATGGCGCTCATATCCATTCAAAATGTGCATCGTTGCACAACACTTATGCCTTTTTAGTGCTTGAGTGCACCTTAGCAGCATGTGATGCTGGTCATGGACGGTGGGGGATCCCACCTGACTCACAGGTGAAAGGCAGACAGGCCATGGCAACCGTTGGATGGATCGGACTCGGACACATGGGAGGGCCCATGACGGCCAACCTCATCAAGGCAGGACATGAGGTGCGTGGCTTCGACCTCGATCAGGCGGCGATGGCGGCCGCAGCGGCGAATGGCGTGGCCACCGTGAAGAGCATTGCCGAGGCCATCGATGGGGTCGACGTCGTTTTCACGATGCTGCCCAAGGGCGATCACGCCCGGGCCGTGTACCTCGGCGAGGGCGGCATCCTGGAAAGCGTCGCCACCGATGTCCTGCTCGTGGACTCCTCCACGATCGACATCGAATCCGCGCAGGCCCTGCACGAAGCCGCCGCAGCCCACGGGAACCGCTTCGTCGACGCCCCCGTTTCCGGGGGCATCTCCGGAGCCGAAGCCGGCACCCTGACCTTCATGGTCGGCGGCAGCGATGACGCCGTGCAGGACGCCGGAAGCTATCTCGAGCCGATGGCCGGGAACGTGATCGCCACCGGTGGCCCGACCACCGGGCAGGCCGCCAAGATCTGCAACAACCTCATGCTCTTCATCAACCTGGCCTCCACTTCCGAGGGCGCTGTACTGGCGGACCGGCTCGGACTGGACCGCAAGGTCTTCTGGGATATCGCCAGCGTTTCCTCCGGGGACAGCTGGGCGCTGCGCACCTGGTATCCGCTGCCCGGCGTCGTGCCCACGGCCGCGTCCAACAACGACTTCGCTCCCACCTTCACCGCCGAGCTGGCCCATAAGGACATCAATCTGGCCCTCTCAGCAGCCCGCCAGACCAACACCCCGCTGGTGTTGGCCGAACAGGTCTCGGCAATGTTTGCGACTCTGATGCAGGATGGGAAGCAGGGGTTGGACTGCTCGGCCATCGTCCAGCTCGTCGACGGGACCCATCAAGGCAGTGCCGGCGACCAGAACACATCGACCACCGGAGGCGCAGCATGAGCCAGAACATCAACAGGGACGCAACGAATGGCTCCACCGAGACCGACCGCCAGACGGCCGCGCGCGCGGCGACGAACGAGGCGGCAGGTACCTCCGTGGCGACCTCGCGCTCCACGGGTGTCGACATCCTTGACTGGCCGCAGTGGATCGGCGGTGAGCGCGTGGACTCGGTCTCCGGGCAGTGGCGCGACGTCACCAACCCGGCACTGCGCGATTCGGTGATCGCCCGGGTGCCAGCTTCCACGGTGGACGACGTCGAACGAGTAGTCGATGCCGCGCGCCGGGCCTTCGGGGGATGGGCCGCCCAGCACTTCACCAAGCGGGCCCGCCCCTTGGCGCTGATCGCCGACGATATCGAAGCCGAAGCCGAGGAGTTCGCCCGGCTGACCGCCCTGGACACCGGCAATGCCATCCGCACCCAGGCGCGTCCGGAGGTGGCCACCTTGGTCGCCCTGTTCCGCTACTTCTCGGGTGTGGCCGGCGAATCCAAGGGCACCACCCTGCCCGCAGGCGATGACCAGCTGCAATACACTCGGCGCGAACCACTGGGGGTCGTCGCCGCGATCCTGCCGTGGAACTCGCCGCTGATGATTGCCGGCTTCAAGATCCCCGCGGCCCTGGCTGCGGGGAACACCGTGATCCTCAAGGCCGCCGACGACGCCCCGCTGACCATCCTGAAACTGGCCGAGGTCTGCAACCGGCACCTGCCCGCCGGCGTCCTTAACGCCCTGACCGGCCGCGGAGCGGTCATTGGTGATGCGCTGGCGAAGCACCCGGGGGTGGATAAGGTCTCCTTCACCGGATCCACCGAAGTCGGCCGCGGCGTCGCCGCCCAGGCAGGGGAGCGGTTGGCCCACATGTCCATGGAACTCGGCGGGAAGAACCCCTCGATCGTCTTCCCGGACGCCGTCGACGACCAGCTCATCGACCAGCTGCTGCTCGCTTCGCGGTTCGCTCGCCAGGGCCAGAGCTGCACCGCCGGCTCACGTCTGTTCATCCACCGCGATGTCTACGACGACGTGCTCTCGGAGCTGGTGCCGCGACTGGGCGCCATGAAGGTAGGAGACCCGCTCGAGGAGGCCAGCGACATGGGTGCGGTCATCAACGCCAAACAGCATGCCGGCATTACCGAGTACCTCGACGAGGGGCGCTCGTTGAACGGACTGGAGACGCTTCTGGGCGGCAGCGCACCCTCCGAGGGCGAACTGACCCGTGGTTTCTACCATGTGCCCACCGTCTTCGGCGGTGGACGCAACGACTTCCGGCTGGCCCGTGAGGAGATCTTCGGGCCGGTGCTCATGGCCATCCCGTTCGACACCCGCGAGGAAGTCATCGAGATGGCCAACGACACCCACTTCGGTTTGGCCGCCTACGTCTTCAGCCACGACTTGGATCGTGCCCTGGACACCGCGCATTCACTGCAAGCGGGCTGGGTACAGGTGAACCAGGGCGGAGGTCAGGTCGTCGGGCAGACCTACGGTGGTTATAAGCAGTCCGGCATGGGGCGCGAGGTCTCGCTGGAAGGCATGCTCGAGGGCTTCACCCAGACCAAGCAGATCAATGTGAAGCTGCGCCCGGCCCGCACCAGGTCATGAAGACCCCCGAGGAGGCATCCGCGCCGGCCGGCCCCGGCATCAGCGTCAGCGTCGAGGCCGGGGTCGGCACGATCATGGTGGCCAACCCCGCCAAGCGCAACGCGCTGACCCGGAGCATGTGCCGGGACATAGCCGCCGCCGCAGCCGAGCTGGACGCCCGCATCGACGTGGATGTGGTCGCCGTGCGCGGGGCCGGAGGAACCTTCAGCGCCGGGGTGTTCATCGGGGAACTGCGCGACGTCATCCTGGACGAGGGCGGGACCACCGACCATCTCACCGCGGCTGACCAGGCGCTGGCACGGGTCGCGAAACCGACCATCGCGGTCGTGCAGGGGCACTGCATGGGCGGGGGATGGCAGCTGGCCTCCGCCTGTGACTTCATCGTCGCCTCCACCGATGCCTCGTTCGGGATCACTCCCGCCAAACTGGGCATCATCTACCCGCGCGCCGGCATCGACCGCCTGGTACGGCTGCTGGGCCCGGCAACGGCGAAATACGTGCTGATGAGCGCCCGCACCTTCGGGGCCCAGCGGGCCCGGGAGATGGGACTCGTCGCCGAGGTCGTGCCCGCCGACGGCTTCGAGGATTCGGTCGGGAAACTGTTCGCGGAGCTCACCGCACGCTCGCAGTACTCGATGCACACCACCAAGGAGCTCATCGACCAGGCTGCCGATCCGGCAACGGATCCGGCGGAACTGGCCGGAGCCTGGGAAGCGGCCTGGACGGAAATGGCCGCCGGCCCCGATATCGACGAAGGGGTCGCTGCGTTCCTGGAACACCGTGATCCCGCCTTCGGCTGGCGCCCGGGCCTCTGAGGGACCCGCAGCCGGCGATAGCGCCGGGGAGACGGACACCACGCAACACAGCATTCACCCATGAAAGAAGAGGCCGGCGGATCGAAATCCGCCGGCCTCTTCTTCGTGGGAGTCGTTACCGCTTGGTGAAGGTCACGACCTCGGACTTCTTGCCCGTCTTATTGTGTAGGTGCAGGAACAAGCCCTGCTCCTGGTTGTCCTTCTTCTTCGCCATCGCCATCTTCTTGGGGAAGGCGTTGGAATAGTCCTGGACATGTGCCGTGAGCTTCTGACCCGGCAGGTCGGCAAAAGCCGTCCCGGTTCCGGCGCCCTCGAACCAGAGATCAGGATCGACCGTGTTGTAGGCGATCCA
>JBBSRM010000081.1:0-10035 GCA_038243055.1 Actinomycetales bacterium
CATGTCAGCCGACAAGGTGATCATCACCTGGGCCATGGGAATCACGCAGCAGAAGAAGGGTGTCGACGCGATCAAGGAGATCATGAACCTGCTGCTGCTCCGCGGAAACATCGGCAAGGCAGGTGCCGGCGCCTCCCCCATCCGCGGCCACTCCAACGTCCAGGGTGACCGCACCATGGGCATCTGGGAGCAGATGCCCGACTCGTTCCTCGACGCCTTGGAAAAGGAATTCGGATTCAATCCGCCGCGTGAGCACGGCGTCGACTCGGTGCAGATGTTCGAAGCCATGCAGCAAGGAAAGATCAAGGTCTTCATGGCCCTGGGCGGCAACCTCGTCTCGGCAGTCTCCGATACCGGCGTTGCCCATGCCGCCATGGAGGGCACCGACCTGACCGTGCAGGTCTCCACGAAACTCAACCGTTCCCACACCGTCACCGGCGCCGCAGCCCTCATTCTGCCGACCATGGGACGCACCGAAATCGACATCCAGGAGTCCGGCGAACAGTTCGTGACCGTGGAGGACACCGTCTGCGCCGTGCACCCTTCCTGGGGCAACGTCGAACCGGTGTCGCACCACCTGCTCTCCGAAACGGCGATCGTCAGCCGGATCGCCCACGCCGTCCTGGGCGACACGATCAACGCCGACTGGGTCGGGTTCGAAAAGAACTACGACCTGATCCGCGAGCACATCTCCCGCGTGGTCTCCGGCTGCGGGAACTACAACCAGCGGGTCAGGCGCGAGGGAGGCTTCATTCTGGCCCACGGCCCCCGCGACACCCGCACGTTCCCGACGCCCACCGGGAAGGCCATGCTCACCGTCAATGAACTCGAATACGTCGAACGGCCAGCCGGCACGCTGATCCTGCAGACACTGCGTTCCCACGACCAGTTCAACACCACCATCTACTCCCACGACGATCGCTACCGCGGCATCCGGAAAGGCCGCGACGTCGTCTTCGTCAACGCCACCGATCTGGCCGAACTCGGCCTGCGGGACGGGGACTATGCCGATGTCCACGGTGTGCACGACGACGGTGTAGCCCGGGTCATGCGGCAATGCCGGCTGGTCGAGTACCCGACCTCACCGGGCTGCGTGGCCGCCTACTATCCGGAAGCCAACGTGCTGGTGCCGCTGTCCCTGGTGGCCGAAGCCAGCAACACCCCGGTCTCCAAGGCGGTACTCGTTCGCTTGGAGAAGGTCCAGGCTCCGGTACCGGCCAACGCCTAGCGGCGCCAGCGCGCCCGGGTGTCGGTCTTGCTGGTCTTGCAGGTGTAGACCTTGCCGTTGGATTTGCCCAGGCCCTTCGCCCCGCGCGGGGAGCAGAAGGCCCCCGGGTGGACCTTACGGGTCGTTGTCTTCGTGGCCTTCTTCGGGGCCGGCTTCCGAGTGGTCGACGAAGACTTGCCGGCAGGCTTGATCGGCGTGACTTTCGCGGCACGCTGTTTCGGGCACGAACGAAGTACCCGGGACATCCCGGATTTCTCCGCGGTCGTGACCGAGAGCGCGTATTTGCGCTTCACGCTGATCTGGGTGGCGACGTACTGGCAGCGGAATCCCTTATTCGACGGCAACCACTCGGCGGCATTTCGATCGCCCTTGGACCGATTGGCGGAAGCCGAAGAGGCCATGAGGTTCAGCGGGTCGTTGGCCAGGGCTTGTCGTTGCTTCTGCGAGAGCTTCTGCCCGCCGGAAATCCAAGCATTCTTCAGTGCGACCACATGGTCGATGTCCACCGAGCCGGCCTTGACCTTCCAATTGACAGCGCGCCCGGTATAGGCGTCGTCCAACCGGCCGGAGGCCACCTGGCAGCGCTGACGGTTCTTGTACTTCACCCGCGACATATCGCGTTTGAGCGTGTCCTGGCGTTCGTCGCATTTATTCTGGTTGAAGTCCTTGAAACCGTTGCCGAACTTACCGTTCCGGTTGTAGCCGGTGGCCGCGGCCTTGCCCTTCACCGGCAATGCCTTCAGCACGCTGCGGGCCGAGGACCCGGCTAGCTTCGGGCCCGGTTTGACCTTCTGATAGCCGGTCGATGCCGGAAGCACGAGGGCAGTGCGCTGTGATTCGAAGGTCCCCGACGAAGACGGCGAAGAGAAGGAGCCCGCCGATGACTGCACCGGCGTCGTGCCGTCGAGAAGTGCCGGGACCAGGAGTGCCGCTGCCAGCCCAACGGCCAGCAACCACGCGAGCGGACGACGCGGAGCGTTGTTCACGAACGACTGCTAGCGTTTGGAAGCACGATAGCCGGCCTTGCGGGCATCCGAGGTGGTTTTGAAGCACTCCTCGGGAGCGGTTCTCTTGTAGTACTGCCCGCCTTTGACGTGGTATTTCCATTCCTTATTGCTGCCGGTGCGGTTGCCCTTCACCGGGTAGCCCGCGGGGCAGTTCTTGTCCTTGATGCGCTTGCTGGACACGGAAGCCTTCTTGGCTTTCTTCACCAGCAAAGTCTGGGCTTTGCTGGTCGTGCGCTGCTTGGCTTTGCCGACCTTGTATTTCACCGTCGTGGTGACCCGATAGGTTCCCGCCTTGAGCGAGATCGCCGAAGAACTCCGGGTGAGGGTCTTGCGTCCCCCGACGACCTTGAGTCGCTTCGAGACGACTCTCGTCCCCTTCCTCGCCGAGACGATCGGCTTGATCCTCGCCTTCGCGGACCCCTTGACCGTCTTATTCGGGATCTTGCGAATGGCCACCGCCGGGGCTGCCTTTTTCGCGACGACGGAGACCGATGCCGATGCCGGAGCCGCCTGGGCCACGGCGGCAATCTGGACGCCGGACAGAACCAATGATGCGGCTACCGCGATAGCGGCGAACCCGCTCAGGAACTTCTTCAATTTTCCCCCTGGAAAGAGCCCCGACCGGATGGCCTGGTCGTGCAACCATTCGCACGTCTGGCGAATTCTATATGACTTTCAAGTAAACGTTGGCAAGGTCCCTCCTGAAGCACGGTGTCCCCAATCGTTAGCTGTTTCCCAGCTTCTCCCCAGCCGGCCCCCGCATGATGAGCTCACGGCTGGGCCGGTGCTCCCGCTCCGACGGAGATACCGCCCTTCGCGCCGTCAGGGTATTTGCTGCAGGGGGACGCATGAAACGAGAGACGCCGGGAAGGGCCAGGACGGCACTGACCCGTGGGGCCACGCTGCTTCTCGGAACGCTGCTGGTGGCCTCCGTTGCCGTTGGAAACCCGGTTTCGGCAGCAACCGGTACAGGGTTCGACGCCGTCCCCGGGAACACGCTGACCGGTGTGGCGGCTGGAGACCAACACGTCGGAACGCGCCGCATTGCCGTGCTCATCGGTGACTCCCAGTCCGCCGGGGCCGCGCGGGTGTCCGGGAGCCGCACCTGGACACAGACCGCACTGCGTGCCGCCGGTTACGATGTCCGGTTCTCGGGAGCCGGCGGTACCGGCTACGTGGCTTCCAACAGTGCCGGCGCCTTGAACTATCCATCGGCCTTGAAGCAGCACCAGTGGACGCTGCCTGAGACCGCACCGGCATTGATCGTTCTGGAAGGCGGCGGCAACGACGCAAGGATCGGCGCCTCAGACGCCCGGATCCTGCTGGGTGCGCGGGAGACCGTGGGCACGCTGAAGGCACGGTATCCGACGTCGCACCTGCTCATGGTGGGCCCCCTGGCAGGATCCACGGCTCCCGGCTCAGCCCGCCGCGTGGCAGTGGATGCCCTGCTGGGTACCTACGCCAGGGAACAGGGAATCACCTTCGTCAGCGCGGGACACTGGCTGACTAAATACCACCTCACCGGGCTGATGGCGGACCAGGTCCACCTGACCCAAGCAGGGCACGACGTGCTCGCTGTCGCCTTCGCGGAACAAGTCCGCGCACTGGACCTGGACGCTGCGGAAGCCGGCGGGATGCGCTGACTCCTTCGCGCAGTGGGACACGGGCCGTCTCGCACTGGTGCCCGCCCGAAGCCTCGCCTACCGTGGAAGCCAGCACGCCAGCACAGAGCATCGATGGAGGAACCATGACGGCCCCGGGGCAATACCCGCAGCAATACCCGCAACAGCCCTACGGCCAGTACCAGGCTCCCCCACCACGGGGAATGAGCATCGCGTCCCTGGTCCTCGGGCTCGTCTCGATCTTCACCGGCTTCACCGGCGTCGTGCCCATCATCGGTTTGATCCTCGGCGTCATCGGACTCAAGCGCGAACCCGCCGGCAGGAGCATGGCCATCGCCGGCCTCATCATCAACGCACTGGCTCTCATCGGCTGGATCCTGTTGATCATCTTCATCATCGCCCTCGGCGGGCTCTTCGCCACCATGGACTACTCCGCCACGGTGAACACATGATCCGGCGCCCCAGTCGTTCCGCCCCGTTGCTGGTCGGAGGACTTCTGGCAGCCCTCGTCGCCGGCCCCGTGGCCCTGCTGGCCGGTGCCGGCGTGGCCGCATCTTCCATGGCCGCCAGTTTCTATGGCGTTTCCAACGGGCCGGGCTCGGGACCGCTGGTGTTGATGTTCCTGGGCGCCGTATTGATCCTGGCCGGATGGATCGCCGCGATCATCGGCCTCCACCGTCTCGCCAGCACGGTCGATGCCCTCGGCCTCCAACACTTCAAGCAGCCGGCTCCGCAGACGGTCCCCGTCCCAGACAGCACCATCTGAGTCCCGCACCACCGTCGTGCCGGCACCGGTTTCCGGGTGCGCGATAATGGTCGAAGCATCCGCTTCGGCACCACCGCCACGAAAGGCCGCCCCATGAGCACGCTGAAGGAACAACTCCGCATCGACATGACCGCTCATATGAAGTCGGGCGACAAGTCGGAACTGATGACGCTGCGCAACGTCCTGGGTGAAATCAACACCCGCGAAAAGGGCGGTAAGACCCCGATGGAGATGGACGACCAGCAGGTCACCGCCCTCCTGCAGAAAGAGGCGTCCCGCCGGCACGAAACCGCAAAGACCTACGCCGATGCCGGCCAGCCGGAGCGGGCCGAGCAGGAAACCACCGAAGCAACCTTCATCGAGTCCTATCTGCCGGCACCGCTGACGCAGGACGACGTCGTCGTCATCGTGGATCAGGCCATTGCCGATCAGACCGTCGACGGGGTGAAACCGGGAATGCGCCAGATGGGCCAGGTCATGAAGACGGTCACCGCCGAAGTCGCCGGACGCTTCGACGGCAAGGCCACCAGCGCCTTGGTCAAGGAGCGCCTGGCCTAGGGATCCTTGCGACCGGTTCCCTTGTGATCGTGCCGGTGATGCCGCCGCACGGCCAGGCGGTGCACGGCGATGCGGCGGGCCTTCATCGGCAACCCGAACCGTCGGTGGCTGTAGGTGATCAGCCCGAGCGCGAATCCGGCGGAGACCATGATCGAGACGGCGGTGCCCCATCCGCCGAGCAGCCACCAGTCCTCGGGCCACTTCCACCAGGCAGGGGACGGTGGGCGCAGCCCCCAGACCAGCCCGATCGCCAGCAACAGGATCGCGCCGGACGAGCTCCAGAAGATCCGCCAGCGGGTTTTCACGCTCTCGGCGGCCAGCCGGTAGGCCCGCGCCTTGACCGGGTGCATCAGCTTATGGGCCCACCAATAGCGGGTGGACAGCACGGCCAGCCCCGCCACGAGGCACAACAGTCCGGGGCCTGGCAGAACCAGGGCCAGCAATCCCACGGCAAGCAAAAGCCACCCGGCGATGTTGACTGCCAGGGGCTTGAGCCAGACGTCTACGAAGGTGGAAGCCATTTCCGGCAGTTTACCGGAAAGGCAACCGGTGGCAGGCCCTCGGAGGGTCATGTGCGGCAGCGCCACGGGCGGTAACCTGTGAAGGGCAAACACAACCAGCCGTCAGGGCAGCGCACCGGTCCTCGGGACACGACGACGGACACCAGCAATCCGAAGGACGAACACATGGCAGCAACCGGCACGCAGGGACCCGTGCCCGCGGCCGGACCCGTCCGGGGTCCGGACGGACTGCTGCGACCTGCCTGGGCCACCGAGGGCATGCTGCGCGAATACTACGACACCGAATGGGGTCTGCCGATCCGCGATGAGCAGGGCCTTTTCGAACGACTCAGTCTGGAGGCCTTCCAATCGGGTCTGTCCTGGGCGACGATCCTGCGCAAGCGGGAGAACTTCCGTGCCGCCTTCGCCGGTTTCGATCCCGAGCAGGTGGCCGGTTTCGGCCAGGACGACGTAGAACGCCTCCTGACCGATGCCGGCATCGTGCGCAACCGGGCCAAGATCCGGGCCACGATCGGCAATGCCGCGGCAACCATCAAGCTGCGCGAAGAGGGCGGACTCGCTGAATTCGTCTGGTCCTTCCAACCGGAGACCACCCCACGCCCGGTCACGATGGAGGAGGTCCCCACCACCTCGGCCGAATCCGTTGCGTTGTCGAAGGCATTGCGCAAGAAGGGCTTCTCCTTCGTGGGTCCGACCACCATGTTCGCCCTCATAGAGGCCGTGGGCATCGTGGACACCCACCTGCTGGGCAGCCACCGCCGCGGTAGTTCGGGCGTGTGGTCTTGAGTCGGGCCTCGCATCTGAACTGGCGCCATCTGGGGCTTGTCGTGATCGGCGGGATGTTCGGCACCGCAGCACGCGAAGGCCTGGTCCTGACGTTCCCCGGGATCGGCGGTCTGCCCACCACGATCCTGATGATCAACATCGCCGGCGCCTTCCTGTTGGGCCTGTTGTTGGAATCGCTGCTGCGGGCCGGGAACGACGACGGCGCCCGGCGTACCCTGCGCTTGATGCTGGGCACCGGGTTCTGCGGCGGGTTCACGACCTACAGTGCCTTCGCCGTCGATGCCATGTGGCTGTTCGGCGGCCACGGGCCCGCAGCCGGTCCAACGACGGGCATCCTCCTGATCGCGGCCACCGTGTTGATCGGCGCCGCAGCCACCTGGGCAGGGATCGCGGCCGCCAGTTGGCGACGGCCCCGTCGGGAGGCCGGATCATGACACCGCTGCTCTTCATCGCCCTATCGCTGGCCGGCGGTCTGGGGGCCGCCACCCGGCTCTTCGTCGACGGATTCGTCAAGTCCCATACCCGGGCCTCCTTCCCGTTGGGAACCCTGCTGATCAACGTCTCAGGTTCATTGGTGCTGGGCTTGCTGCTCGGGTTGTCGATGGCCTTCATCGTTCCCGATACGGTCTATCTCGTCGCCGGTACGGGGTTCCTGGGCGGATATACGACCTTCAGCACCGCCAGCTTCGAATCCGTTCGCCTGCTGCAGGAGCGCCGGTATCTGGCGTCCCTTGCCAATGGTCTGGGGATGGCAGTCCTCTGCGTGGCAGCAGCCGGCGGCGGGTTCTGGCTCGGTTCCCTGATCTAGGTGCCGGGGGTAGGCTCGGCAGTCCAGATACCAAGGACCACACCCGAGGCTCATTGGAGGCCACCATGTCAGCCACCTTTTCCACCGGAGACCACGTTTCCTGGGATTCGGAAGCCGGCCGCGTCAGCGGGGTCATCACCAAAAAACATACGAAGGACGTCGAGTACAAGGGCCATATGCGCCGGTGCTCCCCGGATGATCCCCAATACGAGATCCGCAGCGACAAGACCGACCACATCGCCATGCACAAAGGGCCGGCGTTGACCAGGATCAAGAAGTAGTTCCGATCCCGTTCAACCCCGGCCCGCGGACCCGATGAGGCTCAGCTGTTGGCGATGGCGTCCTTGAGCGAGCCCAGGATCAGCGCCACGGAATCCATGTTCGCGTTCGGACCCATCAGGCCGATCCGCCAGACGGTCGCGGCATACTGCCCGACACCTCCGCCGATCTCGACGCCATAGATCTTCAGCAGGTATGACCGCACCGCAGCCGAGTCGACACCTTCGGGCACCTTGACGGTCGTCAACTGCGGCAACCGGTGGCCTTCCGCGGCGAAAAGCTCCAGTCCCATCTCCTGCAGGCCCTTCTGCAAGGCGGCACCGGCTGCCTGATGGCGTGCGGTGACGGCTTCGATGCCTTCGGCCAGGACACGATCGATCCCCGCCTCCAGGGAGGCGACCATCGCGACCGGGGCCGTGTGGTGGTAGGTGCGCTGACCACCGGTGGAACCGGTGGTGGCGTAGCCACCGAGCAGACCCAGATCGAGGTACCAGGACTGTGGCTTCTGCACACGACGTTCGAAGGCCCGGTCGGAAATGGTGAACGGGGCCATGCCCGGGGCGACGCCCAGGCACTTCTGGGTGCCGGCGTAGCCGACGTCGATGCCCCACTGATCGGCTTCGATCGGCATGCCTCCGATGGAGGTGACGGCGTCGACGATCAACAGGGCATCCCCCTTGATCGCACCCAGGGCGGCGATGTCGGAAACGACACCGGTGCTCGTCTCCGCGTGGACGGCGGCAATGACCTTCGGGTTCGGGTGCGCGGCGGCGACACGTTCGGCGTCGACTGGGGTCCCGTACTCGTGGTCGACCCGGACCACCTCGGCGCCCACGCGGGAAGCGACTTCGCACATCCGCTCGCCGAAGAGGCCGTTGACAGCGATCACCGCAACGTCACCGGGGTTGATCGTGTTCACGAAGGCGGCTTCCATGCCGGCCGAACCGGTGGCACTCAGCGGAAGGGTCCTCGTGTTCTTCGTCCCCCACAGGGTCCGTAGGCCTTCGCAGGTCCGGTCCATCCGGGCAATGAAGTCCGGGTCGAGGTGTCCCAGCAGTGGTAGGCCGAGCGCAGCTGTCGCTTCGGCATACGGGTTGCAGGGGCCAGGGCCGAAAAGATGGCGGGTGGGGATGATCTGCTGCATGGGGACTCCCTGGGTTCGATGGCGCGGCGGCAGCCGCAGGACAAGGCCTTCGCCTTCCACCATAGGCACGAAATGTCGCTCAGCGGAATCCGGGTTCCACGCGGACGGTTCCAAAATGTCGGAGGCATCTGGTGACTTGGACTGACTGGAAGAGACGGATTCCGGTCATCATCATCACCGCACCGCAACCGCGGCGCACCCTTTCGGGGAGGAACCATGAACACGAAAACCACACGTGGGCGGCCCTGGCGCTCGCCACCGGCCTGGCACTGACCGGCTGCACCACCTCAGGCGGCCCGGAGGCCGGCACCGATGTCGACACGGCCTCCACCCCGGCGGCGGAAGCCGTGGCGAAGACCACCGAATACCAGTCCACCGAGGCAGCTCCGGAGGAATCCGGCGAGGACGCGACCGAGGGGACCCAGGCCGAGGAGGTCTTCACCTGAAAAATCGACGGGTTCTCCCGGGGCAAGGTCCTGCCGGGCAAGAAGCAGAGTACCCGCGTCGCCTTCGGCATCCCCGCGGGGAACTCGACCACGTGACGCCGACGTACATGGTTGATCTCGAGCATGAGGACGCGCTCTTCTCCGGCCAGCTCACCCAGTAGGGCCCCCGTGCGGTCGGCGGACGGATCCGGTGCCAGACCCCATCGATATCGTCCACCGACCGCATTCGCTTTACCACTCAGGTCAGCCCGGATACGCTCGGCCCATGACAGTGACCCTCAGGACCATCCAGACAGCCCTCCCGGAAACGGTCCTGTATCAGGACCAGGTGCGCGATGTCTTCGCCGCCCAACCCGGCCTGACCCGGCTGGGACAGCGGCTGACCCAAACCTCCTTCAACTCCTCGGCCATCTCCACCCGGCGGACCGCGTTGACCGAACTCAGCCTTGAGCAGACCGAAACCGATCCGGTGTTTTTCGACGCGGCCACCACGCAACTGCTCAGGCCCAGCACGAAGGTCCGCAACGACGTCTTCGCCCGGGAAGCCAAGGCGCTGTTCATCGAATCGGCCCGCTCGGCACTGGCCGCCTGTCCCGATCTGGACCCCGCGGACGTCACCCATGTCATCACCGTCTCCTGCACCGGCTTCTACAACCCGGGGCCCGACTACCAGATCGTTCGGGCCCTCGGCTTATCCCCTTCCACCCAGCGCTACCACCTGGGTTTCATGGGCTGCTATGCGGCCTTCCCCGCCCTACGAGCCGCCAAGAGCTTCTGCGAAGCCGAACCGGGCGCCGTCGTCCTGGTCGTTAGCGCCGAGCTGTGCAGCCTGCACGTGCGCAGCTCCAACGACCCGGACACCATCATGGG
>JBBSRM010000082.1:0-10026 GCA_038243055.1 Actinomycetales bacterium
CTCGGTGCGGTTCGGCAACGTGCTGGGCAGCCGCGGTTCCGTGCTGCCGCTGTTCACCGAACAGATCCTCAAGGGAGGCCCGGTCACCGTCACCGACCCCGAGGCCACCCGGTTCTTCATGACCATCCCCGAAGCCTGCCAGTTGGTCATCCAGGCCGGCGCGATCGGTCGCGGTGGGGAAGTGATGATCCTGGACATGGGCAAGGCGGTACGCATCCTCGATGTCGCCGAGCACATGATCCAGCTCAGCGGCAAGGACGTGGAGATCGAAATCACCGGCCTGCGCCCGGGGGAGAAGCTGCACGAGGACCTCATCGGGGAAGGTGAAGGCGACGAACGCCCACTGCACCCGAAGATCTCCCATGCCCATATCGACGTCCTGGATCCGGCAGTCATGGACCTGGGGGAGTGGAAACACCGTCAGGGCCTCAACGACGGCCCCGGTCAGGGCACACAGGGCGCCGTGTAGTGCCTGGAACCGACATCCTGGCCATCGCCGTCGCGTTCGTAGCCGGCGTCCTGCTGCCCTTCGCCCTCATTCCGCTGCTGCAGCGCATGGGGGTCATCGACGTACCCAACGACCGCTCCTCGCACACGATCACCGCAGTCCGAGGATTGGGCCTGACCATCACCGTGGCCATCATGCTCGGTTTTGCGATCATCTGGTTGACCGCGGACAACGCTTCAGGGGGGCTGCTCCCCGTCGTCGCCGGTGTCGCCCTCGCCGCAGCCGTCCTGGGCTGGATCGAGGACTACCGCGGGGTTTCGGTGGGCTGGCGCTTCTCCCTGCAGCTGATCATCGGTGCCGCAGGTACGACGGCGATGGTCGTCCTCACCGGCAGCTCCTGGTGGTGGATCCTCGTCGGCGCGCTGGCGCTGACCGCCTACATCAACGTCGCCAACTTCATGGATGGCATCAACGGGATCAGCGGACTGCACGGGATGGTCGTCGGACTCTTCTTCGCCGGTGCCGGTGCGATCGATGGCCAGGCCTGGCTCATTGCCCCGTCCCTGGTCGTCGCCGCAGCCTTCGCCTCCTTCCTCCCCTGGAACCTGGGTCGGGGGCACGTCTTCCTCGGGGACGTGGGCAGCTACCTCCTGGGTGGTTCGTTGGCGGCGCTGGGTGCCGCGGCCTTCCTGAACGGAATGGAAGCCGGCTACCTGCTAGGCCCGGTGGTCATCTACCTGGCGGACACCGGTTACACCCTCTTGGTGCGGATCCGTGGCGGGGAACGGTGGTATGCAGCCCATCGCCAGCACGTCTACCAGCGACTGACCGACGTCGGCCTCAGCCACCTCGCCTCCGCGCTGATGGTGGCCGCGGCCACCGCCCTGTGTGCCGGCGGCGCCATGCTGGCCGTGCTGTCGAACGGGTGGGGACAGTACCTCTGGGGCATTTTCAGCCTGCTGGTGGTTCTGACCTACCTCTCCAGTCCAGCCTGGATCGGACGGCTGCGCCACAGCGTCGTGGCCTAGACACCCCCGGTTCAGAATGCTTTTCTATCTCGTGTAGAATCGGACGAGGTTTCCAGCGGAAACACGTAAGTTGAACTGCTGCCCCCACCCTTCAACGACTCGGTTTGTCGTGTCGGGGGAGGCGACAAAGATGGGATGTACATGCCTCAGGCGACTGGCTCGGGCGGCGTAGGCGTCGTCAAGGAGTCGGGGGAGACCGCGTCTCCCTGGCTGGCGATCCTGCGTACCTGTTCCGTCGTCACCGGCATAGCCGCCGTCCTCCTGGGCCTCGTGGGCTGGGTGGTCGCCGGGCCGGCCGCTGCGGGAAGCGCAGTGGGATCGGTCGTCGTGGTCATCATCTTCTTCGGCATCAGCCTGGCCATCGGACATCTGGTCGGTCGGCGGGATCCCTCCGCCGCCTTCGGGGCGTTCATGATCGGGTACGTGGTGAAGGTCGTCCTGCTCGGCGTGCTCGCCTTTGGCCTGGGCCTTCCGGCCTGGGCCGATGGGACGTGGCTGCTGGTGGGCGTCGTCTCCGCCGTGGTGATCTGGCAGGTTGTGGAGTTGCGCGCCTTCTCCAAGCTGCGCCTGCAGCTGTACAACGACCCGATTCCTTCCACAGACACCGGAACGGGTGGGGCCTGATGTCTCAACCAAACGGCGATCGCACCCAAGGCGCAGGAATCTCACCCTTCCGGGAAAACGTCAACTACATCGTTGGCGGGATCATCGCGTGGGGTTTGATAGGGTGGTTGTTGGACTTCTTGTTGCATGCCCGCTGGATCTGGTTGGCAGGTGCCCTTCTTGGAGCCGCCGCCGGATATTACCTGGCAGTCCTCCACCGAAAAGATCGTGCTCCCGGGCCGGTTTCTGGTGCGGACGAGTAAGAGCCTAAAACTTCATCCGTTGGGAAAGCTGAACGGCTTTCCAACGATATTGCCCAATGACGGACACAGCAGAGAGGAACCGCGTTGATCGCGCTTGCGCTTCCGGCGGCCCCCGCAGAAGGTGGGTTCAAAGCCCCCGGCCTAGAGGACATGCACCTTCCCGAAATCATCCCGTGGGGAGCCGATTACGGCAGTGGCTTCGGCAAGCAGATGCTGCTGGTCATCCTCTCCGTCGTTCTCATTTCCTGGTTCTTCATGGCCACCTCCCGGCGCGGCAAAATCGTTCCAGGCAAATTCCAGTTCCTCGGTGAGCTCTCGTACAACTTCGTGCGTAACTCGGTCGGCAAGGACGTCATCGGCGAAAAGGACTTCAAGCCCTACGTCCCGCTGCTGATGAGCCTGTTCTTCTTCATCCTGGTGAACAACCTCTTCGCCGTCGTACCGATCCTCCAGCTGCCCACGCCATCGCATGTGGGCACCGCCTACGCCCTGGCCGGCATCGTCTACGTGTACTGGATCTACCTCGGCTTCAAGAAGCACGGGATGTCCTACTTCAAGCTGGCCGTGGTCCCTTCGGGGGTCCCGAAGGCGATCCTGCCGCTGATCATCGTCATCGAGATCATTTCCAACTTCTTCGTCCGCCCGCTTACGCACAGCCTTCGTCTGTTCGCGACCATGCTGGCCGGCCACCTGATCGTGATACTCGCTGCCGCCGGCACGTCCTACATGCTCGTGGAGGGCGGCGCCTTCCTGAAGGGCCTGGGCGTGCTGACCTTCGCTGGCGGCGTGGCCATGGGGATCTTCGAAGTCCTCATCATGGTCCTCCAGGCCTACGTCTTCGTCCTGCTGACAGCCATCTACATCCAAGGCGCGCTGGTCGAAGAACACTAAGAACCATTCCCCCTCGGGGGAACAACCTGTATCCAACACCCTGCCACTCCGGCATTCTGAAAGGAACAAAATGGAAATCTACGGTAGCCTCAACGCCATCGGTTACGGCCTCTCTGCAATCGGCGGTGCCATCGGCGTGGGTCTCGTTTTCGCCGCGTACATCAACGGCGTCGCACGTCAGCCCGAGGCACAGCGCGTGCTGCAGCCGATCGCCTTCCTTGGCCTGGCGCTGACCGAAGCTCTTGCCATCCTGGGCCTCGTCTTCGCCTTCATCTGGGGCAAGGTCTAAACCTCGGTTCCATATCAGGAAACCGAAGCTTAGAGTCTAAGAAAGACGGGTGAATCATGATCTACGCAGCAATTAGCGCGGCTGAGGGGAAAGTCAACCCCCTCGTCCCCAACGTGTGGGAAATCGCACTGACGCTGGTGACGTTCCTCGTTCTGCTGTACATCGTCAACAAGTTTGCCGTTCCGGCATTCGAGAAGACGTACGAGGAACGCTCATCAGCCATCGAGGGCGGGATTGCGAAGGCAGAAGCCGCACAGGCAGAAGCCAACGCAGCCCTCGAGGAGTACCGGCAGCAGCTGCTGGACGCCCGCACGGAAGCCAATCGCATTCGCGAGGAAGCCCGTGCCGAGGGGTCCAAGATCCTGGCCGACCTGAAGGAGAAGGCGGCGGCAGAGTCCGCACGCATCACCGCTCAGGCACAGGTCCAGATCGAGGCTGAACGCCAGGCAGCCGTCGTCTCCCTCCGGGGGGAAGTCGGAACGCTGGCAACCCAGCTGGCCAGCCGCATCGTGGGCGAGTCCCTCGACGACGATGCACGCTCGGCCCGCGTGGTTGACCGCTTCCTGAGCGACCTCGAAAACGAGCAGAGCGCAGGTGCATCGAACTAATGGCAGGTGTATCGAGCCAGTCCCTGGCAGCGGCCCAGTCCGACCTTGAGGCAAAACTGCCCACGGTCGGGCTGCCGCTCGCCGAGGATCTCTTTGGTGTGTTGAGCATCCTGGATTCCAATGCCGGCTTGCGCCGTGCGTTGACCGATCCAGCGCGCAGCACCGAGGAAAAGACCGCACTGACGTCCCGGCTACTGCGGGGCAAGGTCTCCGCGGAGGCCGAATCCATCGTGGTCGGCCTCGCCGGTTCCCGGTGGGGCTCGGCACGTGACATCGGAGATGCACTCGAAACGCTGGCCGCCACGGCGGCCATCAGCGTGGCTGAGCGCCAAGCAGAGGGACCAGCCGGTCTCGAAGCCCTGGAAGACGATCTTTTCGGCTTCATCAGGGTTGTGGGGTCCAGTCATGATCTGCAGCGTGCGCTCGATGACCCGCAGGCCCCGGACGACGCCAAGCGCAAACTTGCGCTGAAGGTGTCCCCGCAGGCCGGCGAGGTCGCACGAGTCCTGATCGCCCAGGCAGTCCAGGCCCCCCGTGGTCTGAAGCCGGCGACACTCGTGGAGAAGTTCGTGGAGTTGGTGGCCAAGCGCCAGCAGCGGTGGATTGCGCATGTCAGCGCCACCCGTCCGTTGACTGACGAACAGTTCAACCGACTGCAGGCAGGGCTCAACAAGCTCTACGGACGCGATCTGAAGATCAACGCCGCAGTGGATCCATCACTAGTTGGAGGCATCCGGGTAGTCGTCGGTGACGAGGTTGTTGACGCAACCGCGGCCACGCGGCTCGCGGAACTCCGTCGTCGGTTGGCCAGCTAGCCCTCCCCCTGCGGGAGGGCGGCTGGCCGCCGACACCACAGACTGAAACAAACCCCGGTTTCCACCGGCAACACAGGTCGGAAACCACAATCTAGGAGAGCAGGGACTGCAGATGGCCGAATTGACCATCAACGCCGATGACGTCCGCAACGCCTTGACAGACTTCGCCGCGTCCTATGACCCGGGCAACGCGGAGCGCGTCGAGGTCGGTCGCGTGACCACGGCTAGTGACGGCATCGCAAAGGTGGAGGGTCTTCCCTCCGTAATGGCCAACGAGCTTCTTCGTTTCGAAGACGGCACGCTGGGCCTGGCACAGAACCTCGACACCCGTGATATCGGCGTCGTCGTCCTGGGTGACTTCGCAGGCATTGAAGAAGGCCAGGAAGTCCACCGCACCGGTGAGATTCTCTCCGTGCCCGTGGGCGATAACTTCCTGGGTCGCGTCGTCGACCCGTTGGGCGAACCCATCGACGACATGGGCGAGATCGTCCCCGAAGGCCGCCGTCCGCTGGAGCTCCAGGCTCCCGGCGTGACGCAGCGCCAGTCGGTCAGTGAGCCGATGCAGACGGGCATGAAGGCCATCGATGCCATGATTCCCGTCGGCCGTGGCCAGCGTCAGCTGATCATCGGTGACCGCCAGACGGGCAAGACCGCCCTGGCCGTCGACACGATCATCAACCAGAAGGACAACTGGGCCTCCGGGGATGTCACGAAGCAGGTGCGCTGCATCTACGTGGCCATCGGCCAGAAGGCCTCCACGATCGCCGCTGTCCGCCAGTCGCTCGAAGAGCATGGCGCCATGGAGTACACCACCATCGTGGCCTCCCCGGCATCGGACCCCGCAGGCTTCAAGTACCTGGCACCGTACGCCGGCTCGGCCATCGGCCAGCACTGGATGTACGGCGGAAAGCACGTTCTGGTCGTCTTCGATGACCTGTCCAAGCAGGCCGAAGCCTACCGCGCCGTTTCCCTGCTGCTGCGGCGTCCGCCGGGACGCGAGGCCTACCCGGGCGACGTGTTCTACCTGCACTCCCGCCTGCTGGAGCGTTGTGCCAAGCTCTCCGACGAGCTCGGTGCCGGTTCGATGACCGGTCTGCCGATCATCGAAACCAAGGCCAACGACGTGTCGGCCTACATTCCGACCAATGTCATCTCCATCACCGACGGACAGATCTTCCTGCAGTCGGACCTCTTCAACGCCAACCAGCGTCCGGCAGTCGACGTGGGCATCTCGGTGTCCCGCGTGGGTGGCTCGGCGCAGACGAAGGCGATGAAGAAGGTTTCGGGCACGCTGAAGCTGGAATTGGCACAGTACCGGGACATGCAGGCCTTCGCCATGTTCGCCTCGGACCTGGACGCCGCGACCAAGCAGCAGCTGACCCGTGGCGCCCGCCTGATGGAACTGCTCAAGCAGGGCCAGTACGCCCCGTACCCGGTCGCCGAGCAGGTTGCTTCCGTCTGGGCCGGCACGAACGGCCACCTGGACGCAGTCCCGGTCGAGGACGTCCGCCGCTTCGAAAAGGAATTCCTCGAATACCTGCGCAACCGTACCGACGTGTTGACGACCATCACGCAGACGGGCAAGTTGGAGGAATCCACGTTCGAGGCGCTGAAGACCGGCGTCGAGGACTTCAAGAAGGGCTTCTTCGGCGAGGGTGAACAGTTGGCTGGCCCCGGGCACGAGGAGCACAGCGCCCTTGGCGAAGAGAACGTCGACCAGGAAAAGATCGTCAAGCAGAAACGCTGACGTTCTCCGTGAGGTGGTGCCGCAACCCGCGGGTGGCGGCACCACATCCACGGACTAGGAAAGGATAAACATGGGAGCCCAGATTCGGGTCTACCGCCAGAAGATCGCCTCGACCTCGTCGATGGGCAAGATCTTCAAGGCGATGGAACTGATCGCCACTTCCCGCATCGGCAAGGCACGCAGCCGCGTTTCGGCTTCAATGCCCTACGCCCGTGCGATCACCCGTGCCGTGTCTGCCGTCGCGTCCCAGTCCGAGGTCGAACACCCGCTGACCACCGAGCCGGAGCAGGTCCGCCGCTCGGCCGTGTTGGTGATGACGTCCGATCGCGGCTTGGCCGGTGCCTATTCGGTCAGTGCGATCAAGCAGGCAGAATCGCTCATGGAGCTGCTGCGTGACGAAGGCAAGGAAATCAGCAGCTACTTGGTCGGCCGCAAGGCCCAGGCCTACTTCGACTTCCGCAACCGCGATTACAAGCGGGTCTGGACCGGGGACACCGACGCCCCGAAGTTCGAAACGGCCCGGGAAATCGGCGAGGCGCTGTTGGAGGCCTTCAACACGCCCTACGAGGAAGGCGGTGTGGAGGAGATCCACATTGTCTTCACGCAGTTCAAGTCCATGGTCCTCCAGGAGCCGACGGTCATCCGTCTGCTGCCCCTGGAAGTCGTGGAGGAGGAAGTGCGTGAGGAAAGCGAACTGCTGCCGCTGTACGAGTACGAACCGGAACCGGAGCAGGTCCTGGACGCACTCCTGCCGCGCTACATCGAATCCCGGATCTTTGCAGCCATGCTGCAGGCGGCCGCATCTGAACTGGCAGCCCGCCAGCGCGCGATGAAGGCAGCCGGGGACAACGCCAACGAGTTGATCAAGAAGTACACGCGACTTCGGAACAACGCCCGTCAGGCCGAAATCACCCAGGAACTGTCGGAAATCGTGGCAGGCGCCGACGCGCTCAGCGCGTAGCAGCCGGCCGATCACCATTTACCCCCACGCTCTAGAGATACAAGCGAAGTGAGAGAGATGACTGCCCAACTAAACGAGCAGGGAACCGCCGCCGCAGCCCCGGGTGCAACCGGGCGCATTGCGCGCGTCACTGGCCCGGTCGTCGACGTCGAATTCCCGGCCGATGCCCTTCCCTCCCTGTACAACGCCCTGACCGCAGATATCACGCTTAACGGCGAGACCCATACGGTCACCTTCGAAACCAGCCAGTACCTTGGCGACGATCTGGTCCGCGCGATTTCGCTGCAGGCCACCGACGGACTCGTCCGCGGCACCGTCGTCCAGGACACCGGTTCCTCGATCTCCGTGCCCGTCGGCGACGTCGTCAAGGGTCACATCTTCAACGTGCTCGGCGAACCGCTCGACGTCCCCGCTTCCGAGCTGGAGATCACCGAGCGCTGGCCCATCCACCGCAACCCCCCGCCGTTCGCGAGCCTTGAGGCCTCCACGGAGATCCTCGAGACCGGCATCAAGTCCATTGACTTGCTCACCCCCTACATCCAGGGCGGCAAGATCGGTCTGTTCGGTGGTGCCGGTGTCGGCAAGACCGTGCTGATCCAGGAAATGATCACCCGTGTCGCCCGGAACTTCGGTGGTACCTCGGTCTTCGCTGGTGTCGGCGAGCGGACCCGCGAGGGCAACGACCTCTGGGTCGAAATGGAAGAGTCGGGCGTCCTGAAGGACACCGCCTTGGTCTTCGGCCAGATGGATGAGCCGCCGGGAACGCGTCTGCGCGTCGCACTGTCGGCCCTGACCATGGCTGAGTACTTCCGCGATGTGCAGAACCAGGACGTGCTGCTGTTCATCGACAACATCTACCGTTTCACCCAGGCCGGTTCCGAGGTGTCGACCCTGCTGGGCCGCATGCCCTCGGCCGTGGGCTACCAGCCCAACCTGGCAGACGAGATGGGTACCCTCCAGGAGCGCATCACCTCCACGAAGGGCCACTCCATCACCTCGATGCAGGCCATCTACGTCCCCGCGGATGACTACACCGACCCTGCTCCGGCGACGACGTTCGCACACTTGGATGCGACCACGGAACTCTCCCGTGAAATCGCCTCCCGTGGTCTGTACCCGGCCATCGATCCGCTGTCGTCGACGTCGCGCATCCTGGACCCGCAGTACGTGGGCCAGGCGCACTACGACACAGCTGTTCGGGTGAAAACGATCCTGCAGAAGAACAAGGAACTCCAGGACATCATCGCGATCCTGGGTGTCGACGAACTCTCCGAAGAGGACAAGATCGTCGTCTCCCGGGCCCGTCGCATCCAGCAGTTCCTGTCGCAGAACACCTACACCGCCAAGCAGTTCACCGGCGTTGACGGCTCGACCGTGGCCATCAAGGACACCATTGAGGGCTTCAAGGCCATCTGTGACGGCGACCTGGACCACATTGCCGAACAGGCGTTCTTCAACATCGGCGGTCTGGACGACGTCGAGCGCCAGTGGGCCGAGATCCAGGGCAAGAGCAAGTAGCCATGGCCGAACTCGAAGTCGAAATCGTTGCCGCGGACCACTTCGTGTGGTCCGGGGCAGCGGATCTGGTCAAGGCACGCACCAGCGATGGCGAGATCGGCGTCATGCCCGGGCACAGCCCGGTCCTGGCGATTCTCGCAGCCGGCGAGCTGGCCATCGTGCCCTCGAATGGTGAGCGGTTCACGGTCCAGGCCGATGGCGGTTTCTTCTCGGTCGACAAGGACCGGGTCGTTATCGTGGCTGACAATGCGCAGCTCGACGATACCGCCACGGTAGGAAACCGATAGTCCGCCCTTGAAAGACATCGGCATTCCCGTCATCATCCTGGCTGTGGCCCTGCTTTTGCTGTTGATGATGTTGGGTGCCATGGGGGTGCGTCGCCATCAGCTGCGGCGCGCCCTGGGTACCTTCGACGCCTCTATCTCCACCTCCTCCGGGAAGTGGATGATGGGGGTTTGTCGTTATACGGGGACCGACCTGGAATTCCTCCGGCTGTTCTCCGTGACTCCGGTGCCCCTGCACCGGTATGCCCGGACGTCGCTGGAACTGATCGGTTGGCGGGAGTCCGAAGGCGAGGAGCGCATCCGCATCCAACCGGGGGCCGTCGTCGTGGATCTGAACGCCGCAGGCGTGCCGATCCTGCTGGCGATGGATTACGGCTCCTATACGGGCCTGCGGAGTTGGATCGAAGCGGGCCCGGTGGCCGGCGTCGGAACCTGGCGCTGAGCCCGACCACGACGCTGGATGCAAGAATGGCGGGGGGGCCCCCGCCCCGGGGGGGGGGGGGGGGGGGGGGGTGGGGGGGGGGGGGGGGGGGGGGGGGGGGCGGGGGGGGGGGGAGGGGGACCACCGGGC
>JBBSRM010000083.1:0-9933 GCA_038243055.1 Actinomycetales bacterium
CTGCTGCTGACAGGGACATGCGAACTCCAGTGTTCTGCGCTCTCTGCGCTAGGTGCATAACCGACCGAACGGACGGTAAATGTGATCTAACTCATCGTAGCGGAAAAGTTCGTCAAATTGCCGTCAACATTGCGGACGTTTCGCGTAGATGACGACGGCGACATCCGGGGTGCCGACGCGGGTAGGACGCCGGCTCCGTGCAGCAGTCCGGCCCGCCGCGTCATGGGATCTCGACGGCCCGTCCAGCGCAGTACGCCCGAGAGGATCAGAGGAGTTCCTCGACTCCGAGCTGGCTGCCGGGAATGGTGGTGAAGGCGCTATTGGCAAAGGCCAGCGCATCACCGGTGCGGTAGTTGAAGTCCTTGACCTCACCCAGATACAGGGTGTGGTCGCCGCCGTCGTAGGCGGCCCAGGGGTCGCAGGAGAAATGTGCCAGCACGCCAGCAAGTCGCGGGGCCGTTTCGCCTTCGACCCATACGGGGTCCGGCCCCGGCTTGCCGGCGAAGTGCAGGGCCAACGCCTGCTGCTCGGCGCCGAGGATGTTCACGGTGAACGCCCGCCCGGCGAGTTCGTCGTGGGCGCGGGTGCTGCGGGCGATGCTGACCAGCACCAGCGCGGGGTCCATGGATACCGAGGTGAAGGAGTTCACGGTGATGCCATGGCGCTTGGTGGATCCATCGAAGGTCACGATGGTCACGCCGGTGGCGAAGCGCCCCAGACTGCCGCGGAAGTGCCGCGGGTCGGTGGTCGCGATCCGGTGCGGAAGGGCGCCTTCGGCCACTTCGCCCTTCGGGTGCGCGTCCATGCTCGATCCTCCGTCGCCCGCGATCAGGACCTTGCCTTCACGACCCCAGGTGTTCTATATTCGAACTTCTAGTTCTATGAGAGAACTATTCCAAACGTATCCCGGGGCCCTGCGGCGCACAAGAGGTCAGGCCCCGGTCCCGAGGTAAAGGCGGTACCCGTGTCCGAGAGTCCCACGGCCGGTTCGCCGGCGCAAACCCTGTCGAGGGGACTACGCGCCCTGGAAATCATCACCGACCGGCCCGAGCCTCCGACGATCGCCGAACTCGCGGACGAGCTGGGTGTCCACCGCTCCATCGCCTACCGGATCCTGCGCACCCTGGAGGATCACGCCCTGGTCCGTCGGGACAACACCGGCCGCCTCGAAGGGGCTCCAGGGCTGGCGTCCCTGGCCCGCGGAGTCCAACGCGACCTGCAGAGCGCCGCCCTGCCGGAACTGACCTCGCTGGCCAACGAACTGGCAATGACGGCATTCCTGGCCGTCTGGGACCACGAGGACTGCATCACCCTGGTCTCCGTCGAACCCCGACACAGCACGGCCACCGTCATGCAGCGTCCCGGTTCGCGGCACCCGTTGACCCATGGCGCCCCGGGCATCGCGATCCAATCCGCGCATTCGCGCACCGAATGGGAAACGGTGGCACCGAAGCATCCGTGGCGTGCAGCCGCCGACGAGGCCCGGACGGCAGGCTATGCCACCAGCCTGGATGAGGTCATCCCGGGGGTCTCTTCGATCGCCGCGGCCCTCCTGGTCCCCGGCCAGACCCCTGCCGCGTTGGCGGTCGTCTATGCCACGGCAGCCCATGATGTCGACGCCGATACCCTGGGCCACCGCGTGGCCACCGCCGCGGCCTCGGTCCAGTTGGCCCTGGGCTCATAATCGCCCCGGGGCTAGGCGCGTTCGGTGCGCCGCACCCGACCCAGTGCGTAGGTTCCTGCGCCGGAGAGGAAGAGGACGACGGCGGCAGCAGCGGCAACCAGGAACGCGCCCTGCGGTCCCGCCACATCGGCCAGCACCCCGGCGAAGCCGTTGCCGATGGCGGTGCCCACGACGATCCCGCTGGCGAGCATCGTCATGACGGTGCCCATCCTCCCGATGGGTGCCACGTCTCCCCCGACGGTGAAGATCGTGACCAGGATCGGGCCGATCGGCAGGCCGATCAGCAGCAGGAACACCACCATCGTTCCAATCGTGTCCGGAACCTGCAGCAGCAGCGCCAGCGGTATCAACAGCAAGGCGCATCCTGCCCAGCGCACCGGCTGCGCCCAGCCTCGTGGCCAGAGCGAGACGGACAGGGCGGCGATGGCCGAAGTCAGACCCAGGGCTGCATACAGCAGTCCTCCGGCACTGGCATTTCCGAAGAGCCCCGCGTAGGACACGGCGCCGGCCGAGATGGAACCGAAGAGGGTGCCCATGCCGGTCATACCCAGCACGCAGAGCCCGACGCGCACTACGCGGGCGGGGATCCACCCGGATCCGGGGACCGGTTCGGCGCCGGGCTGCTGGAGTTCGATGGCATTGGCGGTGGGGTGGACCGCGAAGGCCGGAACCAGGGCCGCGGTCAACAGTGCGGCCAGGGCCAGCGGTAGCCAGGGGGCCACGAGTGAGGCCAGCACGCCGACCAGGGCCGGTCCCATGACGAAGGTCAGTTCGTCGACAGTGCTTTCGTAGCTCAGTGCGGTTTCGAGTTCGCGCCGGCCGCGCGGCCGCCCGTGGGTCAGGGCCATCCAGCGCACCCGAGCCAAAGGCCCGACTTGGGGACAGCTGGCCCCGGCAGCGAAGGAGATGACGACGACCAGGATCTGGGATCCGGACTCGATGATCCCGATGCCGGCGAGGATGAGCACGGCGACGACGACGGCGTGCAGCAGGGCCGCGGGGACCAGGACGGGCCGTTGGCCCCACCGGTCCGCTGCGTAGCCGATCATCGGCGCGCCGATGGCCGAGCCGACACCCACGGCACCGGCGGCGACCCCGCCGCTGGCATAGGAGCCGGTCGCGGTACTGATCAGTGTCAGGGTGCCGATGGTGAGCATGGCCAGTGGCAGCCGGGCGAAGAAGGCCAGCGGGAAGAATCCCGGGCCGGCAAGTTCCAGCAGGCTGCGGAAGCTGCCACTGGAACTGCTGGCGGTTCCGGTTTCGGGGTGTGCGCCGACGGGAGGCGCCGAGGGATCGGTGTTCATGTGTTTCACGGGTCCTCTAAGGTGCGCCCGTCCCAGCCACCCGGAGCGCCCTACCCTTTGCGCCCCCTATTCTACCGGGTCGGCCATGACCACTTCGGCGGTGGAGCCGGTGCGCTCCTTGCGGACCCTCAGCTGGGCCGGGATGCGTTGCTTCATCTCGGCGACGTGGCTGACCAGGCCGACGACCCGGCCACCACGGCGCAGCCCGTCGAGGGCATCCATGACCGTTTCGAGTGCCCCTTCGTCGAGGGAACCGAATCCTTCGTCGACGAAGAGGGTCTCGATGTCAATGCCTCCCGATTGCTGTTGGATGACGTCGGCCAGGCCCAGGGCCAGCGCCAACGAGGCCATGAAGGACTCGCCGCCGGAGAGCGTCTGGGTGTCGCGACGCTGACCGGTCCAGGCGTCGAGCACATGAAGTCCCAGACCGGATTTGGCGTTGCCCTTGGGGCTGTCGTCATGGACCAGCGAATAGCGTTCGGCGCTCATGACCAGCAGCCGTTCGGTGGCGGCGGCTGCCACGGCTTCTAACCGCGCGGCCAGGACATAGGTGGACAGGGTCATCTTGAACCGGTTCTCCCCCATCCCCCGGGCTATATCGGCCAGCGACTTCACCCGCTCGTAGCGTTCCAGCACGGCGCCTTGGCTGGTTTCCAGTTGACGTAGGCGTTCGCTGCGCCGTTCGAACCGGCCGGCATAGGAGCGCAGGACGGCGTCGCGTTGGAGCACCGTGTCGCGTGCTGTGGCGGTTTCCGTGGCCGCAGCCGTGGCGGCCTCCAGTTCCTGCTGGCCAGGGGCCGCGAACCCCGCTTCCACCTCGGTCCTGGCCCGGGCGACTGCTTCGGTTCCCGCCAACGTCTCGATCCGCACGCCCTCGGCCGTGTGTTCGGCGATCCCTGCCTTGGCGCTGGTCCTGGCTTCCGGCTCGAGCAGCGTCCCGGCCCAGATGGCATCATCGTGGAATCCGGCCGCGTTCCGTTCGGTTTCCCAGGTCGCGGTGGCGGTTGCGGCGGCACCACGTGCGGCATCGAGTCCACGGGCTGCCCGGGCCAGCTCCTCGAGCACCTGACGTGCGCCCACCAGCAGTTCGTGGCGGGCCTGCAAGGATTCCTCGTCGCCGCGCAGCCGCTTCAGACGGAATTCCAGGGTGGTGATCCGCGTGCTGAGTTGTTCGATCGTTCCGGCTAGCACGGTCAGTGCCGTGGCCTCGGCGGTATTGACCGTGCGCAGGCGTTCGAACTCCTCGGTGGCTTCTTCAACTGCCGTCCGGGAGCGTTGGGCCTGTGCTGCGGACTCGGTGGCCTCAGCCAGTGCCTTTTCCGCATCGACCAGGGCCTGATCCGCCTGCTCCGCGGTGGACTCCCCTGCTTGTCCCGCAGCCCGGGAGGCTGCTTCGCGGGCCCCATGGAGCCGGGAGGCGGCCTCAGCTTCGGCAGCATCGGCAGCGGCTGCCAGTTGACGGGCGTTTTCCTCGTCCTCTTCCTCGACGAGTTCCCCCTCCTCGACAGTGGCCGGGGCAGGGTGCTCGGCCGAGCCGCAGACCAGGCATGCCTCCCCCTGGACCAGTTCCCGGGCCAACGCCGCAGCGGCCTGGGCCAGCCGGGTCCGCCCGAGTTCCAGTAGACGTTCTCGGCCGGCCAGTTGTCCGTCCTTGGCCTGGGCCCACACAGCATGGGCTTGGGTCGCTGCAGTGTCGGCGGTCTGGCGGGCCGCAACGGCGGCAACGCGGTCCGCAGCACCGTCTCGAGTGGAGGTCAGCGCGGGCAGACCGCCGACCGTCCCGGACAGGGCTTCGGCTGCCTCCCGCAGCCCCGGCAACGAGGCTGCGAGCGCCTCCTGTTCGCGTAGTTTTTCGGCCTGCGCCACCGTACGCCGTTCATGTTCGGCCTGGGCCTTCGCCAGTTCAGCGCTCTGTTCGCTCAGTTCCCGCTCGTCGGGCAGGGCGGCTTCCAGGACTGCGGCGTCACCGGTGACGCGCGATGCCGCCTCGGCTGCACGTTGGGACAATTCTGCTGCCTTGGCGTCCGCGGGCTCGTCATCGGATTTCGTCTCTGCCCAAGTACCTGGCTCCCCTGCCGCGGCCAGGTAGCTGACGGCCAGTCCCTGGGCGGCAGCCTCGCGGGCGGATTCCAGCGTCTTCTCGGAGTCCTGGACTGCTTGGGCCGCCCGGCGTCGTGCCGTGTCAGTGGGCTGGAGGGCCGCTGCCCGTTCATCCAGTGCCACCGTGGCGGCCGAGGCGGCAATATGCTCGCTGCGTTCGGCGTGCGTGGCGCGCAACCGGTCCAGTTCGGCCAGCGCCCGGTGACGTTCGGCGGCCTCGGCGAGTTCGGTGGCGGTGGTCCGGGCCTGCGTTGCGGCGGCATCTGCCCCCGTCCATTCGGTACCCAACCGTGCCGTGCGTTCCTGCAGCCGCGTATCCAAAAGCGTCAGCAGTTCCACGCTGGGCAGGTCCTCCGGCGCCGCCTCATGCACCGTTTCTTCCTCGGTATCGCCCATGTCAGGGGCGAACGGGGAGGCCCCGCCGTCGGTGGAGAGAGAGGCGGTTGCGTCTTCGATCAGCTGACCGACGGTTTCACTGCGAGTCCGTTCGGCCTCCTCTGCTGCCGTTCTGGCCGTAGTGAGTTCCTCGGCCAGCAGTGCTTCGACGCTGCCGTAGAGACGGGTGTCGAACAGTTTTTTGAGCAGTTCCTCGCGTTCCTTGTCCTTGGCGCGCAGGAAGGCGGCGAACGCGCCCTGGGGCAGCATGGCGACGCGGGTGAATTCGTCCTTGCCCAAGCCGATGACCCCCTGCAATTCGGCGGCGACCTCATCGTTGCGGGTGGAGATTTCCTTCCACTGTCCATCCACGAGTTCGCGCAGCCGGCTCTGGGCCTGGGCAGTGGTCGTCTTGCCGGCCCCGCGTTTGGAAGGACGCTGCCACGAAGGAGACCTGCGGACCTCGAAGCGGCGTCCGCCGGTACTGAATTCCAGGACGACCTCCGGCTCATCGGCCGGGCCCGCATGGTCGCTGCGCAGCGATTTGGTACCCTCCCGTGCCCCGGGAAGCCCGGCATAGAGGGCATAGCAAATCGCGTCGAGGATGCTGGTCTTGCCGGCACCGGTTTCGCCGCTGAGCAGGAACAACCCAGCGGTGGAGAGTTCGTCGAAGTCGATGTCCTGACGGGCGGCGAAGGGACCGAACGCGGCGATCTGCAGGTGGTGGACCCTCATCGTTCCACCCGCCCACTGGTGGCCTGCTCGAGGATCCGGTCCAGCAAGGCGGCCTCGGCATCCGAGGGTGGGCGCTGGCGGACATGGTCGATGAATCCTGTGCAGACTTCCAGTGGACTGTCGGCGGCCGCCAGCCGGTCCCGGTAACTGCGTTCGACCTCTGCCGGGCGGCCTTCGGGTTCGAAGTTCAGGACCAGGGTGTTCGGGAAGCGGGTGCGCAGCCGTTCCATCGCCTGGGCGGGACGGTCGCGGTCGGTCAGCGTCACCTGGCACCAGGCTTCTTCGGCACCAGCCAGCGCCGGGTCTGCGAGGAGTTCCTCGAGGGGACCACGCAGTACGCGCAGCTCGGTGGCAGCGGGCCAGTCCACGGCTTCGATGGAGGAGATGCCCTCGGCGGTGACGTCCAGCAGCCAGGCCCCCTTGCGGTGATTCGCTTCGGAGAAGGAGTAGGCGATCGGCGAACCCGAATAGCGGATGGTCTCGGCGAGGCGCTGCCGGCCATGCAGGTGGCCCAGGGCAGCGTAGTCCAGGTCGTGGAACTCCTCGATCGGCACGATGTCCAGCCCGCCGATGCTCAGCTCTCGTTCCGAGTCGCTGGCCTGGCCGCTGGCGGCGAAGACGTGGGCCATGACAATGGAGCGGATCGGTGTCCCGGTACCGGCCCGTCGTGCGGCCAGATCGGCGCGGACCCGGTCCATGGCCGCGCGCACCACCGGCTGGTGTCCTGGTGCCTCGACGCCGAGCTGCTCGGCGACCATGCGCGGTTCAAGGTAGGGCAACCCGTAGATGGCCAGGGTGAAATCGTCGCCGTCCACCAGGGCGGGGGTATCCAGATCGGCGAGGCGGGTACGTAGGTGCAGCCCGGCGCGTTCGAGCAGGCGGGAGCCGAATCCCAGCCGCAGGGCCGAATCGTGGTTGCCGCTGGTGGCCACCACCGTGGCCCCGGCATCACGCAACCGCACGATGGCGTCGTCGAATACGGTGACCGCGTCGACGGAGGGCAGGGCCCGGTCGTAGATGTCCCCGGAGATCAGGACGACGTCGACCCGTTCGGTCTTCACCGTTTCGAGCAGGGCGTCGACGAAGCCGCGTTGGGCATCCAGAAGCCCGGCGCCGTGGAAGGACCGGCCCAGATGCCAGTCGGAGGTGTGCAGAATCCGCATGGACCCAGACTATCGAGCGCCACCGACGGGTTGGACCACGGCGACTCGGACTGTGGAGCCCGGAATCGCCGCCCGGCGATCGGCCCCTAGTTTGTCGGGCGACTCGGGGGCACACTAGGGGTATGAGCGAACCAACCGGCACAGGCGTTTCCCGGGATGCTTCCGAACATCTTGAACCGGCCGGAACGCGGATCCCCACGACGGCCGCCGACATCATGAGCAATTCCGTGTTCACGGTGTCCCCCGACACCCCGGTCGAGGAGATCGCCGCACTGTTGGGCACTCACCGCATCAGCGCCCTGCCCGTCGTGGAGGAGTCCGGTCACGTAGTGGGTCTGGTCAGCGAGTACGATGTGCTCGCCAAACCCGGGCGTACCGCCTCCGAGATGATGAGCCCGGGGGTGATCAGCGTTTCCGTCGACACACCGATCTCCGATATCCGGGCCCTGCTGGTGGATCAGCGGATGCGACGTCTTCCCGTGATGGACACCGGACGCCTGGCGGGGATCGTTAGCCGCCGCGACGTCGTGGCCTTGCTGACCACCGAATGGGCATGTGGGACCTGCGGTGAGCCGGCCCGCGGGCTGGAGCCGCCAGAGAACTGCCCCACCTGCGGGGGCTCGGGCATCTTCAGGCTTCAGGAACAGCCCCCCGGCCCCTAGCCACGGCAGTGGGGAAGGCACGGAGGCAGGCCAGCAACGGAGGAACATGATGGTTGATCGGATGGAACATCCCACTCCCGGGGAGGAAGACCCGGAAACTCTCATCGGGTATTACCGGCAGATGGCACTCATCCGCAGATTCGAGCTGACGGCCGACCAGATGTATAAGCGGGCGAAGATCGGCGGGTACTGCCACCTCAATCTGGGTGAGGAAGCCAGTGTCGTGGGGCTGATGACCGCCCTGAAACCCCGGGACTACCTCTTCACCAACTACCGCGACCACGGATACGCCCTGGCCCGTGGGATGAGCACCGGGGCGGTCATGGCCGAGCTGTTCGGCAAGAGCACCGGGGTCTCCAAGGGCCGCGGCGGTTCCATGCACATGTTCGACACCGAAACCCGCATGCTGGGCGGCTACGGCATCGTGGGAGGGCAGCTCCCTCCCGCCACCGGGGCTGCACTGGCGCTGACCTACCGCGGCGAGCCCGGCCCCGAAGCCGAAGTCGTCATGTGTCAGATGGGCGACGGAACCACCAATATCGGTGCCTTCCATGAATCGTTGAACTTGGCGGCCGTGTGGAACCTGCCGATCGTGTACGTCATCATCAACAACGGGTTGGGCATGGCCACGACGGTCGAGGCCGCCGCCGGTGAACCCGAACTGTATAAACGCGGCTGTTCCTACCGCATCCCCGGTGAACGCGTGGATGGCAATGACGTGGTGGCCGTCCGTGACGCCGCAACCCGGGCCTTGGATCGGGCCCGTCAGGAACGCAAACCCTTCCTGCTGGAGTTGATGAGTTCGCGTCTGCGCGGACACTCGGTGGTCGACCCCGCCCAATACCGCTCCCGCGAGGATGTCGAGGAAGCCCAGGCAGCGGATCCGGTTCCCGCTTTCCGCCGGCAGCTGCTGGCCTCGGGAGTGCTGGAGGAATCCCTAGCCCAACGGATCGACGCCGAAGCACGTAAAGAGGTCGAGGCCGCGGTGGCCTTCGCCGATGCCAGCCCGGATCCAACCCCCGACCAGCTCTTCGACTACGCCTATGCCACACCCGTCGCCAATTCGCCCGACACCCTGCCCGGACAACCAGTGACCGGCATGCCATGACCGTCGAAGAAGGAGTCCAGATGACCGTCACCACGTATCGGCAGGCCCTGAACGACGCCTTGCGTTCCGAGTTGAACCGTGACGAGAACGTCTTGTTGATCGGCGAGGAGATCGGCCTTTTCGAAGGCTCCTATAAGATCACCGCCGGGCTGTTGACCGAATTCGGCCCCCGGCGCGTGCTGGACACCCCCATCGCCGAAGAGGGTTTCGTGGGCGCCGCCGTCGGCGCCGCGATGCTCGGGATGCGTCCGGTGGTTGAGATCATGACCTTGAACTTCTCCCTGATAGCCATCGACCAGATCGTGAACCACGCAGCGAAGATCCACGGCATGTTCGGTGGCCAGAGCGCCGTACCGATGGTCATCCGGATGCCTGGCGGTGGTGGCCAGCAGCTAGCTGCCACCCACTCCCAGAACCTCGAGGTCTGGTACGCCCACATCCCCGGACTCAAGGTCGTAGCCCCCTCCTCACCCGCGGACGCCAAGGCACTGCTGGTCGCGGCGATCCGCGATGACGACCCGGTGATCTTCCTGGAGAACCTCGCGCTATACAACACCCGCGGTGAGGTTCCCGACGGGGACCATGTCGCCGAAATCGGCAAGGCGGCCATAGCAAAGGAAGGCAGGCACCTCAGCGTCATCACCTATTCGCGGGCCACCACCGTGGCCCTGGAAGTGGCACGGCAGCTGGAAGAGGAAGGCATCTCGCTGGAAGTGGTGGATCTGCGCAGCCTGCGCCCCCTGGATCGGGAAACCATCTGCGCTTCGGTGCGCAAGACGAGCCGGGCCGTGGTGCTCGAGGA
>JBBSRM010000084.1:0-9876 GCA_038243055.1 Actinomycetales bacterium
GCCTTCTGGACCGCCTGGTCGATGCGGGCAAGACGGTCATCGTGATCGAACACCACCAGGCCGTCATGGCCCACGCCGACTGGATCATCGATCTCGGGCCCGGGGCGGGGCACGACGGCGGGACCCTGGTCTTCGAGGGGACCCCGGCTGAGCTGGTGGCGGGGAAGACGACGATCACCGGCGAACACCTGGCGGCCTACGTCCGTTCCTGAGGCCTGCTTCGTCAGGGCAGCTGCCACTCGGCAATGTCGGTGTCGACATCGGCCAGCGTGAGCGAGCCTTCCGCCTCGGGGATGTCCAGGACGAGTGTCCCGTGGACCGAAGCCCCTGGCTTGAGTTCGGCGGGCAACGCCGTGCCGGCGTTTTGGCAGGAGGTGGCCGGGGTGGTGCCGAGTTCGCCGTCGTACCGGGCATCATCGGTGGAGTAGAAGGACCACATCCGCGGGGAGAGGCGCAGCGGGCGCTGCGCCGCGTCGTCGGATGCTTCGAAGGAGGCATCGATCTGCAGCACGGCGAACTGGCCATTGTCGGGCTTCCCGCCGTCGATCGGGCAGGTCTCCTCGACCGACAACGACGTGACCGTCAACGTGATCTGCGGGTCGGCGTCGGAACCCTGCAGCGTCAGTTCATCCCCCGGGGCATAGAGGGGCAGCCCGCGTTCGCTGGTGATCCGCACCGGGGACTCGTGGGCGGGGATGCTCGCCTCGGGTGCCGGGGATGAGGTGGGGGGAGTGCCGGCAGGGGTCCGCGTGTCAGTCGCCGTGGCCTCGTCGGAGGCTCCGGCATCGACGATGTTTCCGGCGGAGCAGCCGACGAGGAGCGCGGCCATCGCCGCGATGCCGACCAGCCCCGTCAAGCGTGCGGCGGACCGTCCCAAATGCTCCAACATGCCCATCATTGTCCATGACCGGGCGTTGTTGTGTCGACATGGGGGCATGGCGAGTAAGCTCAGGCCCATGGTGCGTTTCTTTCTTATGACCTTATTCGTCGTCTTGGCGGCGGCGGCGGTCGTGGCCGCCTCGTTCGGCACCCCCGGCTGGATCGTACTGGGGGTACTGGTGTTGCTGCTGGTCGGGTTGGGCCTCCATGACCTCTTCCAGACCAAACATGCCATCCTGCGCAACTACCCCGTGCTGGGCCGCATGCGCTACCTGCTGGAGTCGATCCGACCGGAAATCCAGCAGTACTTCATCGAGCGCAACACCGACGGGCGACCCTTCGACCGCGACACCCGCTCGTTGATCTATACACGGGCCAAGGGCGCCGACAGTCACAAGGCCTTCGGCACCGAACGTGATGTCAACGCCCAGGGCTACGAGTTCCTGCTGCACTCCAGCGCGCCGGTGGCACCCCCGGAACGAGCGCATCGGGTGCGCATCGGAGGACCGGATTGCCGACACCCCTATGAGATCTCCCTGATGAACATCTCCTCCATGAGCTTCGGGGCACTGTCCAAGAACGCGGTGCTGGCGATGAACAAGGGTGCCGCCTTGGGCGGTTTCGTCCAGGAAACCGGGGAAGGTGGGCTCAGCAAATACCACCTCGAGCACGGTGCGGATCTTTTCTGGGAGATCGGATCGGGCTACTTCGGCTGCCGCGACGAAAACGGCAAGTTCGCTCCGGAGACCTTCCGGACCAAGGCCGCCACCGAACAGGTCAAGGGAATCACCCTGAAGCTGAGCCAGGGGGCGAAGCCGGGCATCGGCGGCGTCCTGCCGATGGAGAAGCTCACCCCGGAGATCGCCGAAGCGCGAGGGGTCTCGATGGACGAGGATTGCGTCTCACCGGCCTCGCATTCGGCGTTCCATACCCCCCGTGAGCTGATGGAGTTCGTGGGGAGAATGCGTGAGCTCGCCGACGGAAAGCCGATCGGCTACAAGTTCTGCGTCGGATCGCGTACCGATGTGTTGGCCATGTGCAAGGCGATGCTCGAGACAGGCATCACCCCCGACTACATCATCATCGACGGTTCCGAAGGTGGCACCGGGGCCGCCCCGTTGGAATACGAAGACCATGTGGGGACCCCGCTGACCGAGGGCCTGATGCTGGTGCACAACGCCCTGGTGGGCACCGGTCTGCGTGATCGGATTCGGCTGGGCGCGGCCGGAAAGGTCGCCACTGGCAGCGACATCGTCAAGCGGCTCATCCAGGGCGCCGACTTCACCATGAGCGCCCGTTCGATGATGATGGCCACCGGCTGCATCCAGGCCCAGATCTGTCACACCAACCGTTGCCCGGTCGGCGTGACAACGCAGAACCCGCGACTCATGCGTGCCGTTGACGTCGATGACAAGGGAAACCGCGTCCACAACTACCACAAGCTCACCGTCGCCGAGGCCGGGCAGATCATGGCTTCGATGGGGGTTTCCAACCCCGAGCAACTGAACCAGCGGATGCTGCGCCGGCGCGTGGACCACCTGACCACCAGCAGCTATGCGGCCATCTTCAACTGGCTGCGCCCCGGGGAACTGCTGCAGGACCCGCCGCGCGGCTGGGCAGTGGACTGGAAGGAAGCGGACGCCGACCACTTCGGCGAATTCGCACCGATTCCTTGGCTGGAGCCGGTCACGGGCCAGGGCGCGGGTGAGCATACCGTTGGCGGGGAACGATCCGCCGGTGGAGAGGCCGGAGGCGACCGCCCGGACATGGGGCGGTGGGACGAAACGGGTCTCATGGCACAAGTCAAGCAACACTCGAATCGGGAGACAGTGGATGACACCGATACGGGCACCACGAGCCTCGTTGAATCCTCGGGAAACCGGCCCGAATCACGGCCCGGAGGATAACCGGGCGGTGACGGGTCAGTCGACGGCGATGGTCGCGGCGATTTCCTGCTGGTCGACCTCTGCCGGGTTAGTGGGGGACCACCGCGGAGTGCGGTCCTTGTCGATGATCTGGGCGCGGATCCCTTCCGGCAGGTCGGGATGCTTCATCAGGTAGTCGGCCACCCGTAGCTCACGGGCCAGGGCCGAGGGCAGGTGGGCCTCATCGCGGGCAGCGCGTACCGCCTGCAGGGCCGTCTGTGTGGATAGCGGCGAATTGGCGCGCACTGCGGCGGCCGCTTCGGCTGCCCCCGGGTAGGGAATGGAATCGAGTCGTTCCAGGATGGCCGAGACGTCCTCGGCGGCGTAGGCCTCGTCGATCCAGACGGCTTCGGCGACCAGTTGCGCCGCAGGCGCCGGGGTGCCGTGGAGGATCTCCAAGGCGACGGCTACCTCGTCGGCAGGCAATCCGATCAGATCGGGCAGGGCCGCCAGGACGTCCTCGAAGGAGTCCTCTGAAATGCAGAAGTCGGCGAAGCCGGCATGGATGGCGTCCCCTGCGCCCATGGTCGAGGCGGTCAGGGCCAGATGTTCACCGAGCCGTCCGGGAGCCAGCCCCAAAAGGTGGGTCCCGCCCACGTCGGGGGAGTAACCGATGCGTGTTTCGGGCATGGCAATGGCCGAACGCGGGGTGACGATGCGGATCCCGGCATGTCCGCCCAGCCCGACCCCACCACCCATGCAGACCCCGTCCATATAGGCGAGGACCGGTTTCGGATAGGCGGCGATGAGCCCGTCGAGGCGGAACTCCTCGGCGAGGAACGACAGGAACTCATGCTGCTTGCCCGTGGTGATCGCGGTGTGGAAGGCCAGGATGTCGCCGCCGGCGCAGAAGCCGCGTTTGCCGGCCCCGCGTAGGACGACGATGCCGACCTCGGGGTCCTCACGCCACTGCTCGAGTTGGTCGGTGAGGGTCTTGACCATCCCCCGGGTGAGGGCATTGATCTGTCGGGGCCGGTTCAACGTCAGCAGCCCGATGCCGTCCATGACATCGATCAGAACGTGATCATCGTCCGCCGCGTTCGTTCCGTTGCCCAGTGTCATCGAAGCCGGTCCCCTTGCTACATCCTGCGTTTGTCCCATTCATTGAAGCTACCGCCCCCGGCGGATGGAAGCCCGAAGGTGGGCCATCGTGCCGGGCTGTGTCCTGCGGCTCCGCACCGTGGAATGCCCGGGCGGCGTCAGGGGACGATGCTGATCTTGCGCAGTTCTGCGGCCAGCTTGTCCATGAAGACATCGACCTTCGGGCTTCGGGAGTTGCCCAGCTGCAGGGCGAAGATGCTGCGGGCCAACCGGATCTCGGGAACATCGAGGACCACGAGGCCGGGGGGACGCTGCTGCATCGCCAACGCGGGGACCAGGGCGGCGCCGAGACCGGTGCCGGCCAGGTGCAACGACGCGTTGAAATCGTCGCAGTAGGCAACCACCCGCGGATGCAGGTCGCAGGAGGCGAATAGGCGGGAAATAACGGTGGCGTCCGAGGTGCCGGCATGGTGCATGATCCAGGGCATATCGGCCAGCTGGGCGGCGGAGACCTGCGCCCCTTCGGCGATCTTCCACGAGGCCGGGACGACCACGCGGAAGTCGTCATCGCCCAGCCACTGCCGGTCCATCGTTCCGGGCCAGCCCAGTCCCGCCTGGCCGACCTGGAAGACCAAGGCCAGGTCCAGCTCGTTTCCGCTTTGCAGGCTGGCGATCGTCTGGTGCGGCTCGCCCACGCTGATGCGCAGATTGATCCCCAGATCGTTCCATCCGGGCGACCCCAGCAGCCGGGGCAGGGCAAAGGTGGCCAGCGAAGGGAAGATCCCCAGCCGCAGCTCCTCGGTGGGGTGCGCTCCGGGCCTTCCGGCCGCCGTCGTGCTCGCCGCCAGGAGTGCATCGATGTCGATCAGGACCTTGCGGGCGTGCCGCGCCATGGTCGTTGCCGCTTCGGTCGGCTCGATGGCCCGAGCCGAACGCCGGAAGAGTGTGACGCCGGTATCGCGTTCCAGGGCCGTCATCTGTTGGGAAACGGCGGATGCCGTATAGCCGAGGGGGACGGCGGCAGCGGCAAAGGAGCCGTGCGCGATGACTTCCAGCAGGGTGTGCAGATGCACCGGGTTGACCAACAGCACTCCTGGGTGTCGAGGCGGGAAACAGCAAGCAATGTTATGCCATGCTAGTCCTCGTCATCCTCCCGGTCGGCTTCCTGCTCATCATCGCGTTCCCATTGCGAGGCCATCGTCTCGTCCTCGGAGTCGCTCTCCTCGGACTCCCCGCTGTCCTCCAGGTCCTCCACGACGAGGTAGCTGTGTCGGCGCAGTGGGTCGATGCGGTCCATGGTCTCCGGATTATCAGAGGAGCCGTCCTCGGGGGTGCCGTAGCGTCCGTCTTCGGGCTCATCGAGATCGTCATCGGGAAGTTCGTCGAACACCGTCTCGTCGTAGATTCCACTCATGGCCGTTGCCCTTCTGGTCCGCGTGCCGGGCCTGATGCCTTGAGGCACGGCTGATTCCTCCAGCGTAGGACGTGGGGGCCGCAATGGGAACGGGCCGTCAGTCGGTCAGGCCCATGGCCTGGGCGGTGAGCTTGATCGAGGTGAGCCGCTCAGCCGCTCCGGGGGCGTTGTGGACGGTGATGAGTTCATCGGCATGGGCGCTTTGGGCAAAGCCTTCGAGGTAGTCCTTGACGGCTTCCGGGGTGCCGACGGCCGTGTACGCCATCATCTTCAGGATCTGCTCGCCTGCGGTGGACTCCATCAGCATGTCGATCTCGGGTTCGGTGAACGGAACCTCCCGGCCGCGACCGAGGAACATGGCGACCCGAGAGCGCCTGGACTGCTCCATCTGGGCCTGTGCCTGCTGGTTGGTTTCGGCTGCCACGACCCCCACCCCGGCGATGACATGGGGTTTCGAAAGCTGCTCGGAGGGCTGGAAATTGTCCCGGTAGGCGGCGACGGCTGCGTGCAGGGCATCGGGGGCGAAATGCGAGGCGAAGGAATAGGGCAGACCGAGCTGGGCGGCCAGCTGGGCTCCGAACAGGCTCGAACCCAGGATGTACAGCGGCACATTGGTTCCGGCGCCCGGAATGGCGGACACCGTAGGGATCCGTGAGTTCCCGGTGAGGTAGCCCTGCAATTCGAGGACATCGTGCGGGAAGGCATCCGCTGCCGCCGGATCACGCCGCAGCGCACGGAACGTGGCCTGGTCGGTACCCGGAGCACGGCCCAGTCCGAGGTCGATGCGCCCGGGGAACAGGGTCTCGAGGGTCCCGAACTGTTCGGCGATGACCAGCGGGGAGTGGTTGGGCAGCATCACACCGCCGGAACCCAGCCGGATGGTCGAGGTCTGCTGGGCGATATGCCCGATCAGGACCGAGGTGGCGCTGGAGGCGATGGTGGACATGTTGTGGTGCTCGGCATACCAAACGCGCGTATAGCCTGCGGCTTCGGCGGTTTGCGCCAGTTCGACGGACCCCCGGAAGGTGTCGGCGATGGTGCTTCCAGCGGAAACGGAAGCAAGGTCAAGAAGGGAAAGGGGAATACTCACACAGGCGACAACCGGTGCTCGGCCCCGAACATTCCCCGGGTGTCGCCGCCCTTAGGCCCCGGCCCGGAAGTCCTCCGCCCAACGGGCCGTGGCCTCCAGTCCCCCGAAGGTATAGAAATGCAGTCTGACCTCACCGTGGGACCGTTGGTCCAGACCGGCGGCCAGATCCTCGACGAACCGGTCTGGTCCTGCGGTTCCGAGCAGGTTGGCCAGCGAGAAGCCGTACTGTTGGGCGATGCCTGCCGAGGAGGAGATCCCGAAGCGACGGGCGTAGGTGAGTAGGCGCTTGATGCCAGCCGGGCCGGGGACGCCGATTCTGACGGGCAGGTCGATCCCGCGACTGCGCAGTTCGGCCAGCCAGGAGAGCACCGGGCGCGTATCGAAGCCGAACTGGGTGATGATGGATCCGCAGAGCCCAGCCTCTTGTACCGCTGCCGCCTTGTCCTCCAGTGCCGCCCACAACGAGGCGTCGTCGATGTCCGGATGGCCTTCGGGGTAGCCGGAGATGGCGGCCCCGGTCACGCCGTGGGCCTGCAGGCGTCCGGACGTGATCAGAGACAGTGCATCGGGGAACGGACCAAGAGGTTCCACTGGATCCCCGCCGACGACGAAGACTTCGGTGACCCGCCCCTGCTCGACGAGCAGATCGAGGAATCCGTCGAGCTCGCCCATGGTGGCCAGCCGACGGGCAGAAACATGGGGGACCGGCTCGAGTCCCGCAGCGCGGACCGCGGCTGCGGCAGCGACGCGCAGGTCCGTATCCTCATTACCCAGGAACGTGACGTTGACACGTGTTCCGGCGGGGATGATTCCCGCGGCTTCGGCCAAGGATCGTCGGTCCTTGCCCGTCATCTCCAAGGAGAATCCGCGCACCAGATCGGTGCCTGAGGGGTGTGGCAAATCCTCTGGGGATGGCATGGGCGGCCCTTCGTCTCGGATCCCCAACGTATCCATGACCCGGGGTGTTCGTCCAGAGTCCGTCCGGGCAAAAAGAAATGGTGGCATCCCCGAAGGGATACCACCATTTCCAGGTGTTCACATCGGCCTGTTAGGGCCTAATGGAAGACTTAGACAGTGCGGATGTCCGTGGCCTGCAGGCCCTTCTGGCCCTGAGTCACCTCGAACTCAACGCGCTGGCCCTCTTCGAGGGAGCGGAAGCCGTTCGACTGGATCGCGGAGTAGTGTGCGAACACGTCGTCCGAGTTGTCGTCGGGAGCGATGAAGCCGAAGCCTTTTTCAGCGTTGAACCACTTGACGGTACCAATTGCCATGATGTATGTGTCCTTTCGAGACTGTCCGCAGGGGACGTAGGGGTTGTCACCGTCGGACTTGACGATGCCATGCAGCTACGAGTATTTACCGCGAGTCAAAAAGAGACACTCCCCGCGAACGGGGCCTTGACACTGAAATTACTGCGAGAAAACTACGACTACATCCACCACGATACGCGAGATCGGGCCAAGAACCTATTGGGTGGTCAAATTCCTTGGAATTTCGCCGGTTGGCGGACCGGCATTGGTCTCCATACAGGGCCCCTCGGACGTTTCCGGGCCGGTTTCCACAGGGGATTCCCCAGGGTTCTCGACATCGGTGACCCCGCCGCGCAGGGCGAAGCGGACGACCAACAACGCAGCGACCATGAGCACGACGGCGATGGCCGCGGTGATCGCAACCCCTCCGTCGAAGGCCCGCGCCGCCGATTCGGCCAATCCGGTGGCTGCGGGGCCCGGGGGCATCGAGTCGGCGACATCGGTGGCCCCAGCCAGTGTCTGCCGGGCGCGGTCGGCCGCCTCGGAGTCCAGGGAGGACGGGATGGCAACGCCGCGGGTGTAGGCGGCATTGAGGATGCTCCCCAAGACCGCAGTGCCCAGCACCGACCCCACCTCGTAGGCGGTCTCCGAGATGGCCGCGGCCGAACCGGCCCGCGCCGGCGGGACCGCCGACAGGGCCAGATCGTTGGAGATCGTCTCGGCCAGGCCGACCCCGATGCCCAGGACACAGAAGGCCAGCAGCAAGCCGGTCAACGACCCGGACCGGCCCACCACCACGACCAGTACATAGGCCGTGGCGCTGAAGGTCAGGCCGGTCATGACCACGCCGGCAGGTCCGATGCGCTGGACCAGCGGCACGGCAACGAACCCGAAAACGACAGTCAGCACCAGACCGGGGACCATGAAGAAGCCCGCCTCCATCGGCGACAGGCCGGCGATCAGCTGAAGATGCTGCGAAAGGAAGTAGATGAATCCAACCAGGGCGAACACGCTGAAGAGGTTCACGATCAAGGCGGCGGAGAAGACCGGGTTGCGGAACAGTTGGACGTCGAGCATGGGGGAGCGGCTGCGCAACTGACGGCGGACGAAGGTCGTGCCGCAGGCCAGGCCCAGGGCGATCGCCGCGCAGCCCACGGCCAGGGACCCGGTGCCCGTCGCCGACTTGATGCCGTAGACGATCGGCAGCAGCGTCCCCACGGCCAGCAGGATGCTGAGCGGATCCATGCGTCCCGGGTGGGGGTCGCGGGATTCGGGGATGAGGAACGGGCCCAACACGATCAGGGGCAGGAGCATGGGGATGGCCAGCAGGAAAATCGACCCCCACCAGAAATGTTCCAGCAGCCATCCGCCCAGGATCGGCCCCAGGGCCGCACCTCCGGAGAAGGCGGAGGCCCAGGCGGCGATGGCGGTGCGGCGTTCGGAGGCGTCGGTGAAGATGTTCCGGATGAGGGACAGGGTCGCCGGCATGAGCATGGAGCCGAAGACGGCCATGAGGGCCCGGGCGGCGATCAGTAGTGGGGCGTCGGGGACGAAGGCGGCCACGGCCGAGACGAGCCCGAAACCCATCCCACCAATGAGCAGCAGCTTCCTGCGGCCGATCCGATCACCCAGGCTCCCCATGGGGACCAGCAGGCCCGCGAGCACCAAGGGGTAGATGTCGATGATCCACAGCAGTTGGGTCGACGTCGGTTCCAGGGCCCGGGACAGCGACGGGACGGCGAAACTCAGTACGGTGTTGTCGACGGCGACCAGCAGGACCGGGAACATGAGGACGATCAAGGCTGCCCAGCGGCGTGCTCGTCCTGGGTGCGGCTTCCGGGTGTGCCGGGCTTGTAACGCGCTCATGCCAGGTCCTTGGTTCGGGGGAGGAATCTCCGGAGTAACTGTACCGTCCGGACGGTATGGAGTCCATGTTGCGTCGATGACGTCTGGGTCGGCCAAAAACGCTAGAGTCGAGGGCATGTCCAGACCACCAGCAGCACGGGAGAAGATCCTCGACGCCTACGCAGGCCTGCTGCGCAGCGACGGCGAACGGGCGGCGACGATGGACGCGACCGCCGCACTCGCCGGCGTCTCCAAGGGTGGGCTGCTCTACCACTTCCCCTCCAAGGACGCCCTGGCCGAAGCCGTCATCGAACGCCTGCTTGAAGCCGCGCAGCAGGACAGCGAACGCATGTCAGCCGCACCCGAGGGGGCGGCCCGATACTACGTGCGTACTTCCACGGTCGAGGAAACCGAATTCGACGCCTTTTATCA
>JBBSRM010000085.1:0-9811 GCA_038243055.1 Actinomycetales bacterium
CCCCGATGCGGATGGAGGCCCTCGGGTACTCCTTGGCTCGGCTGACCACCAAGGAGGCGATGGCGACGCTCGCCCCGGTCCGTGGGGTTGAGGTGATCATCCGCTCGGATGGGGAATATCTGGCATTGTTCAACGATGTCTGGGCGCTGCGCCGGGTGACCAAGAACCATCCGGACCTGCCTCTGACACAGATCGGCGTCGACCAGGACGCGTCCATCTGAGCACTTCGGTGTGATCCACCGAGGTCTCCCTGGAACCCTTCGTACTTCCGGGGGCACCATCTCGCCCTTCGAAACAGAACGCGGCGACCGGCTCGTGATTCGATGCGTATGAGACAATGGCCTTGGTTGGTGGCGAATCCACAGTTTGCTTCCAGCCCAACTACAGGATTCCGGGCCCTCACGCGATGGATCACCGTAGGCATCGACAGCGGTGCCGGCGGATGAAAACCGCGGACGGTCGCCGCAACAGAAAGCGGCTCGCCCGGGGGACTGGGTTGGTTTCCCGGGCCGCCGCACCCGCCGACGTTGGTGCACCTCGGGAAATAAGAAAACTGACTTCCGGGGATCGGATGGCCAACGAGGCCGCGGTTCCCGAACCGATCGTCGGCGTCCCGGCTGTGGAGGGTACTCCGGCTAGGAGCATGGCCTTTCATGGAAGCAACGAACGAAGAGCTGAATGGGCCGGCGCAGTCGTCCCTCCCGTTGAATGACGACAACGCCGCCACCGCCGAGAACATCGAAGCGACCCGGACGCCGGCACCAGCCAAGCGGGCACCCCGCAAACGCGCCACCACCCGCAAACCGGCGGCCGACGCGGCGCCAGCCGCCGACGAGAGCGCCGCAACCGGCCCGGTCGCGGACGCCGCCGTGACCGAAGCCGCTGCGAGCGACGAAAAGGCGGCCGCCGCACCGGCCAAGAAGACGACCCGTGCACCGCGGACCCGCAAGCCCGCGGCCGCGGCAGCCAACGAGGAGCAGAGCACCGGGACGGCTGAGACGGCCGCCGAGAGCGAGCTGCCTAAGAAGCCGGCCCGCGCATCGCGGACCCGCAAGACGACCGCTTCCTCGACCCCGACGGACGGCACGGCCGTCGCCGACGAAGCAGCTGAAACGAGCAGCGAAACAGGTGCCGACAGCGCGGGGGAGACCCCGGATGCAGCGGAGGCACCGGCCAAGACCACCAGGACCCGCAAGGCACCGGTCCGCACGTCCCGCGCCGCTGCCTCAAGTACGAAGGCCACGCCCGCCGCCGAAGATGCCGACACCGCAGCAACCCCGGTGGAAGCCGCTAGCGAGCCTGCCGCCGAAGCCCCCCGTGAGACGGCCAGGACCGCGGACCCGTTTGCCGTCCCCGACTCGGCGATCTCCGTTCTCTTCCAGGCCCCCGACCTGGCCACGGCCGCCCCCGGCACCCGGGCCTCCGAGGAGGGCGCCGCCGAAGACGGTCAGGACACCGGTTCGGGCAACCGTTCCAGCCGCCGCAACCGCTCGCGTTCCCGCGATGAATCCCAGAATCGGGAAGAGACCACCGACTCCGAGGAACCGGAGGACGAGGGAGAATCCAGCACGCGTCGTCGTCGGCGTCGTCGCCGCGGGGATTCGGATCTGGAACTGACCGGCGGCAACGACGACGATCCGCCGAACACCGTCACCCGCGTACGCGGCCCCCGTGCCGCCGCCGAGCCGACACCCTCGAATAAGGTCACCAGCGTCAAGGGTTCCACCCGGCTCGAAGCCAAGCGCCAGCGCCGTCGTGATTCCCGCGATTCCGGTCGCCGACGCCATGTCATCACCGAGGCCGAGTTCCTGGCCCGCCGCGAATCAGTGGACCGTCAGATGGTGGTCCGCCAGCGCGATGAGCGCATCCAGATCGGCGTCCTGGAGGATGGTGTCCTGGCCGAACACTTCGTCTCCAAGACACAGCAGGATTCGCTGATCGGCAACGTCTACGTGGGCAAGGTACAGAACGTCCTACCGTCCATGGAGGCAGCCTTCATCGACATCGGCCGTGGCCGCAACGCCGTGCTCTATGCCGGTGAGGTCAACTGGGATGTCGCCGGCCTCGAAGGCCAGCCGCGGCGCATCGAGCACGCGCTGAAGTCAGGCGACCCGGTGTTGGTGCAGGTCACCAAGGACCCGGTCGGACATAAAGGTGCCCGGCTGACCAGCCAGATCTCGCTGCCCGGACGCTACCTGGTGTATGTGCCCGGCGGTTCGATGACCGGCATCTCACGGAAGCTGCCCGACGTCGAACGCAACCGTCTGAAGAAGATCCTCAAGGACCACCTGCCGCAGAACGCCGGTGTCATCGTGCGCACCGCCGCCGAAGGGGCCGCCGAGCAGGAGCTGATGAACGACATCAACCGCCTGCGTGCCCAGTGGGAGGAGATCGAGGCGAAATCGACGTCGACGAAGACCACCCCGCCCGAGCTGTTGTACGCGGAACCCGACCTGACCATCAAGGTCGTCCGTGACGTCTTCAACGAGGACTTCTCCAAGCTGATCGTCTCGGGCGAACACGCCTGGGACACCATCGAGGCCTACGTGACCTACGTTGCGCCTGACCTGCTGGACCGCCTCGAGAAGTGGACGAGCGACGAGGACATCTTCGCCGCCCGCCGACTCGAGGAACAGATCCACAAGGCCCTGGACCGCAAGGTCTTCCTCCCCTCGGGCGGCTCGCTGGTCATCGACCGGACCGAAGCCATGACCGTGGTGGACGTGAACACCGGGAAGTTCACCGGCAGCGGCGGCAACCTCGAGGAAACGGTCACCAAGAACAACCTCGAAGCCGCCGAGGAGATCGTCCGACAGCTGCGGCTGCGCGATATCGGCGGGATCATCGTCATCGACTTCATCGACATGGTCCTCGAAGCCAACCGGGACCTGGTCCTGCGCCGGCTCGTGGAATGCCTGGGCCGGGACAGGACCAAGCACCAGGTCGCCGAAGTCACCTCCCTGGGCCTGGTCCAGATGACGCGCAAGCGCATGGGCACCGGACTGCTGGAGGTCTTCAGCGAAAACTGTGAAGCCTGCAACGGCCGCGGCGTGGTCACCCACGACGAGCCGGTGGAACACCGCCGCCCCTCGAACCAGCAGGGTGATCAGAACAACCCGAAGCGCAACGACCGCAAGCAGCGCGGGAACCGTCACGGCAAGGGCGGGGACCAGGGCAACGACCAGGCCCCCGAGCAGCCGGCACCGGAACAGAAGAAGCACGATCCGGAGGCAGAGGCCAAGGCCGAAACCACCCGGGCGGCGTTGGCCGCCATCGCCGCCGCCACCCAGGCCTCGCACGACCAGGCCGACGGAACGAAGCAGCGGGACGAACACGACGCCGGTACCTCCACCTCGGGCGGTAATGCTCCCGCTGAAGGGCAGGATGGCTCCGACGGCGGCTCGCGTCGCCGTGGACGGGGCCGCTCACGCGGTCGCGGCCGCGCCGGCTCGGCGGAGATGTCGCCCACGAGTGGCTCGGGGGAGCAGCGGGTCGACACCGCAAGCACTTCCGATGGGCCCGCGGCCCCCAGCCAGCGCCAGATCGCGGAACGTCCGCAGGCCGGCAAGGCTGCAGGCAACGATGCCGCTGCGGATACCGAGGTCGATGTTGATGGCCCCGTGGTGAGCATCGCCGGTGAGGAAGTACGGCTGCCACGTGCCCGTCGGAGTCGCCGAGCCACGGCACCCACGCAGACCCCCGATCTGACGTTGGAATCGTTGAGCGCTGCCTTCGGCGCAACGCCGGAGCAGGCCAAGGAAACCGCCAAGGAACCGGCCGCGACGGAGCCGGCAGCGGCTCCCGCTGCGTCGGCACCAACGCCGGATCGTTCCTCCACCGTGGCGGAACCCTCCCGGCCGGCCGCCGAGCCCCAGCAGGAGCCGGCTCATGAAACGCCGCCGGTCGACAGCACCCCGGCGCGCCGTCCCCGGCGCAGTCGGGCGGCGTCCAGCGCCCAGGGAAGCGCCAACACGCCCATCGAGCGTGTGGAGGCCACGGCGTCGTCCCCTGCTGCAGGAACCAGCCACGTCGCCAAGCTCGAGCAGTCGGAGCCGGGAGCGAAGAAGAAGGCCTCCGAAGACGCGCCGCTGATGTTCGGAGTGGGAGTACCGGCCTCGGAGCTGTAGCCGAACCGGACGGGGTTTCCCGTCCACAGGAACACGCGTGTGGGCGGGCCCCGGTCGATCCGGATCCCGCTCACACGCTTTTTATCGCCCACCGACCGGTGCCCTATGCCGCCGCGGATCATTGACCGGTTCGGGGCCTCGTGCTAGACATGGCCCACCCCTGATGCTCAGGGACCGGTCGGCCGGCAACGGCATCCACCCCCACGGTTCGTGAACATCCCGACCGATCGATGGGTGGGACGACGATGTCCAGCAACAGCACGAAACCGGTGGCGGGCCACCGGGAGACAGGGTTGCCCCGGAGCATGGGCCTGGCCTGCGCCATTGCCACCGTCGTCGCCGGCACGCTTGGAGCCGGACTGTTCGTCACCCTGGGAACAGCCAGCACGACCACCGGCCCCAGCGTCATCCTCGGCGTGGCCGTGACTGGAATCATCGCCATGTGCATAGCGACGTACTACAGCTGGATGGGCACGATCTTTTCCGCAGCCGGCGGAGCCTATACCTACCTTTCCCGCACCTTCAACAGCCGTTTCCTGGGCTTCGTGGTGACGTGGACGAAATGGCTGGGCTATATCGCCGCCGACGCCGTGCTGGCCATCGGGTTCGGTAGCTACCTGAATGTCTTCTATCCGAACCTGGACCCCGCCCTGTCGGGCTTCGTGCTGCTCACCGTGCTCTTCATCGTCAATCTCGGGGGCGTCAAGGGGTACAGCGTCTCGCAAAACGCCATGTTCGGGCTCCTGGTGGCTGCGATCCTGGTGCTGGTCGTCCCCGGGGTGTTCTCCATCGACGCGGCCAACTACCAGCCGTTCTTCACCGGCGGGGCAGATGGATTCGTCGGTTCACTCGTCCCGCTGTTCTACGCCTTCATCGGCATCGAGGTCGCAGCCCAGATGGGGGCGGAGATCAAGAACCCCGGACGCAACCTGCCACTGGCCATGCTCGGTGGAACCTTCGTGCTGGTGGTCTTGTTCATGCTGACCGCCGTGGTGATCTACGGGGTCGTGGGTGACTACACGATCCTCGCCAACTCCGATCGGCCACTGGTCACCGCCGCCCAGACGTTCATGGGAGACACCGCAGTCATCGTGGTCGCCATCGGCGGACTGCTGGCCACCGCGACCAGTGTCCACGCCGTGATGGCTGCAGCGATCAAGATCCCGTATTCGTGGTCCTGGGACGAGATCTTCCCGCGCTGGTTCTCCAAGGTGAACCGTCGGTTCGGCACCCCGCACTGGTCCCTGCTGACCCTCTACATCTGTGCCAGTGCCCTCATGCTCTGGAGTGGAGGACTGGATGAAGCGTTGTCCATTGCCACCTTCAGCTACCTCGTCGCCTATCTGGGCGTGGCGTTGGCCGCAGCGTATATCTACGCCAGGAAACCCGAGTTCGCCGCACGGGCAGCGTTTTCACCCGGTCCGTGGTTCTACCTCCCGATCGTCGTCGCAGGGGTCGGAGCGATTGCCCTCCTCTCCCAGGCAGCGAATTGGGGTGCCTTGTTCACCGGCCGCTTCGACGAGCTGACCACCCTGGCCATCTACCTTCCGTGGCTGGCCATCGGGTTGGTGGTCTTCACGATCTATTCCCGTCTGGGCAAACGCCGGGGCACCGACGTCAACGCCATTCTCGACACGCTGCCCGGCGTGGAGGGGGAGACGATCTCCTCCCTGAGCGGACGGAGGTGAGGCACCAGGTGTTGCGCTCCGTTCGCGGTCCGGGGGCTGAGAAGGTAACGTGGAAAGGTGCTCCACCCTCCCGGGGGTCTTGACGACCCGCCGTCGGAGGATGTATTTGCTCCTGCGGACCGAAATAGCGTAATCTAGATCCTCGGTGCATGCGCCGCTCATCGGATTTTCCGCTCGGCGTGACAGCACAGCGCTTATCCCCGATCTTTTGGTCCGGTGGAATGTGCGCAGTAAGAGTAATAGACGTCGAGAGAAGTGAGTTCCCAAGTGGTGTACGCGATTGTCCGCGCAGGCGGCCGGCAGGAAAAGGTTTCCGTAGGAGACTGGGTGACCCTTGACCGCGTCCCCGAGGCAGCTGGTGGAACCATTGAGCTCCCAGCACTGCTTCTGGTAGATGGCGAGAAGGTCACCTCCGCAGCTGCCGACCTGGCGAAGGTCACCGTGACTGCCGAGGTTCTCGAGAACCTCCGCGGCCCGAAGATCGTCATCCAGAAGTACAAGAACAAGACCGGCTACAAGAAGCGCCAGGGTTTCCGTTCCGCACTGACCAAGGTCAAGGTCACCTCCATCGCCTAAGGCGACGGAGACCAGATCACCCACGATTCAAAGGTAGGCACATTCAATGGCAAGTAAGAAGGGCGCGAGTTCCACTCGCAACGGCCGCGATTCCAACCCTCAGTTCCTGGGCGTCAAGCGCTTCGGAGGCCAGGTCGTTTCCGCCGGTGAAATCATCGTTCGCCAGCGCGGCACACGTTTCCACCCCGGCGCCAACGTCGGTCGCGGTGGCGACGACACGCTGTTCGCACTGGCAGCCGGCTCGGTAGAGTTCGGCACCCGTCGCGGCCGTCGTGTCGTGAACATCGTGGATGCCGGCTAGTTTCGGCAGTACCGAATTTAGCTAGACTGGAGGGCGGGCCGCTTGGCCCGCCCTCCAGTTCTTTTTTCACCGGCCGCACTACGGACCAGCAGGACCGTAGCGGCCACCCAATAGAGGAGTCCCAGTAGTGGCAGCGTTCGTAGACCGCGTAGTCCTTCACGTTTCCGGCGGAAACGGCGGGCACGGCTGCGTGTCGATCCGTCGGGAGAAATTCAAGCCCCTCGGCGGACCCGATGGTGCCACCGGCGGAAACGGCGGCGACGTGATCATCCGGGTCGACCCCCAGACCACGACGTTGCTGTCCTACCACCATTCGCCCCACCGCCACGGCGGCAACGGCGAACCGGGCCGGGGCGACATGCAGCCTGGCCGCAACGGCGAGACCCTGGTCCTGCCGGTACCCGACGGCACCGTCGTCAAGGACCGCGCCGGGAACATCCTGGCCGATCTGGTCGGCGCCGGCACCGAATACATCGCCGCAGCCGGCGGCATGGGCGGTCTGGGTAACGCCGGCATCGCCTCGCAGAAGCGCAAGGCCCCCGGCTTCGCCTTGCTGGGCGTCCCCGGAGGGGAACAGGACATCGTCCTGGAGCTGAAGTCGGTCGCCGACATCGCGTTGGTCGGGTACCCCTCAGCCGGCAAATCCAGCCTCATTGCCGCCATGTCGGCAGCTCGACCGAAGGTCGCCGACTACCCGTTCACCACCTTGATCCCCAACCTGGGCGTCGTGCAAAGCGGGGAAATCCGTTTCACCGTCGCCGACGTTCCCGGACTCATTCCGGGGGCCAGTCAGGGCAAGGGGCTCGGACACGAATTCCTGCGCCACGTCGAACGGTGCGCCGCCCTGGTGCACGTCCTGGACTGCGCCTCGCTGGAAACGGACCGCGATCCGCTCAGCGACCTGGAAGCCATCGAGGCCGAATTGGCCGCCTACGCCACCGACTCCAGCTTCGCCGGCTCCGACGGCACCGTGATCCCGCTGAACGACAGGCCACGGTTGATCGCCTTGAACAAAACCGATATGCCCGATGGGTCGGATATGGCTGAGTTCGTCCGCGCCGATCTGGAGGCGCGCGGCTACCGGGTCTTCGAAGTCTCCGCCCTGGCCCGGACCGGACTGAAGGAACTGGGCTATGCCATGGCTGAGCTCGTCACCGAAGCGCGCAAGAAGTCGGCCGTTGAGTTGCCCCAGGTCGAGGTCCCGGTTCTGCGGCCCCGGGCCGTGAACCGGGCCGCCTTCACCATCCACCGTGAGGAACGCAACCTCGAACCGCTGTTCCGTGTCGAGGGTGAAAAACCGGTGCGTTGGGTCAAGCAAACGGATTTCAGCAACGACGAGGCCGTCGGCTACCTGGCCGACCGGCTGGCCAAGATCGGTGTCGAGGACAAGCTGTTCAAGGCAGGGGCCAAGCCCGGGGATGCAGTGGTCATCGGCGACGACGACAATGGCGTGATCTTCGATTGGGAGCCGACCATGGCTGCCGGCGCCGAACTACTGGGCTCCCGTCGGGGTCAGGACGACCGGTTCGAGGACGCCAGCCGCCCCACCCGTGAGCAGAAACGTCAGGATCACCAGGAACGCAAGGATGCGCGTGCCGCAGCCCGAGCGGAACTGGAGCGCGAACGCAAGGCAGGTACGTGGACGGAATCCGTGAACCCCAAGAAGCAGGGTTCACCCAAGGACAGCGGGAAGTGACCCGGCAGAACCGCCTTCCCTCCTCGATCCGGAAACGCTCGCAACTGACCGAGGCGACACGGATCGTGGTGAAGGTCGGTTCCTCCTCGCTGACCACCGTCAATGGCGGGATCTCGGAGGATGCCCTGAATCGGCTAGTCGTCGAACTCTCAGCGGTACGCAACGGGGGGATCGAGCTGATCCTGGTGTCCTCGGGGGCCATCGCGGCAGGTATTGCCCCGTTGGGCCTGACCCGGCGGCCGCGGGACCTGGCCACCCAGCAGGCGGCTGCCGGCGTCGGGCAGGGGTTGCTGATGGCCAAGTACACGCAGGCCTTCGGCGCCCATGGGATCACCGTTTCCCAGGTGCTCCTCACTGCCGATGACCTGATTCGGCGCCAACAGTATGCCAATGCGTTCCGGGCCCTGGGCCGGCTCCTCACCCTGGGCGTCGTCCCGGTGGTCAATGAGAACGACACCGTCGCCACCCACGAGATCCGCTTCGGAGACAACGATCGGCTCGCAGCACTGGTGGCCCACCTGGTCAAGGCCGATGCCTTGGTCCTGCTTTCGGACGTCGACGCCGTCTATGACGGTCCGCCGGCGAAGGGTGCCAGCCGCATCCCAAACGTCGTCAGCGCCGCAGACCTCGAGGGGGTCAGCATCGGCACGACCGGTGGCTCCGGTGTGGGTACCGGTGGCATGGTCACCAAGGTCGAGGCGGCCACCATGGCCGCCGATTCCGGCATCCCCACCCTGATCACCTCGACCGACCAGGCAGGTCGCGGCCTGGCCGGCGAGGATGTCGGTACCTGGTTCTCCGCCCGTGGCGGACGCCGTCCGGCCCGGATGCTCTGGCTGGCCCAACTGGCCAACACCCAGGGAGGGCTGATGCTCGACGACGGTGCGGTCGCCGCGGTGGCCTCGGGCGCGCGCTCACTCTTGGCCGCTGGCATCACGTCCGTGAGCGGGGACTTCGAAGCGGGGGACGCCGTGGAGATCACCGATCCGGAAGGGACGGTGATCGCCCGTGGATTGGTCAACTACGACTCGAAGGAGCTGCCGGAAATGCTGGGACGCGGCACTCGGGAACTGGCCCGGTCCCTCGGGGCCCACTACGAGCGGGAAGTCGTCCACATCGATGACCTGGTGGTCTTGAGACCCCGCGTCAGTGCCCGGAAGAAGCAGACCCCGCCGCCGGTGGGACCCCGACCTTAACACTGTTGCTCAACAATCTGCACGGCCCCGACGGAGCCGACTAGGCTTGAGGCATGAGCCAGAGCGTTACCGATTCCACCAGTACAGCCGAAGACATTGCCCATGAGGTCGGTCTGCGCGCCGATCGCGCCCGCCAGGCCTCCCGCGTGTTGGCTAGGGCCACCCGCGATTGGAAGGACCGCGCACTGCGGGCCATTGCCACCTCCTTGGATGAGCGGCGGGCCTCC
>JBBSRM010000086.1:0-9811 GCA_038243055.1 Actinomycetales bacterium
GTTCGGTGGCCGCGGCGACGCCGTGCTCGGCGCAGAAGTCCAGCATCTCCTGGGTTTCGCGGATCCCGCCGATGGCCGAGCCGGCGAAGGAACGACGCCGGCCGATCAGCATGAAGGCGGCGACCGGTAGCGGGGCCGGGGGAGCGCCGACATTGGTCATGGTTCCGTCCAGATCCAGCAGCGAGAGGTAGGCATTCAGGTCGATCTCCGCGCTGACCGTGTTCAGGATGAAGTCGAAGGAGCTGGCCAGCTTCGTGAACGTTTCCGGGTCGGAGGTGGCGTAGTAGTGGTCGGCCCCGAAGCGCTTTCCATCGTCCTGCTTGGACAGGGTCTGCGAGAGCACGGTGACCTCGGCGCCCATTTTGTGGGCCAGCTGCACGGCGACATGGCCCAGACCGCCCATGCCGACGACGGCGACGCGGGAGCCGGGACCGACGTTCCAGTGTCGCAGCGGCGAGTAGGTGGTGATGCCGGCGCAGAGCAGGGGAGCGGCGGCGGCGAAATCCAGGGCCTCGGGAATGCGCAGCACGAAGTCGGCGTCGACCACCACGGCGGTGGAGTAGCCGCCCTGGGTGATGGTTCCGTCCCGGTCAACGGCCCCGTAGGTGCCCACGTTGCCGCCGGTGCAGTACTGTTCCTCGCCCTTGCGGCAGCTCTCGCATTCGCCGCAGGAGTTGACCAGGCAGCCCACGCCGACCTTGTCGCCGACCTGGTGGCTGGTGACGCCGGAGCCCGTGTCCGCGACGATGCCCACGATCTCGTGGCCCGGGGTCAGCGGGTAGTGCTGGTCGCCCCAGTCGCCCTGGACGGTGTGGATGTCGGAGTGGCAGATGCCTGCGTATTTGATGTCGATCAGCACGTCGTTCGTTCCGACGTTGCGGCGTTCGAGGGTGGTGGGAACCAGTGGTTCGTTGGCGGCGGGAGCTGCGTAGGCGTTAACGGTGAGCATGGTGTCCTTTGCAATGCGCCGGCCCGGGGAAGGGGCGACTGGTGTCGGGGACGAAACGAAGCGGGGTTGAAATGGAAGTACGATCAACAGCGTAGTACGATGGTTCTCGTATTAGCGAATTGCGTTCCCCGCACTGGAAGATGGATTGATGAGTTCCCCCCGCACCCTGGAGCACCCCGACACCGTGGAGCTGAACCTGGACACCGTGCTCTCAGCCCTGGCGGATCCGATCCGCCGCCGCATCGTCGTCCAGCTGGCCAACGGGCATCAGGACCAGGCGTGCATTGGTTTCAAGCTGCCGGTCAGCCGGTCGACCTCCACCCACCATTTCCGCGTGCTGCGGCTGGCTGGCGTCATTGAACAGCGCTACCAAGGCACCGCCATCCTGAACTCGCTGCGCGCCGCCTGCCTCGAAGAACGTTTCCCCGGCTTGTTGTCGGCCATCGTCGCCGCCGAGACGCCGGAGGATGGTTCCCTCCCCGAGACGGCCTGACCGCCACCCCCTCCAGCCCGACCACTGGTCCCAAACTCTTCCCTCCGAGGGTCTATTTTGGAATGATACTTTTGGGATACGGAAAAGAGAGGGGTTTCGGCGATGCTGATCCGCAATGTCAGGCCATGGGGCGGGGAAGCCGTCGACGTGGAACTCGAAGGTGCCCGGATCTCGGCGATCCGGCCCCACGCAGGAGCCCATGTGACCGCCGCCAGTGCGGCCACCGTGCACGCACCGGGAGCGCAGCCCGCCGCAGCGGACGTCGTCGAAGGCCGGGGACGCCTGCTGCTGCCGTCCCTCTCCGACGTCCACGTCCACCTGGACTCCACCCGGATCGGCCTGCCGTTCCGCGAACACACCGGTGGGGCCGGGGTGTGGGCCATGATGATGAACGATCGGACGAACTGGCGCAACGCCGAGGTCCCGTTGCCCGAACGCGTCGCAGGAACCCTGGAACGGATGATCGCCTACGGCACCACCCGGGTGCGCAGCTTCGCGCAGATCGATGTGGACGCCGGGCTGGAGAAGTTCGAGGCGGTGCTCGCCGCCCGGGAGAAGTTCGCCCATGCCGCCGAGGTGCAGATCATGGCGTTCCCGCAGGCCGGCCTGCTCATTGAACCCGGGACCATCGACCTGCTGGAGGAGTCGCTGAAGCTCGGGGCGACCGTCATGGGCGGGATCGACCCCTGCCAGCTGGACCGCGATCCGGTGAAGCATCTGGACGTGGTCTTCGACCTGGCCCGGAAGTACGACGTCGATGTCGACATCCACCTGCACGAACCCGGCCAACTGGCCATCTTCAGCGCCGAGCTGGTCTTCGAACGCGTCCGCGCCCTGGGGATGCAGGGCCGGGTCACCCTCTCCCACGCCTACGAACTGGGTGCGGTTTCCGAAGCGGTGACCGCGGCGATGATGGAGCAGATGGCCGAGCTGGACATCTCCTGGACCACGATTGCCCCGGCGCGGACCGCCCCGCAGTTCAACCTCGCAGCCATGAGCGAGGCAGGAGTGCGGATCGGGCTCGGCCAGGACGGCCAACGCGACTACTGGAGTCCCTACGGGAACGCCGACCTGCTGGATCGGACCTGGCAACTGGCCTTCACCCACCAGCTGCGCCGCGACGAGGAGATCGCCCACTGTGCCGCCATCGCCACCATCGGCGGTGCCTCGATCATGGACCGCAACGCTCCACGCCTCACCGGCGTCGCCGACCGTCCAGGACTCGCGGTCGGCGATCGGGCGGATCTGCTGCTCTGCCCGGGGGAGACGGTGACCAGCGCCATCATGGACCGCGAGGCCGACCGCACCGTACTGCACGACGGGCGGGTCGTCGCCGAAGGACTCCATGTCAGCTGACACGTTGCCACCTTCGCCCCCCTCGTCCGGCTCCGACGCGGCCCGGGCCTCCGGTTTCTCCTCACCGCGTGCCGCCCGCATGCTGGGCCTGTTCGCCGCTGCAGCCGTCGGGTTGAACCTGCGCCCGGCCATCACCTCGGTCGCCTCGGTCCTGGACCAGCTGCCGGGCCAGCTCGGGGTCTCCGACACCGGCATCGTCGTCTTGTCCTCCCTGCCGGTCGCCGCGTTCGGCCTCAGCGCACCATTGGTGCCCCGACTGGCCCGCAGGTTCGGCGTCAACGGTGCGTTGTTGCTCTCCATGGGGGTGCTCGCGCTCGCCCTGCTGCTGCGCGTACTCTTCCCGGTGCTCCTGCTGCCCGGCACCCTGGTGGCCGGCGCGGCGATCATGGGTGGCTCGGTGCTGATGCCGCAATACCTCAAAGAACTCCACGCCACACCCCGGGCGATCGGAGTGGCCACCACCATGTTCGCCGTCGGGGCGGCCCTCGGCGCCGCCCTGACCCGGCAACTCTCCGACGCGGTCTCCGCCGCCGTCGCCCTGGCGGTCTGGGCACTGCTGGCAGCCTTGGCCTGCGCCGTGCTCTACCTGGCCCGCCGCGCCGCAGCGCAGGGGACCGTGGAGGATGCCGGGGCGTGGACGGGCAGTCCGTCCGCAGGTCACGGCGCCGTTCCCCGGGCCCCCGGACAGCGGTGGACCACCACCCTGATCGTGGTGGTCTTCGGGCTCCAGGCCGTGCTGTATTTCTTCGTGGCCGGCTGGCTGCCCACGGTGCTGGGCGAAGCAGGAACCGATGCCGGCACCGCGGCGAACCTGCTGGCCTGGTTCAGCGTCGTGGGCTTCATTTCCACCATGGTCACCCCCCTGCTCGTCGCCCGTCCGGTCATGCTGCGGGTCACCGCCATCGTCATCGGCGTCGGAATCGCCGGCGGCGTGCTGTGGCTGACCGTCGTCGTTCCCGGTCAGGCATTCGCGCTGGTGTCCCTCCTGGGGCTGCTGCAAAGCGGGGCGTTCGGGGTGGCAATGTCCCTGCTGGTTGCCAAGGCAGCCAGCCCCGCCGCCGCCGGAACCCTGTCGGCCCTGGCCCAGGGCATCGGGTTCGTGCTGGCAGCCGTGGGATCCGCCGTCGTCGGCTCCCTGCGGCTGTCCACCGGTTCCTGGGACGCCGGACTGTGGATCATGGCGGCTCTGGCACTGGTGTTCGGCGCCGCGGTCATCGCCGTGGCCGGGCGACCGGCGATCGGGCAGCGGGCTTCGACGCGGGACGAACCGATGGGCTCCGGAAACCGCTGAGCGACCGACCGCGAACCTCGCCCCGGAGCGGTTCCCGGCGTACCGTAGGGGTAGGGGTTAGCGCCGATCGGGAAAGTGACATGAAACCAGCCATCAAGAAGTGGATGCCGGCAGTAGCCATCCCGGCAGTGATCGCCGCCGTGGCCGTCGGAGCCAATGTGTCAGCTTCCGCTGCCCCGGAGCTGGAGACCAAATCGCCCGAACAAGTCATCGAACTCATGGCCTCTTCCCAACTCGAAGCGTATTCCGGACACTTCGGCACCTCCACCCGCTTGGGTCTTCCGGCACTGCCCGACGCCGGTGCCCCCGCATCCTTCGGCCCTCCGGCCACGTCGCCGTCAAGCGACGAAGGACAGACCGATAGCTCGGCTTCGGCCCCGGCAGGCTCACGCAGATCCGGTGACTCCAGCGACGCGCAACTGGCGAAGTTGCTGAACCTGGTCTCCGGTACCCACGAGGCACGCATCTACGTCGATGGCACCGATAAGGCCCGGCTGCAGGTCCTGGGGGACATGGAGGAGCAAGACGTCATCCGCAACGGCACTAGCCTGTGGACCTATGATTCGGCGCAGAAGAAAGCCGTTCACATGACCCTGCCGAAGAAGCCTTCCACGGCCCATGAAAGCCATGGCGCGGCGAAATCCGGTGCCGCACCATCTGGTGCCGCTAAGTCAGGTGCCGCGGCATCGGGCGACGTGGCGACCCGGACGCCGGCGGAGCTGGCAGAGACCTTCCTGTCAGCAGCCGAGGAATCGACCCAGGTCTCCGTGGAGGAGGGCTCGACCGTCGCCGGACGCTCCGTCTACAACCTGGTGCTGGACCCGAAGTCGGGCCAGACGCTCGTGGACGAAGTGACCATCGGCATCGATGCCGAGACGGGGGTCCCGCTGGCGGTCTCCGTGGCCGCCGTCGATCAGGATGCCCCGGCCATCAACGTCGCCTTCACCTCCTTCACCCCGAAGGCCCCCGACGCCGCACGCTTCGACTTCACTCCGCCGGCCAGCGCCACGGTGACCGAAAAGAAGCTGCCGAAACGCACCGATCAGCCAGCCAACTGGCCCAAGCACACTTTCGGCACGCCGAATGAACGTCGGGGCCCCTCGGACGCCCCGCACGGTGACGGACACTGGCCCGCAGATAGTCCGAAGGACGGGGTCGACGGCGAAGGCTGGGATACGGTCGCCACGATTCCCGCCGACGAGGTCCCGGCCGAGCTGAAGGACTCCACGATGCTCAACGCCCTGGCCACCGAGGTCAACGGCGGAAAGCTGCTGCACACCTCGCTGGTCAACGTCCTGATCACCGATGACGGCCGCGTCGTCGTCGGCGCCGTGCAGCTGTCCCGGCTGCAGGCGGTGGCCCGGGCCGCCGCCAGGTGACCGAAGCAGCCGCCACCGCCGCCACAGGCGAGCTGGCCATCGAGACCAGCCGGCTGAGCAAATCCTTCGGCCGACGCCACGCGGTGAACAACCTGGATCTGGCCGTCCCGCACGGCTCGGTCTTCGGGTTCCTGGGGCCCAACGGGTCGGGGAAAACGACCACCATCCGGATGCTGCTCGGGCTCGCGAACCCCAGCAGCGGAACCATCAACGTGCTCGGTCGGCCCATGCCCGCCGCGTCGAAGGACGTGCTGCCGAGGGTCGGCGCCCTCGTTGAAGGCCCAGCCTTCTACCCATTCCTTTCGGGCCGGGCGAACCTACTGCGCCTGGACGCAGCCAACCCCCGGGCCGATGCCACGGACCGACGACGACGCGTGGACCGCGCCCTGGAGACCGTGGGGCTGGCCAAGGCAGCGGGACTTGCCGTACATGCCTACTCGCTGGGGATGAAGCAGCGACTCGGGATCGCCAACGCCCTGGCCACCGACCACGAACTGCTCGTCCTGGATGAACCCACCAACGGGTTGGACCCGCAGGGAACCCGCGAAGTTCGTCACCTCATCGCCTCGATGGCCGGAGCCGGAACCACCGTCTTCATCTCCAGCCACCTGCTCAGCGAGATCGAACAGATGTGCACGCACGCCGCGGTGATGAGCGCCGGCCACCGGGTCGCCCACGGCACGCTGGAGGAACTGCGTGCCGACGGCAACGCCTACGCGGTCCTCGAAACCCCAGATGAACATGCGGCTCGCACCGTGCTCTCCCGTCTGGGGCTCGGTGCGGCGGACACCACAGCGGGCACCTCGGCAAACACTGCAGGAGGCACCGCCGTCGTTCCCGAAGGTGGTGCTGCCGTGGAAGCGAGCCCGGCAACAGATACCGTCGTCGTGCGGGTTGCCGTGCCCGAAGGGGCTGCCACCGCCGAGGACATCGTTGCCGAACTGGTGGCCGCAGGGGTGCGGGTGCGTGGATTCGCCGTTGAACGGCCCAGCCTCGAGGATCGGTTCGTGGCGTTGACGGGGGAGGGGTTCGACCTTGCCCAATAGTGCGTTGCTTCTTTCAGAACTGGGGATGGTGTTTCGACGCAGACGCACCTGGGCGATGCTCGCGGCACTGGGCGCCGTCCCGGTCCTGATCGCCGTCGCCGTCCGGCTCACCTCAGATGTCCCCTCGGGCCATGGCCCGCAATTCCTGGACCAGGTGGCCGGTAACGGGTTGTTCGTGGCGATCGTGGGGATGTTCATGTGCATCCCGCTGTTCCTGCCGCTGACCGTTGCCGTGGTCTCGGGGGACACCATTGCCGGGGAAGCAGGGCACGGGACACTGCGATACCTGCTGCTTGCTCCCGCCTCCCGGGCACACCTGCTGTTGGTGAAGTACATCGGGGCGCTGGCCTTCTGCCTGGCCGCGGCGTTGACGGTGGCCGGCTGTGGCCTGCTCATCGGCGCGGCACTCTTCCCGGTGGGACCGGTGACCTTGCTTTCCGGGGACACCATTGCGCTCGGTGCCGCGATCCTGCGGATCGTGCTGATTGCCGGCTATGTTGCCCTGTCCCTCTGCGGGCTGGCGGCGGTGGGCCTGTTCATCTCCACGCTGACGGATGTTCCTGTGGGGGCGATGGCGGCCACCGCGGTGCTCTCGGTCGCCGCGCAGATCCTCGGCCAGCTGCCCCAACTGGACTGGTTGCACCCCTGGCTCTTCACCAACGAGTGGTTCGGGTTCGCCGACCTGCTGCGTGAGCCCATCCTGTGGGGATCCTTCGGCCAAAACGCACTACTGCAGGCCGGCTACGTCCTGGTTTTCGGCGCCCTGGCCTACGGGCGGCTGAGCACCAAGGACATCCTCTCCTGACTCGACGGGAGCCGGAAGCCAGCTGGCGTCGGGTCGTCACGGAATTCCTCGCACGAACCCCTCACAGGTGAACCAACAAGCCTCCTATCCCCAGTGCGCAAGAGCACCCTCGATCGGTACCTCGCCCCCTGACAGAGTGGAGACATGGAACAAAACACGAGCGTGGTGGTGGTCGACGGGTGGGATATCGCCCGGACCGTCGGCCTCGCCGTGGACGGTTCCACCCGGTTGAAAGCCGCCGAGGCCTTGGCACGGTTTGCCGAGGCGGAGAAGTTCAAGGCTGCCGCCATGCTCCATACCGAAGCCCAACGCGCGGTTCCGTCCTTGCTGGATGAATTGGCCGGTGAGCCCGGGATGGGGATTTCGTTGCGAACCGGGCGGATGGCTGAGCAGGCCGCCTCGGAAAGCGCAGCCCTGGAAGTCGCACTGGTCTGCGGGATCTCACCAGGACAAGGACAGCGCATTCTTGATCAGGCGGAAACCCTGGTCCTGCAGACACCTGAAGTCATCGACTCCCTGGCTTCGGGACGTCTGGGCAGCGGACATGTCCAGAAGATCCTCGAACAGGTGAAGTACATCGTCCCTGAAGCGCTCCCCGCACTGCCACGGGAAGCAGATCAAGCCACCCGGGAGGAATGGGAACGGGAGAGGGCCCGGTTGGACGAGCAAGCCAAGGCCGCGCGGCGCGATTTCGGTGCAGACATGTTGGCCACGGCTCCAGGGAAGTCACCAGCACAACTGCGCACCCGTGGCAGGCAACTGCTGGAGAAGTACTACGGGCTCTCCTACACCAAGCGCTCTCGGACAGCAGTGCGTGACCGGCGGATCATGTGCGATGAGGACGCTGACGGAATGTCCTGGTTCTCCGCCTTCCTCCCCACAGCAGGCTGCCACGCGATCTTCTCCCGGATCGACGCCATGGCCAGGGTGTTGAAGGCCGATCCCGCCTCCGCCGCCGACCTGATGCATCCTGATGAACTCAGCAACCCAACACCGGTGGGCGCAGCGGCTTCCGGAGATGGGGAGCAACCCACGGAAGCCACCGATGACCCGACCGAGCAGAGGACCCTGGAGCAGTTGCGTGCCGACGTGTTCATGGACGTGCTGCTCGACGGCCCCACCGGGAAGGGCTTGGCCTCGATCCAGCCTGAAGTCTTCATCACGATCCCGGCCACGATGCTTCCCGGTCTGCCGGGCGGTCCCACGGCCGAAACCGGAGGCGAGCCCATCCAAGTAGGTTCGGCTGAACTGCCGCCCGGGGCAGAAGTGCCCACACTGCTCGGTGGAGGAGCCGTGGACCAGGAATCCGCAGCACGCTTCATGGCAGCAGCGAAGACCTGGTGGCGGGTTGTCACCGATCCGATGACCGGGGCCATCGTGAAGTTCGGGCAAAGCAAGTACCGGCCCAGCGCCGCCCAACGCGCGGCCCTGCGCTTCCGGGACGGAGGCTGCTGCACGCCGGGGTGCCCGGGCCGGGTGGAGGACTGCGATGTGGACCATGACCGGGAGTGGCAGGAGGGTGGCGGCACGGATCTGGGCAATCTGTATCTCAGGTGTCGACGCTGCCATCGCCTCAAGTCCTGGGGGTTGCTCGATTTCGAGGAGGGCGCTGATGGCAGCGTCGTGGCACGAAGCCTGTTCGGTACCCGGCAGGGAAGAGCCCCTGCCGCGCCGTGGGCGACCGGAAACTCTGAACGTGCCGCCACCACGCAGTCCGGCAGCCAGGACATCGACGCAGCCGATGAGCGCGGAAAGCCTGGAACTTCCGACACCGAACTGACTGATGCAGATGAGCAGGCGAAGGAAACACCATCCGTCTCTTGGGGCAGGGCAGAAGGGGTCCCCGACCCGTCCTGTGAGAATCCGGAGTTCGGCCGCTACGCCAAGACCAGCCAGGCGAGGGGCGCTCGCCGTCGGCGACTGAACCGCCAGTCCGGCGGGCAGCGTCCCCGGGCGGTCACCGACGATGGCCCGGTGGATCCGTGGCACTACACATCCATCCAGCCATCCGAGGGTGGAGACGACATCCCGTTCTGATGTCCGCAGCACGCAGCCGGTGCGGATCAAGGGCGTGAACGGGGCAAGGCTCCGTCGGTGGGAGCGGTGAGCTGATCAAAGATCGGCCCAGTGATGGCGTAGTAGACGAGGACGATTCCGCCTGAGCCGAATGCTTACCGTCGGATTTGTTCAAGACGACACCGGTCCGGGGCAGTTCACTGGGTACATCACACCCCATCGAGGAAGGGCCACCCGCCATGAGTACCGAGAACGACGCCGCCGATTCCGCGGCCATCGAGCCGACGGCCGCCGTCACCGGCGAGTACACCAGAAATGGTATTCCCAACGGCTCCACGTCCCTGACCCCGTTCATCGTGGTGAGCCCGGCTACCGAGGCGATCGACTTCTACTGCGAAGTCTTCGGAGCCACCGTCCTATCCCGGATGCCCGGCGCCCCGCTGGCCGACGGTACGACGACGGTTTCGCATGCCGAA
>JBBSRM010000087.1:0-9677 GCA_038243055.1 Actinomycetales bacterium
GAGGTCATCGCCTACAACCTGCCCCCCGGATTGGGCTCCTATGTCCACTGGGACCGTCGTCTCGACGGACGCCTGGCCGCCGCACTGATGGGTATCCAGGCCATCAAGGGAGTCGAGGTCGGAGACGGCTTCCTCACCGCTGCCCGCCGCGGCTCGGCAGCCCACGACGAAATCGTCCGTGGCGAGGACGGCACCATCCGGCGCTCCTCCAACCGTGCCGGAGGGATCGAAGGCGGGATGAGCATCGGGGACCCGCTGCGGGTCAGGGCAGCCATGAAGCCCATCGCGACCGTGCCACGCGCCCTGCGCACCATCGACACGGCCACCGGCGAGGAGACCACCGCCCACCACCAGCGCTCCGATGTCTGTGCCGTGCCGGCTGCCGGAGTCGTCGCCGAGGCCATGGTCGCCCTGGTGTTGGCGCAGTCGGTGCTGGAGAAATTCGGTGGCGACTCGTTGGCCGAGACCCGCAGGAACCTGGATTCCTATCTGGACTCCATTCCCGAGGCTTTGGGATCGGTCCGCCACTGATGTCGGAGGACATCTTCCTGATCGGCCCCATGGCCAGCGGCAAGTCTGTCGTGGGCCGGGCCCTGGCCCAGCGGTTGGGCTTCGCCTTCATCGACACCGACGAGGAGATCACCGCCGGGCACGGCAGCATCGCCAGCATCTTCGCCGACGGGGGAGAGGCTGCCTTCCGCCAGCTGGAAACCACGGCCCTGTCCCGGGCGGCTTCGCGGGACAGGGCCGCGGTGGTCGCCACCGGCGGGGGAGTCGTCCTCGCGGAGGCGAACCGGGACCTGCTGGCCGGCTCCTTCACGGTCTACCTGGAAACCGATCTGGAGACGGTCCGTCCCCGCATCGAGGCGGACTCGGGCCGGCCGCTGCTGGAGGGCAATCCGATGCAGCGGTGGGCCGATATCCTCGCAGAGCGCGAACACTTCTACCGCGCTTGCGCGCACCTGACCGTCGACGCGCGGACGCAATCCGTCGCGGAGTTGGCGGAAAACATCGACGGCGCCTACCGGCGTCGTGCATCAACATCTGGAGGCATCACCACATGAGCAGCGCTTCGACCCGCATCAGCGTGACGGGTACGGCCCCTGAAGACAACTACGACGTCGTCGTCGGAGAACAACTGCTCGGGGAACTGCCGGGCCTGCTCGGGGAGCGGGTCCGCAAGGTCCTGATCATCCACCCGCGCGCCCTGCGCACCACCGGGGACACCGTCAAGGCCGATCTGGAGTCCGCCGGCCTGACGGCGATGACCGCCGAGATCCCCGACGCCGAAGAGGGCAAGCACATCGAGGTCGCTTCCTTCTGCTGGAAGGTCCTGGGCCAGAACGACTACACCCGTTCGGACGCCATCGTCTCGGTCGGCGGTGGTGCCGTGAGCGATCTGGCAGGATTCGTCGCGGCCACCTGGCTGCGCGGGCTCAAGGTCATCCACGTCCCCACCTCCCTGCTGGGCATGGTCGACGCCGCAGTGGGAGGCAAAACCGGCATCAACACCGCCGAAGGCAAGAACCTCGTGGGTTCCTTCCACCCGCCGGCAGGGGTCCTGGTGGACCTCGATGCCCTGGCCACCCTGCCGCCCAACGAGCTGATCACCGGACTGGCCGAAGCCGTCAAATGTGGTTTCATCGCCGATCCGCGCATCCTGGAGATCATCGAAGCGGACCCGAAGGTCGCATCGACGGCCGGGACTCCCGAGCTGCGCGAGATCATCGAACGCACCATCGCCGTGAAGGCCAGGATCGTCTCGAGCGACTTGCGCGAAGCAGGTCAGCGCGAGTTCCTGAACTACGGCCATACCCTGGCCCACTCAATCGAATTGGCCGAGCGCTACCAGATGCGCCACGGGGCAGCGGTGTCCATCGGCCTGGTCTTCGCCGCCGAACTGGCCCGTTCCATGGGCCGGATCAGCGACGAGCTGGCCGACCGGCACCGCAACATCCTCGAGTCCCTTGGCCTGCCGGTGTCCTACCGTCGGGACCGCTGGCAGTCCCTGCTCGATGGGATGCGCCGGGATAAGAAGGCCCGCGGCGACCTGCTGCGCTTCGTGGTCCTGGACGGACTGGCCAAACCGGGAATGCTCGAGGTTCCCGATACCTCCCTGCTATTTGCCGCCTACCAGGAAATCGCCCAATGAGTACCCAAGAGAACTGGATCCGCACCGGGATCCCCGGGTTGGCCATCGACCCTGAAACCCTGCTCGCGGAGGTCGTCGACGAGGAGGCCGCAGCGCAGGCCTACACGACGGCCAATCCGGTGGAGAAGGTCATGATCCTCGTCGCGGGCGGAGATGTCGCCGACGCGGCGGAACTGGTCACCGAAACCCGGCTCGTGGAACCGCAGAATTTCCCGATGCGCGTGGTCGACGCCGACGTGGTCCGCGCCAACGGCGACCCGCACCGGGCCATCGACCGGCTGCGCAACCTCATCGAGGAGTATAAGGACCTGCCCCACGAGTCGGTGTTGCAGCAGCAACTCGGGGTCCTGTATTACACGGTGGGGGATTTCCATGCCGCAGTGACCCGCTTCAAGATGGCGCTGGACCTGCGCCTGGAGGTCGGGGACGAGGAGTTCAGGATCGAGATCTCCCGCCGGTCCCTTCAGGCCGCGCAGGCCAAAGCCTCGCCTGTACGTTAGAATGGCTATGGTTTTTTGACAATGCGACCCGAACCGCAGTCCTGCCCGTGACCGGGCGGGCCCTGACCGCGGACCGGTAATCAACAGAGAGAGTATTCGTGGCTACGACTAACGACATCAAGAACGGCACCGTGCTGAAGATCGACGGCCAGCTGTGGGCGATCACCGAATTCCAGCACGTCAAGCCCGGCAAGGGTGGGGCCTTCGTTCGCACCAAGATGCGCAATGTGCTCTCCGGCAAGACCGTTGACAAGACCTTCAACGCCGGTCTGAAGATCGAGACCGCGAACGTGGACCGCCGCGATTACCAGTACCTGTACCAGGACGGCGCGGACTACGTCTTCATGGACACCTCCGACTACGACCAGCTCACCGTCGAAGGCAAGGTCGTCGGCGACTCGGCGAACTTCATGCTCGAATCGCAGATGGTCACCATTGCGATGCATGAGGGCTCCGTGCTCTACGTGGAGCTGCCGCCGTCGGTCACCCTCGAGATCACCTACACCGAGCCGGGCCTGCAGGGTGACCGCTCCTCCGCCGGCAATAAGCCGGCCACCGTGGAAACCGGCTACGAGATCCATGTCCCGCTCTTCCTCGAGCAGGGCACCAAGGTCAAGGTCGACACCCGCACCGGCGAGTACCTGGGACGTGTCAACTAGTGAGTGCCCGCACCAAGGCCCGGCGTAGGGCGCTCGACGTCCTGTTCGAAGCCGAGCAGCGCGACGTCTCCCCGCTGGAGGCCATGCGTCTGCGCCGGGAGACCACCGACATCACGGTCAACGAATACACGCTGACGCTGATTGAAGGGGTCATGGCCCAGGGTGAGCGGATCGACGAGATCCTGAGCACCTATGCCAAGGGCTGGACGCTGGATCGCATGCCCGCGGTGGACCGCACCATCCTGCGCCTGGGGACCTGGGAACTGCTCTACAACGACGACGTACCCGACGCCGTCGCGGTGGCTGAAGCCGTCGCCACGGCCAAGGTCTTCTCCACCGATGACTCCCCGGAATTCATCAACGGCCTGCTCGGACGCATCCAGCAGCTCAAGCCGACACTGCTGGCCTAATCGCCGCCCGGGAAATCCCGGGAAAAGACAGTGTACGACGGCGGGTGCCGCCTCTGGGAGGGGGCGGCACCCGCCGTTTTGCGTGCTTGGACTCAGGTGGCGCCCGGTGCCTGGGTGCTGCCGGTCAGAGCCAGCCGGTAGTTGACGATCAGCGCCAGCAGCCTGGCCTCGTCGCGTTGGGCCTTCTCCCGGTGGGAGCCGGCAATGATCCGGTTCCGGGTGGCGGCCAGGCGCATGGCCGTGCGGGTGAACCCACGCATGGCCTTCTTCCGTCCGGCGGCCGCGGCCCAGCCGTTGGCCTGGCGTCGTCCGCGGCGGGTGGCGAACATGTCGACCTCCTCCGCGCTGAACCAGCCGGCTTGGGCATAATCGGTCAGCCGTTGGGCCACCAGGCGACGTTCGGCCCGTCGCAGCAGGATGACCGCAACGACCGCACAGATGAACAACGGGACCTGGAGCAGCAGGTAGAACGTCCAGAAGTTGTGGAAGATCAGCCCCACCCCGCCGTTCCACAGGAAGTGCCCGAGCATGGCCGGGATCAACCCGGCCAGGAAATACAACGGCCAGTATCTCCGCGCCCCGCGCCGAACGGCCAGGCCCAAGGCGAATCCCGTCCAGGCGGTGAACATCACGTGGGCGAAGGGGGAGAACAGGCCGCGCAGCACGAAGACCTGCACCACTCCCGCCCCCGCCCCGGCAAAGGCATCGGAGAAGTAGAGGATGTTCTCGGTGAAGGCGAAGCCGGCGGCGATCGTGCCACCGTAGACGATGCCGTCGACCGGTCCGTCGAAGTTCCTGCGGGCGACGAAGAAGATCAGCAGCACGCCCAGGCCCTTCACGGTCTCCTCGACGACCGGAGCTTGGACCACCGCACCGAACAGGTCGGGCCCGGTGACCGCGGCCAGGGAAGCGAAGGCCCGCCCGAAGGCCTCCCCGAAGATCAGGGACCCGGCGACCGAGACCCCGGCGCCCCAGACGAAGGCACTGATGAGAATCAGCTTGGGCTCCGGATCCCAGCGGTCCACCCACGCCAGGCCCGCCAGGCAGATGGCGAGCGGAAACAGGGCCACCAGGCCCACGATGAACAAGGTTCCTGCGCCCAGGATCAGCCCCAGCCACAGGGCGACGCCCAGCAGGATGAGCCCGCTGAGCACCAGCACGATCACCAGGCCCGGGCTATAGCGCCGTGGCGGTTTCACATACGGCAGCCTCGTCGGATGGAACAGGTTCCCGGCCGGCTCGTCGTGGGGCCAGGCAGGAGTCAAGGGGGCCGCCGGATCCACTCCATGTAGCTGCGGTTCCCGGGCAGGGTAGGCGTTCATGGTTTCCAGCATATCGATTCGCCGGATAGATCCATTGACCGTCATCCGCCGGGGAGGGAAATACTGCGTCTTCCGCATTCTCCCCGAACGTCTCCGTCCGTAGACTGTTTGCGGCTCGGACCACCGTTGGGAATTCGATCCGGTTCCGGCGTGCACCCCCGTATGTGAGACCCCCACCCCTTTTGGAGCGAACCATGATTTCCCCCACGTATGGCGAGGATCCCGACCCGGTCGTGGAGCCCCCTTCCTCCTCGCTTCGGCGAGTCATCACCTCAGCCGCCTTGGGCCAGTTCGTCGAGTGGTATGACTTCGTCATCTATGCGTACTCGGCGGTCATCATCGCCCGGTTGTTCTTCCCCTCGGAGGACCCCGTAGCAGGGGTTCTCGCGGTCTTCGGCGTCTACGCAGTGGGTTTCCTCATGCGTCCTTTGGGAGGCATCGTCTTCGGGATCCTCGGTGACCGGATGGGACGCCGTCAGCTACTGGTCATCGTCATCGTCACCATGGGTGCGGCCACCATGGGAATCGGGCTGCTGCCCACCTACGGGCAAGTAGGCGTTCTGGCGCCCCTCCTGCTCATCCTGTGCCGGATGGTCCAGGGCTTTGCCGCAGCCGGCGAAACCGTTGGGTCCAATGCCTTCGTGGCCGAGCATGCCCCGACGGGCAAACGTGGACTCTACGTCGCCTTCACCTACAGTTTCTCGACGGTTCCCTCCGTCGCCGCGGCCTTATTCGTGCTGTTCCTGACCAATACCCTCGGGGAGGCGACCTACGATGCCTGGGGCTGGCGCATCGCCTTCCTGGTCGGTGGCCCCATGGCACTGATCGGACTCTACATCCGCACCAAGGTCGATGAGTCCCCGGTCTACGAAGCGGCACAAGCCGCCAAGGCGGCGGAAGACCAACCCCAAATGCACGTCCCGTCGACCCGTCCGGCAGTGGTCCAGACCATCGCCTTGGCAGCTCTGGCCAGCCTCGCGTTCTATACGCTCAGTGGATACTTCGTCACGTTCCTCACCACCGGTGCGAATTTGTCCAGCAGCGATGCCCTGCTGAGCAACGGCATCGCCCTCAGCATTTCCTTCATGGCCTTTTGGGCCGGGGGCGCGCTTTCGGATCGTTGGGGCCGCCGGCCCGTGCTGTTCACGGCCATCTGGGCGGTCATCGTGTTGTATTTGCCGGCTCTCTGGTTGGCCAGTCTGGGGACCTTCGGGGCCGCCCTGGCCGGACAGGGCGTGATCGGCATCGTCTTCGGCGTGTACTGGGGAGTGTTTGGCGTGACCGTGATCGAGCTTTTTCCGACGCGGAACCGGCTCAGCGGGGCAACGATCAGCTGGAATCTGGCGTACACGGTCTTCGGCGGCACGGCCCCGCTGCTGGCGACCTGGCTCATCGACAAGACCGGGAGCCTGGTGTCCCCGGGGATCTACATGATGGCCATAGCCTTCATCGCCATTCTCTGCGTGCGCGGCATGCCCGAAACAGCCAGGTCCAATTTGCTGCATGACCAAGACCGAAGCGAGTCGAGCCGTTCCGAACGCATCTAATAGTTCGGTGCTGAAGCGTGCCACGGGCCACCTCCCGCTGGTTCCGGGCGTCAGACACCTCCTGGAGGAGCCTAGACGGCAAGGCCTCCATCAACCGGCAGGAGGACTCCATTGATATAGGAGGCCTCGTCGGAGAGGAGGAAGGCCACAGTCGTGGCAATTTCCTCGGGTTCGCCCATTCGACGCATGGGGCCGAAACCCGTGGGGTCCATGGATTCGGGCATGCCCGCTGTCATGGCGGTCTTCACCCCACCGGGGCAGACCGCGTTGATGCGCAGCCCATGCGGGCCGTATTCGCTGGCTGCCGTCACCGTCAGTCCTGCCAAGGCGTGCTTGGTCGCCGCGTACATCCCCATCGTTGGTTCGGCGCGGATGGCTGCATGCGATGCCGTGTTGACGATGGAGCCGAAGCCTTGGAGCATCATCTGCTCCAAAACGTATTTCATCCCCATGAAGGCTCCGCGGAGGTTCACCGCAACGAGCTGGTCGAAGTCCTCGATGCTTGACTCGTGGAGCGGGCCCGGCACCTGCAACATGCCGGCATTATTGTGGAACAGGTCGACCCTGCCAAACTTCTCGATCGCCGTCTGGACGTAGCCATGGACCGCGCTGGAGTCGGAGACATCGGCGACCACGGCGTAGGCTTCCGCCCCCTGCCCCGTGACCAGTTCCAGCGTCTCGTCGAGCGTTTCCTCGTTGTAGTCGACGAGGATCAAGTTTGCCCCTTCAGTGGCGAGCTGCCTCGCCGTAGCGCGCCCGATACCGCTTCCGGCGCCCGTAATGATCGCCGATTTGTCTTCAAGCCTCATGACCGGTCAACTCCTTCGTTGTCAGTTGTTCCTCCAACGATTCTCTGCTGTAAACGAATTAACAACCAGCCTTCTTGAAAAACAGTGGTCCCGCTGGCCCCGTGCGGGCGCACGGGGCCCGAGGCGACGATCGGTCGGGAGCACGTGAGCAAGGCCTCGTGTCACATACCCTCCACCGCGTTATCGACGGGCGGGAGCGGCCGTCGTCCTGTGGTAATTTTGATCCAGCAGTCACCCTTTAAATTCCGTCCAGTGAGGCGGGGAAGGAGGCGGCATCATGGAAACATTCGGCGCCACCGACGAAACCGGGCCCACCGGGCCCACCAGCGTTCGCACAGTACTTTCAGAAGCCGATATCTCGCGGGCGCTAACCCGCATCGCGCATGAAATCATCGAAGCCAATAAGGGCACCGAGGATCTGGTCCTCCTGGGCATCCCCACCCGCGGTTTCCCCTTGGCCCAACGGCTCGCCCAGCGCATCGCCCGGGCGGAACCGGGCACCAATCCCGAAGCGATCACCGGTCAGCTCGACATCACCATGTATCGTGACGACCTGCGCCACTCCACCACCCGCACACCGCTGCCCACCCGGCTGCCCGCCGGCGGGATCGACGGCAAGGTCGTGGTCCTGGTCGACGACGTCCTGTACTCAGGGCGGACCATCCGCGCGGCATTGGACGCCCTCTCGGACTTGGGACGTCCACGCATCGTGCGCCTGGCCGTCCTGGTCGACCGTGGCCATCGCGAACTACCGATCCGCGCCGACCACGTCGGCAAGAACCTGCCCACCGCCTCCTCCGAAAAGGTGCGGGTCCGCCTGGGCGAACTCGATACCGAGAACGGCGAACCGGTCAACGACGTCGTCATCGAGTCACGCGCATGAGGCACCTGCTCTCCACGGCCGACCTGGCCCGCGCCGACGCCATCCGCATCCTGGACATCTCCGAGGACATGGCCGCCGTGGGCACCCGTGAGGTCAAGAAGCTCCCGGCCCTGCGCGGACGCACGGTGGTGAACCTGTTCTTCGAGGACTCCACCCGCACCCGGATCTCCTTCGAGGCAGCCGCCAAGCGGCTCTCCGCGGATGTCATCAACTTCTCCGCCAAGGGCTCCTCGGTGTCCAAGGGCGAGTCGTTGAAGGACACCGCCCAGACCCTGAAGGCCATCGGTGCCGACGGGGTCGTCATCCGCCACGGTTCCTCCGGCGCCCCGGCACGACTGGCCGCTGCCGGCTGGATCGACGCACCGGTGGTCAACGCCGGGGACGGCACCCACGAACACCCCACCCAGGCACTGCTGGATGCGTTCACGCTGCGCAACCACTGGGCGAAGGTCCAGGGCGTCGAATCCGCCGGCTCGGACCTGACAGGGATGCGCGTGGTCATCGTCGGGGACATCCTGCATTCGAGGGTTGCGCGGTCCAACCTGTGGCTGCTGCGCACCCTGGGGGCAGAAGTCACCCTCGTCGCGCCCCCGACCCTGCTGCCGGTCGGGGCAGCCGCCTGGCCGTGCACCATCAGCTACGACCTCGATGCCACCCTCGCCCAGGGGGCGGACGCGGTGATGATGCTGCGCCTGCAGGCCGAACGCCAGCACGCTTCCTTCTTCCCCAGCACGGCCGAGTACTCGCGCATCTGGGGCTTCGACGACGCCCGCCTGGCTGCGCTGGACACCCAGCCCGGTCGCGAGACGATCATCCTGCACCCCGGGCCGATGAACCGCGGGCTGGAAATCTCCTCCGCCGCCGCAGATTCACCCCGCTCCACCGTGCTGGAACAGGTCAGCAACGGCGTCGCCGTGCGCATGGCCGTCCTGTACCTCCTGCTTTCCGCGGACCCGCAGCAACCGGGCTCCCTCTGAGAATCGAGAAACACATGAGCACCACCACCTACCTGATCCGCGGCGCCACGCTCGGCGGGGCCGAAGCCACCGACCTGCTCCTGGTCGACGGCCTCATCGCAGCCGTCGGGGCCGACGCGGGAACCCATGAAGCAGCCGGAACCGCAGAAATCATCGACGCCGAGGGCCTGATCGCCCTGCCGGGCATGGTCGACCTGCACACCCACCTGCGCGAACCCGGACGCGAAGACGCCGAAACCGTCGAAACCGGTACCCGGGCCGCAGCCCGTGGCGGGTTCACCGCAGTGCATGCCATGGCCAACTCCACCCCCGTGGCCGATACCGCAGGAGTGGTCGAACAAGTCCACAACCTGGGTCAGCGCAGCGGCTGGGTCGATGTGCGCCCCGTCGGCGCAGTGACCGTGGGCCTGGCCGGGGA
>JBBSRM010000088.1:0-9674 GCA_038243055.1 Actinomycetales bacterium
AACTCGAGGTAGTCCAGCAGCGTGTCCGGATCGGCGTCGTTGAGCATCGACTCGCGCAGGGCGCCGGCGACCTCGAGCCGGATGTCGATCACCCCGGGGGCCTCGGACCGGGGCAGGACCGGCCCGGCATAAGCGGCCAAGGCTTCGCGGTGGCGCCCGGCACCGAGGTGGCGCAGGACGTCACGGGCATCCATCGTGACGGCGGGACCGATGCGGTAGGGGCGCGAGTCAAGGCCGATCCGGGTCGCCTCCGGGCCCAAGGACTTGCGCAGACGGACCATTTCGGCCCGGACGCTGACCTGTTGGCGGACATCCCCGAAGAGCAGCTCGGCCAGTTCGGCGGCGTCCAGCCCCCTGCGGTTCCAGCCGAGCAGGGTCAGGATTTCGGCGTGACGACCGCCCAGCATCCGGGATGGCACCGCGCCGTCGAGGGTTCCGGCCTCGAGGCCAAGGACCCGCAGTCGGGTCGCCTGCGGGACGGTCGGGACGGTCGGAAGTGAGAGGCGATGGCCGCGGGCGGCAGCCTCTAGGGCGTTGACGTGCAGCTGGGCTTCGGCGGCAGCGACCGCTGCGTGCAGCAGGGCCAATGAGTGGCTGGCCACGGCGTCGTCGTGTCCGGTCAGGTCGACCACCCCCAGCAGTCGGCCGGTCAGGGGGCAGTGGATGGGGACCGCGGAGCAGCTCCACCGGTGGGCCTCGGGACTGAAGTGCTCCGCGCCGCTGACCTGCACTCCGAGCCCGGTGACCAAGGCCGTGCCGGGGGCCGAGGTCCCGACGGAGCGTTCGGACCAGTCGGCACCGGGGACGAAATCCATCCGCTCGGCGGCTTTGCGCACCGAGGTGTCGCCTTCGACCCAGAGGAGGTGTCCGGCGTCGTCCCCCACGGCAACGAGCAGTCCGGTGTCCTTCGCTGGTTGGACCAGGAGGCGGTCGAAGACGGGCATGAGCGACACCAGCGGGTGGCTGCGTCGGACATCGGCGAGCTGCGGGTCGCTCAAACCACTGCGGGCCGCGGCCCCGGCAGGGTCGCCATGGAAGCCCAGCGAGCGGACCCAGGAGTCGTGGACCACCGGACGCAAGCGGGGGAACCCGGGGTCCTGCACCCCGGTTGGCGGGGGCTGCCCCGAAGACAGGCGGGCGTGGGCGCGCTCGGCGGAGCGCTGCAACGCCGGCGATGCCGGTGAAGTCCAGACCATGAGGCAACACCACCCTGTCTCCGGTGAACGTGCACGGCAGGCCATTCCTCGCCACGGGCACCGGGAAACAGGACCACGTTTGTGGCCCATGACACACAGTCTAGGGTCAGTGCCCGGACCATGGATAGCAACGCAGCAGCTGGCCGCAGCCCCTACTGCGCGGAAACGCCGTCGGAACCACCGGGGGCCTCGAGCGTTTCGGGATACACGTCGAGAAAGCGACGCATCGTCTGGAGGAAGACGGCAGCATCATCGGGCCCCAGCTTCTGAAGTGCAGCTTCATAGGCGCCGAGACTCGTGACCAGGTCCTTTTCGAAGGCCACCACGCCTGACGTGGTCGAGAAAAAGACATAGGCGTTCCCGCCCTCCGGGCGCGAACGTCCGAGCAACCCGGCAGCATGTGCCGCATTGACCTGACGGTTCACGGTGGATTGTTCCAACCGGAGGCTGTCGGCGATCTCGCGCAGTGTTCGGAGCTGCCCATCGGAGAACAGCCACAGGATGCGCAATTCGGACGTGCTCAAGTGCAGCTGGGTCTCCAGTGCACGGCGCTGCAGATCGAGGCTGGCGAGGTAACTGGCCAGAAGTCGGGCCCGCGAAACGTCCGCCGCTTCGGGTAGTGGCCACCGATCGCCCATTCGCGTCTCCGTGTCTCGTCGATTAGGCACGTCTCTCTCAACGTGTGTAGTCTACACAACTTACCCTATGTAACTTACACACCCAGACTGATTCGGGTCCAAGCAACGAAAGAAGTACATGGAAGAAACAACGTCAACCGTCAATCCCCCGCAGGAAGAATCCACGGGCACGGCCCGGCATCCCCTGCTGGCGGTCGTCGTGCTCGGATTCTCGAGCCTGTGTGCAGCACTCACGCAATCGCTGGTCATCCCAATCCAGCCGGACCTACCCGCCTTGCTGGACACCTCGGGGAGCAATGCCGCCTGGGTCGTCACCGCCACGCTCCTCGGCGGGGCCGTAGCCATGCCGGTGGCGGGCCGCCTGGCCGATATCAAGGGCAGGAAGCCCGTCCTGGTGGTCTCCGCGCTCGTCCTGCTGCTCGGCTCACTCGTTGCCGCCGTTTCCAGCGCCTTCATCCTCGTCGTGATCGGCAGGATCCTCCAGGGCCTCGCCATGGGGTACATCCCCGTGGCCATCAGCTTCGCCCGCGAGTTGTCGGCTCCCAAGATGAGAAATGCCGCCGTGGCGGGCATCAGTGCGACGCTGGGCGTCGGAGGCGCGCTCGGCCTGCCCCTGGCCGCGTGGATCTCCCAGGAATACAACTGGCACGCCCTCTTCTGGCTGACGGCCGGACTGGGCGTCGTCGTCACCGTGCTCTCGGCCACCGCGTTGCCCCACCGGGCCATCCAACACCCCGCGACCTTCGACGCCATCGGCGCCCTCGGCCTGGCGGCCGGCATCGTCGGCGTTCTCGTCGGGGTATCAAAGGGCAACGACTGGGGATGGCTCTCCGTAGGAACACTCGGCGCGATCGTCGGGGGCCTGCTGGTGCTGGTGTTGTGGGGTGTCTACGAACTCCGACATGACGAGCCGCTGGTCGACCTGCGCTCCACGGCCCGGCGCCCCATCCTGCTCACGAACATCGCAGCGGTCCTCATGGGCTTCGGCATGATGGCCCAGTCCATCGTGATTCCACAGCTGCTCCAGATGCCCACCTCCACTGGCTTCGGCCTGGGGCAGAGCGTTCTGGAAGCTGGCCTATGGATGGCACCGGCCGGGCTGATGATGCTGCTGTTCTCGCCGATCTCGGCGGCGCTGATGACCCGGTTCGGCGGCCGCACGACCTTGGCCCTGGGGGCGTTTGTCATGGCCGCCGGCTACGGCTTCGCGTTCGTTCTCACCGACGCGCCCTGGCAACTCATGCTCGCCTCCTGCATCGCCTGCGCAGGGATCGGTATCGGCTATGCGGCGATGCCGATGCTCGTGATGGACAACCTGCCGGCAGCGGAAGCCGGATCCGGTGTGGGCGTCAACGCCCTCATGCGTTCCATCGGCACCACCAGCGCCGCTGCGGTCATGGCCATCATCCTCACCAGCAACTCGGTCGCGCTGACGCCCGGCACCACCCCGGTCCCCACGCAGGACGCCTTCAGCCTCTGCTTCCTGATCGGCGCACTGGCAGCCGTTGCCGCTGGTGCCGTCACCCTGACCATCCGTCGTCGTCCCCTACTCAAGGACACGGTCGAAGAGCCCGAGAGGGTCCTGGAACCCACAGCTTCCTGATCCCTGGCGTCCCGGATCGGCTGGTTGCAGAGCCCGGAACCATTGAAGACCCCAAAAAAACCTCTGGTCATCGCGACCCGGCTTGTGTCCGCCACTACCCGTGGCCTAGCATGTCGCTTTCGATCCGTTGAATGCTCAGGAGAAACACATGGCTGTTGAATACGATGAGGTCCGTCCGGACGTTGCCGAACGCGACGAGGAGACCCTCAAACAGGTCAAGCAGATTGACGCCCCCAATAAGAAGACCGCAGTCGAGGAGCTGGACGAGGAAGAGCCCCTAGATGGCGACGAACTGCCCGGTGCGATCATCGACGAGGAGCTCGTCGTCCAGGTGCGCCCGCAGGCCCAGGACGAGTTCACCTGTGGCGAGTGCTTCCTGGTTCGCTACCGTTCGCAGCTGTCCCGCGAGACGAATGGCGTGATGATCTGCAAGGAATGCGACAGCTGATCACAGCTGGAAGAAATTCCACCGTCCGCGAACGGTGGAGAACCGCTGGCCACGCCCAGTGACTCAGGCGGTGCAGGCCTCGTTGGAGCAGCCGGCATCCCTCCGGATCCAGTGCGCCTCGGCGGATCCGGTGTCCTCCCAGACGACGTGTCGATGCTGGCCGCAGGAATCGCAGGCCGGGGCCACGTAGGCGGCCCTTTCCTCATCGGTGTATGCACGGTAATCGCCCACTGCTACCTCCAGGTCTCGGTCGCTATGGCGCCACCTTATGCCTGAACCGCAGCCAGCGATACCCCTCAACCGCTTCGGCGCCGCCGAGCGCTCAGTGCCGGTCGCGGAGGTGCATGTAAAGATTGAACGCTGCAGTCACTGCCTTGTTCAGCGGGTAATCCCACTCCCCCAGCGTCTGCACGACATTGCAGCCCAGGGTGGTCTTGAACAGGGTCAGGCCCGCCAAGTGGTGTCCCTTGTCCAACGTCGCCGAGACACCTCCGTGGTCCAAGAACGTGCAGCCCTCGGCCAGCGAATCGGCGATCATGCGGTGGATCAGGGCCTTGGGGGCGAAAAGCTTGCGTTCGATCGTCGACGAGGCGCCATAGACGTACCAGGCACCCTGCCCATTGGAAACCCTGATGGCGGCCGCCAGGTCCTGCCCCTCATGGACGGCGAAGTAGACGGTACAGGTACCGGGAGCGTGCGTGTTCAGCGCATTCATCATCGTGGTGAAGTACCCCACCGGTCGCCCGGTGAAATCGTCCCGTTCGGCCGTCTGTCGGTACAGCGCGTGGAAGCGTTCGATGTCCTCGACACCACCGACCTGAACCTCGAGCGGGCCGGAGGCCGCCTTGCGGGTCTCCCGGCGGGCATTCTGGTTCATCTGGCCCAACACGCCGTCGACATCCAGTGCCTGGCCATCGGCTCCGACGAGCGGGATCCGGGCCGCGAATTCGGGCTGCCCGGCATTGAAGTCCTCACTGACCTCCTGCTTCGTCCAACCCAGTTCGCGCAGTTGGTCGGCGAGCGCGGTGGCCCGGTCGTCGGTATGCAGCGGGTCCAGCTCGGTCATCAGCGAATGCCCACCGGCTGAGAGCGCCTTGCGCACGACCCCGGCGGCCCAGCTACGGGTGGTCACCGGCAGTCCCATACGGACCAGGAACACCCGATGGGCTTTGAAGTGGGCCAGCATCGGGGCCGTGACGTCCGCCGGCTCGAGGGTGTCCCAATCGGCGACGGGCCCTTCGGGCAAATAGGCCAGCGTGTACTTCAACACCGGGACCGGGCGGTGCAGCACCTGTACCGAGGCCTGCAGACCGCCTTGCGGGTCAAACCAACCGAGGTATTCGGCGCGCCATTCGCCCTTGACCCCGGCCCACGCCGGTAGCTGCATGAAACTGGCTTCCGGATGCTGGGCGAGGTGTGCGAGGTGGTCGGCTGCGGGAATCTGGCGGACCGAGAGCTGGGTGGATGTCACGCAGGCCAGCATAGCAACGCCGACGGTGTCAGCCGTGGCCCCACCCCGCACCGCGCGGCGCAAGGATTGCGGGCACCACGACGTGGACGCACCGCCGTCGTTCTCTCGCTTCCCTACCCCACAGGGTTCTTGACTGGATACCCCAGGGGGGTATAACTTGGCTTCATGGACACCACCTTGCCGACCGCTGATCAACCAGTTGATGAACACCGCGAGCATGGGTATACCGCCGATAAGCAGTCCCTGCTCAAGCGGCTTGGCCGCATCGAAGGGCAGGTCCGCGGGATCGCACGGATGGTGGACGAAGAAAAGTACTGCATCGATATCCTCACGCAGATCTCGGCGATCAACGCGGCACTACACAAGGTCAGCCTCGGCCTGGTCGAGGAGCACATCGGCCACTGTGTCGTCGGCGCCGCCCAGGATTCGCTGGAGACCGGTGACCCGGAGATCGTCAACGACAAGGTCCGCGAGGCCTCCGCCGCCATCGGCCGCCTCCTGCGCTGACCCCTAAAAGGAGCAAACATGACCACCACCATCAGCATCGACGGCATGACCTGCAACCACTGCGTCGCCTCAGTCACCGAGGAACTCTCGGAGATTGATGGCGTCACCGGTGTGAATATCGATCTCGTCGCCGGAGGAGTCTCCACGGCCCACATCGACTCCACGGAACCCATCAGCGAAGCGAGCCTCAACGAGGCAGTTGCCGAGGCCGGCTACACCGTCGTCCCCACCAACGTCTAAGGCACCAACAGCCAGGAGCAGCACCATGGAACAGCACCTCGAGCACACCGCCACGGAAACCCGGGTCCTTGATCTGGATATCCAGGGGATGAGTTGCGCCTCCTGCGTCTCGCGGATCGAGCGCAAGCTGGGCAAAATCGAGGGCGTGGAAGCCAGCGTCAACCTGCCTCTGGAATCGGCGCGCGTCACCGCCCCGGCATCGGTGAGCGACGCGGATCTGCTCACGGCCGTCGAGGCCGCCGGCTACGGCGCCTCGGTCAGGCAGGATCCGCATCAGCACCCCGACGGCGGCCCGCGGGACGACGAGGACCAGCCCGGCGAAGAAGTCGATCACATGAATCACGGCGGAAGCGCCGAGGACCTGCGCCCCCGCCTGATCGTGGGTGCGATCTTCACGATTCCGCTGTTCCTGATCTCCATGGTCCCCGCCCTGCAGTTCCCGCACTGGGGTTGGGTCGCTTTGGCCTTGGCGACGCCGGTGACCTGGTGGTCGGCCTGGCCGTTCCACCGGGCCGCCCTGGCCAGCGCCCGGCACTTCTCCTCCACCATGGACACCCTGGTCTCCATCGGCGTACTGGCCGCCTACCTCTTCTCACTCTGGCAGCTGTTGCTGGACCCGGCCATGACCGCCGGCGCCGGGATGGGCATGTCCGACCACCAGCTCTACTTCGAAACGGCCGGCGTCGTGGCCACCTTCCTGCTGCTGGGCCGTTGGCTCGAGGCCCGCGCCAAGACCTCCGCAGGCGATGCCCTGCAGTCGCTGCTGAGCCTGGGGGCCAAGGACGCCACCGTGATGCGCGACGGCGCCGAAGTGCGCATCCCGGCCTCCGAACTGGTCCCCGGGGATGAGATCGTCGTGCGCCCCGGCGAGAAGATCGCCACCGACGGCTACATCCTCGAAGGCGAATCGGCCATCGACACCTCTCTGATCACCGGCGAATCCGCACCCACCGACGTCGGCCCCGACGACACCGTCACCGGCGCCACCATCAACACCTCGGGCCGGCTACTGGTACGTGCCACCCGGGTCGGCGCCGAGACGACCCTGGCCCAGATGGGCAGGATGGTCTCCGACGCACAGACCGGCAAGGCGCCGATCGCCCGGCTGGCCGACAGGATCTCGTCGGTCTTCGTGCCCATCGTGCTGGCCATCGCCGTGGTCACGTTCATCCTCTGGCTCGCCATTTCGTCCGATCTGCAGGGAGCCTTCACCGCAGCCGTTTCCGTCCTGGTCATCGCCTGCCCCTGTGCCTTGGGCCTGGCCACCCCCATCGGCCTGCTCGTGGGCACCGGACGTGGTGCACAACTGGGCATTCTCATCCGCGGACCCCAGGTCCTCGAGGACACCCGACGGGTCGACACCGTCCTGCTGGACAAGACGGGAACCATCACCGAAGGCCGGCTCGCGATGGCCGATGTGATCGCCACCGCCGACGTCGACCAGGACACGATCCTGGCCCTGGCCGGCGCCGCCGAGTCGGGGTCGGAACACCCGATCGCCCAGGCCATCACCGCGGCCGGCCGGCACACCGACCCCGTCTCCGCCTTCACCTCCTCCCCCGGTGGCGGCGTCCGGGCGAACGTGGGTTCCGCCCTCGTCCTCGTGGGTTCACCCGCCTGGCTGAGTGAAAACGGCACCGAACCCGACGGCGCCGCACTGACCGCCCTGTCTTCGGCCCGGAAACAAGGCACGACGGCGGTACTGGTGGCCCTGGACGGCGCCGCCATCGGGGTCATCGGTCTGCGTGACACCGTCCGCGAGTCCTCCCCGGCCGCGATCGAGCGGCTGCGCTCCCTCGGCTTGCGCCCGATGCTGCTGACCGGTGACAACGAGGAGGTCGCCGCCCAGGTGGCCACCGCCGTCGGCATCGACCCTGCCGACGTCTTCGCCGGGGTGCTGCCGGCGGGCAAGGTCGACAAGGTGGCCGAAATGCAGGCCACCGGCGCTGTCGTGGCGATGGTCGGGGACGGCGTCAATGACGCCCCGGCACTGGCCCGGGCGGACCTCGGTTTGGCCATGGGTTCGGGAACCGACGTGGCCATCGAAGCAGCGGACATCACCGTGATGGGCAACGACCTGGCCCAGATTCCGCAGGCCATCGAACTGTCCCGCAGGACGCTGGGCATCATCAGGACGAACCTGTTCTGGGCGTTCCTCTACAACACGATCGGCATTCCGGTAGCCGCCCTGGGGCTGCTCAACCCCATGATCGCCGGCGGCGCGATGGCCGCCAGTTCGGTGTTGGTGGTCCTGAACAGCCTGCGCCTGCGCAGTTTCGGGAAGTAGTTCAGGTCAGACCTTCCCGGGCTTCCTTCCGGCATTCCTTCACTTGGCAACTTACTTGCTTAGGGTAAGCAAGTAAGTTAGCGTTGCCCGGTAGCAATGCAAGGAGCCAGTAGTGATCAATGACCAAGAGGCCGGCCTGATTCTCTCGGAAATGGTGCAGACCAGCCGCACTTTCCGCATGGCCGGCCAACGCAATAAGGAACAGAGCTTCACGGGGACCAGATTCGGGTTCCTGCAGCATCTGCGCCATCGTGATGCCCGATTGGGCGAACTGGCCACCCAGCTTTTCGTTTCCGCGCCCGTCGCCTCACGTGCTGTGGACTGCCTGGAAGCCGACGGACTGGTCGGACGCCGCCCGGACCCCGAAGACGCCCGGGCCCAGCTCATCTCCATCACCGAACACGGACGAACGACACTCGCCGACAGTGAGACTCGCGCCGTGCGCCGGTTCGCCGAATCCTTGACCGACTGGTCCACGGACGACGCCGAGCAGGCCATCAACATCCTGCAGCGACTCAACCTTCACCTGGGCGAGATCACCCGGGAATCCGAACACCATGAGCCCGAACGGGCCGACACGTTGAAATCCACCCCCGATACCGGAAGCGAGCTGATGGGATGACATCCTCCACCTCCACGGCGCCTGCAACCAGCGCCGAAGAACCACGGGAGTATTCGCACCGCGAAATCCTCCAGGTGATGACCGGCTTGTTGGCCGCTCTTTTCACCGCCTTGATCTCCACCACCATCGTCTCCACGGCCCTGCCCACCATCATGGCCGACCTGGACGGAACACAGCGCCAGTACACCTGGGTCATCACCGCCAGCCTGCTGGCCATGACGATCGCCACCCCCATCTGGGGCAAGCTCTCGGACATGTTCAACAAGAAGACCCTGACCCAACTCGCGATCATCCTGTTCGTGGCCGGCTCCGTGGCAGCCGGGTTCTCCACGTCCATCACCATGATGATGACCGCCCGTGCCGTGCAAGGCGTGGCCATGGGCGGGCTGATGGCACTGGTGCAGTCGATCATGGGCTCGATCATCGCGCCGCGTGAACGTGGACGCTATGCCGGCTACATGGGCGCCGTCATGGCGGTGGCAACTGTTTCCGGCCCGTTGCTCGGCGGGATCATCACCGATTCCCTCAACTGGCGCTGGACCGTCTTCGTCAGCGTCCCGCTGGCGGTCGTCGCACTGATCCTGCTCCAACTGAAGCTGCATTTGCCGACCATCAAGCGCACCAACATCAGCATCGACTACCACGGTGCCGTCCTGGTTTCC
>JBBSRM010000089.1:0-9619 GCA_038243055.1 Actinomycetales bacterium
CAGCGACCTGGATGAATTCACGGAGACGTCGGTCGAGGACGTCGACGGGCAGGAGGCATATAAATACGCCAATGAGGGCAAGGCGTTCTGGATTGCTTCGGAAGGCGATCCCTACCTGCTGAAGGTCGAGGGCTTCTCCGATGAGGACGACTCCGATGACGAGGGAACCGTGACGTTCAGCGATTGGAACGACGTTGCCGAGCATGAAGCACCGGCCGAGGACGAGACCCTCAGCATCCCGGGGCTCTAGAGCCTCGAAGCGGTGTCGCCCGCCAGGGCCGATAGCCGGTAGCCCTGCCTCGAGCACTTCCTGCGGGATCCCTCGGACGCCGATGGGGCCAGCCGCCGAACGGCAGGATTTCGGGCGCCGCGAACCATGTACGCCCCTTCGGCCCAGGAGTATTATAATGCCATGGCTATCCCATCAGACCCATCGCAACGGTCGGCTCGATCCCGGACCATCAGCGTGTTGCTTGCCGGCTTCATCGCCGGGTTCATCTGGATGGCCATCACCGTCCTCGTCGGTGGGTTTGGTAGCGCTGCCATTGTCGGTGGAGGCTTCGCCTTCCTCGTGGGAACGGCCCTCCTGACGTTCGTCATCGCGTGGATGGTGTCACGCTCCAAGGCCTGATCCGACGGTGCCGGGCGCGCTGACCACTTCCACGCGGAACACTGGACCTCCCCTACGCCAGCTACCGCGCCGGCAAGAAGTCCGGGCAGAGGAAAAGGCCCATGAAGATCATCATCGAGCGCGGGGACATCACCACCGTGAACGTCGATCCCGTTGGCGATGCCGTGGCCACCGGCGCGATGAGGGACGGGGAACCCCTACGAGACGAGGCCGGCCCCGCCGTCGTCCAGTTCGTCCTGTACAGCACATCGGTTGAACGTGAATTCGCCCGCACGTGCCGCACGCAATGCTGAGCGGCGCGGCGGCGGGGCCTGGCGGGACGCTACTGCGTGTTGGCCAGTTCCAGGAAACGGGTGGCGATCTCCTCGCCGCCCTGGGGATCGCGGGTGATCAACATGACGGTATCGTCCCCGGCGATCGTGCCCAGGACATCGGGCATGATCGAATGATCGATCGACAGGGCCAGGAAGTTCGCCGCCCCCGGAGGGGTGCGTAGGATGACGATGTTCGCCGAGGCCTCGGCGGTGACGATCAGCTCGGCCGAAAGCTTGGCCAGCCGCGCGTCGAGTACTTCCCGGGTGACGCCGGTCTGCGGTGACCGGTCCCCTCCTTCGGAGCGCAAGGCGTAGACGAGGCCGCCTTCCACACCCCGGACCCTGATCGCCCCCAGTTCCACCAGGTCCCGGGACAGCGTGGCCTGGGTGACCTGGACGCCGTCGGCCGCCAGCAGGCCCGCGAGTTCGGCCTGGGAACGGACCGAACCGGCCCCGAGAATGGCCTTGATCCGCGCTTGGCGGGCGATTTTCGTGGTGGGCTGACCACCAGGGTGCAGGTTCATCGTCGCGTCCCCGTTTCGACACCGGAGACTTCTGCCAGCCCCGAGGAGGCCATCAGCCAAGCCATCAGGGCCTTCTGGGCGTGCAGCCGGTTTTCCGCCTCGTCCCACACCACCGATTGCCCGCCGTCGATGACCTCGGCGGCGATTTCGTATTCGCGGTAGGCCGGCAGGCAGTGCAGCACGATCGCCCCGGGTGCCGCCTGGGCCATCGCCGCCTCGTCGACCCGGTAGTGTCCGAAGAGTTTCACGCGTTCGGCCTTTTCATCTTCCTGCCCCATGGAGACCCAGGTGTCGGTGGCCACGACGTCGGCCCCTGACAGTGCCTCTGCCGGGTCGGTGGTGATCATCACCGCTCCCCCGGTTTCGGCGGCACGGGCACGGGCTGCGGCGACCACGTCCTCATCGGGCAGATGTCCCGCGGGCCCGGCGATGCGCACGTGCATCCCGGCGGTCACCCCCGCCAGCAGGTAGGAGTTGGCCATGTTGTTCGCCGCATCACCGAGGTAGGCCATGGAGAGCCCCGCCAGCTTGCCCTTGTGTTCGCGCACGGTCAGCAGATCGGCCAGCAGCTGGCAGGGGTGGTAGTCGTCGGAGAGTGAGTTGATCACTGGAACCCGGCTGTTGGCGGCCATTTCCTCGAGGCCCGACTGGGCGTACGTGCGCCAGACGATCGTGGAGACCATGCGACCGAGCACCCGCGCCGAGTCGGCAATCGATTCCTTATGCCCCAATTGGGATTCGCCGGGGTTGATGATCAGCGGGTGGCCGCCGAGTTCGGCGACGCCGGCGGCAAAGGAGACCCGGGTGCGCGTGGAGGTCTTGTCGAAGAAGACGGCGACGGTTTGCGGTCCGGCGTAGGGGCGGTATCCGTACCTGTCGGTCTTCATGGCCGCTGCCAGGTCCAGGACCTCGGTTTGTTCGGCCTGGGTGAGGTCGGTATCGACCAGGAAATGACGGACGGTTGCGGTGCTCACTTAGTTCTCCTGTGCGGTGGCGGTGGCGTAGAGCCCGGGCAGGGCGTCGACGAAACCCCTCAGTTGTTCGAAGGTGATGATCAACGGCGGTGCCAGGCGCAGCGTGCCGGGGCCGGTCGAGTTGATGATGAATCCAGCCTCGAGGGCCGCCCGGACGACGGCGGGAGCCACCTCGGCGGCCAGATCGAAGCCCACGAGCAGGCCATGGGCGCGCACCTCGGTGACGAAGTCCAGTTCCTGCAGCGCCGCAGCCAGGGCGACTCCGGTATCGCGGACGTGGGCCAGGATGCCTTGGCTCTCGAGTACGTGCAGGGTGGCCAGCGCCGAGGCCGTGGCTGCCGGGTTGCCGCCGAACGTCGTGCCGTGTTGGCCTGGGCTCAGCAAAGAGGAAACGTGCTCGCCGAAGGTGATCAGCGCCCCGATCGGGAAGCCACCGCCCAGGCCCTTGGCCAGAGTGATCGCGTCGGGGATGATCCCTTCGGAGGCGAACCAGGCTCCGGTCCTGCCGATGCCCGTCTGGACCTCGTCGATGATGAGCAGGGCCCCGGCCTCCTCGGTGATCTTCCTCGCTGCCTGCAGGTATCCCTCGGGGTAGCCGCGGACTCCGGCCTCACCCTGGATGGGCTCGATGAAGACGGCTGCCACGGTTTCGTCGACGGCGGCACGCAGCGCTTCGGCGTCCCCTGCCGGCACCCACTCCACACCGCCGGGTAACGGTTCGAAAGGCTCACGGTAGGCCTGCTTCCAGGTCAGCGCGAGGGCGCCCATGGACCGGCCGTGGAAGGCGTTCTCCAGGGCGATGATCCGCGTGCGGGCGGTTCCGGTCCCCGCACCGTCGTTGCGCCGGGCCAGTTTGAAGGCCGCCTCATTGGCCTCGGTCCCCGAGTTGGCGAAGAAGACCTTCGATCCGCCCGGGGCCTGGGCCAGGACGAGCAGTTTTTCTGCCAGCGCGATCTGGGTGGGGCTGGTGAAGAAATTCGAAACGTGTCCCAGGGTGGCCAGCTGGCTGGAGACCACCGAGGTGAGGAACGGGTGGGCGTGGCCCAGGGCGTTGACGGCTATGCCCCCGAGCAGGTCGAGGTATTCACGTCCGTCGGCATCCCAGACCACGCACCCGGATCCGCGCACCAGAACGCGCTGCGGGGCGCCGAACACCCCCATCAGCGAGGCGTTGTAGCGTTCGGTCAGCTCGGTGGATTGAAGGCCTTGCAGGGCTGCGAGTTCACCGGTCTCCCCCAACGGGGATGCCGGGTGGCCCCCGGAGGCCCGCTGGCCGCCGGGCTGGTCGGGGTTCTGGCTCATGGTTCCTCCTCGGGGACGACCTGGGTGCCGACACCTGCCGAGGTGAAGACCTCCAGCAGCATGGAATGGGGTTGGCGTCCATCGACGATGTGGGCGCGTTCGACGCCGTCTTCGACGGCCTTCAGGCAGGCCTCCATCTTGGGGATCATGCCCGATTCCAGCCGCGGCATCATGCGACGCAGTTCGGCGACGGTCAAGGAGGAGACCAAGGAGGACCTGTCGGGCCAGTCCGAGTAGAGCCCCTCGACGTCGGTGAGGATGACCATCTTCGAGGCGCCCAGGGCCGAGGCCACGGCGGCTGCAGCGGTATCGGCGTTGACGTTGAGGACCTGGCCGGTGGGTTCGCCGTCGTCCCCGACCTCGGGGGCGATGGTGGAGATCACCGGGATCCGCCCGGCGCCGAGCAGGTCGACCAGGGCGCGCGGTTCGACCCCGGTCACCTCCCCGACCAGCCCCAGGTCCACCGATTCGCCGTCGATGACGGTTCCGGTGCGGACGGCCTGCAACAGTGCCCCGTCCTCCCCCGACAGTCCGACGGCGTAGGGGCCGTGGGAGTTGATCAGCCCGACCAGCTCGCGGCCGACCTGCCCGGTGAGCACCATGCGCACCACGTCCATGGCCTCGGGGGTGGTCACCCTCAGTCCGCCGCGGAATTCGGACTCGATGCCCAAGCGTTCGAGCATCGAACTGATCTGCGGCCCACCACCGTGCACGACGACGGGATGGATGCCGGCATGGTGCAGGAAGACGATGTCCTGGGCGAACGCCCGCCGCAAGTCGTCGTTGACCATGGCGTTTCCGCCGTATTTGATGACCATCGTGCTGCCGGCGAAGTGCTGGATCCAGGGCAGTGCCTCGATCAGCGCCTCGGCCTTGCGGTGGGCGGTGTCCCAGGCGTCGCCGGAGAGCGTGCCCTCGGGTCCGGTCGGGGTGTCGGTGTTCATGCTCGGCGGTCCTAGCTGGAGTAGGCGGAGTTTTCGTGGACGTAGTCGTGGGTGAGGTCATTGGTCCAGATCGTTGCTTCGGCCTCTCCTGCGTGCAGATCGATCTCCACCAGGACGTCCCGGCCACTGAGGTCTACGAGCGAGCGGTCATCGCCGATGCACCCCGCGCGGCAGAGCTGGACGCCGTTGATGGCGACATCGAGGTCATCGGGGTCGAAGGCAGCGGCGGTGGTTCCCACGGCGGCGAGCACACGGCCCCAGTTCGGGTCCTGGCCGAAGATCGCCGTCTTGAACAGGTTGGAGCGCGCCACGGACCGGGAGACCTCTTCGGCGTCGTCCTCGCTGGCTGCGTTGAACGTCCGGATGCTGATTTCGTGGGAGGCGCCCTCGGCATCGGCAATGAGCTGCCGCGCCAGGTCGGTACACAGCCCGGTGAGCCCGGCGGTGAAATCGGTGACGTCGGGGCGGGTTCCCGAGGCGCCGGAAGCCAACAGGATGACCGTGTCGTTGGTTGACATGCAGCCGTCGGAGTCCGCCCGGTCGAAACTGACCCGGGTGGCCGCACGCAGGGCCTGATCGAGTTCGGCTGCTTCGAGTTCGGCATCGGTGGTGATGACCACGAGCATCGTGGCCAGCCCCGGGGCGAGCATGCCGGCACCCTTGGCCATGCCGCCGATGACGTAGCCGTCACCGGTGAATCCAGCCTGCTTGGGGATCGAGTCGGTGGTCATGATCGCGGTGGCCGCATCGGTCCCACCGTCGTGCCCGGCACCAGCGTCGAGGGCCGCACACGCAGTGGTGATTCCTGCTTGGATCTTGTCCATCGGCAGCTGTTCGCCGATGAGCCCGGTGGAGCAGACCAGCAGGTCCCCGGCGTCGACTCCGAGCGCGGTGGCCGTGGCCTCTGCGGTGGCCTGGGTGTTGGCGTAGCCTTCGGCGCCGGTGCAGGCGTTGGCTCCACCGGAGTTCAGGATCACGGCTCCGGCCCGCCCGTCGGCAATCACCTTCCGGGACCAGTGGATGGGGGCGGCTGCCACCCGGTTGGTGGTGAAGACCGCTGCGGCGTTCTTCAGCGGCCCGTCATTGACGACCAGGGCCAGATCGGGGGTGCCCGAGGCCTTCAGTCCGGCGGTGATGCCTGCGGCGCGGAATCCCGCAGCAGCGGTGACTCCTGCCGGGGTGTGGTGCTCGGTGGGGTGGTTCACGGGGCGATCCCTTCCAGTTCGAGTCCACGGGTTTCGGGCAGACCCAGGGAGAGGTTCATCGATTGCACGGCCCCACCGGCGGTCCCCTTGGTGAGGTTGTCGATCGCGCAGACGACGATGACCCGGCCCGCATGTTCGTCGTAGGCCAATTGGAGCTGCGCGTGGTTGGAGGCCTGCACGGCCTTGGTCGTGGGCCACTGGCCTTCGGGCAGCAGGTGCACGAAGGGTTCGTCCGCATAGGCCTCGGCCCAGGCTGCGCGCAGGGCGGCGGCGTCGACTCCCGGCTTGACCCGTGCGGTGGCCGTGGCCAGGATGCCGCGGGCCATCGGTGCCAGGGTCGGGGTGAAGGAGACGTTGACGGGTTCGCCCGCCGCAGCGCTGAAGCCTTGTTCCATTTCCGGGGTGTGCCGGTGCATGCCACCCACCCCATAGGGGCTCATGCCGCCGATGACCTCGGAGCCCAGCAGATGCGGTTTCATCGATTTACCGGCACCCGAGGTCCCCGAAGCCGAGACGATGACGACGTCGTGCGGTTCCAGCAGGCCCGCGGTGAAGCCGGGAACCAGTGCCAGTTGGGCGGACGTCGGGTAGCAACCGGGAACGGCGATGCGGGTGGCCCCACGCAGCTTCTCGCGGTGACCGGGCATTTCCGGCAGCCCGTAGGGCCAGTGTCCTGCGTGTTCGCCGCCGTAGAACTTCTCCCAGGCCTGAGGGGATTCGAGCCGGTGGTCGGCTCCGGCGTCGATCACCACGGTGTCTTCGGACAGTTCGGCGGCGATGGCGGCACTAGCGCCGTGCGGCAAGGCCAGGAAGACGACGTCGTGCCCGGCAAGATTCTCCGCGGTCGTGTCCACCAGGGTGCGGTCGGCGAGCGCATGCAGGTGCGGCTGGAGGCTGCCCAGTCGCTGGCCGGCGTTGCTGTGGGCGGTGATGGCCCCGATCGTGACGTCGGGGTGGTGAGCCAGCAGGCGCAACACCTCGCCGCCGGCATATCCACTGGCCCCGGAAACGGCTACCGAAATACTCATGGGCCCAGCCTACAACGCTCTTATGCACGATGGCTAATAATTATTCATAGTCGTGGGTCATGTTCGGACGCTGCCGAGCGCCTCCTGTCTGAACGGCCTAGGCTGGGGGCACCACCACGAACGAAGGAGTTTTCCCATGCCCCACGCACTACGGATCCCCCAGGCAGGCGGCCCCGAGGTCTTCGAACTGGTGGACGTCGAACGCCCCTCCCCCGGACCCGGCCAGCTGTTGGTCCGTCTGGCCGCCGTGGGAGTGAACTTCATTGAGACCTACCAGCGTTCGGGGGTGTACCCGGTCCAGTACCCCTTCATCCCCGGCACCGAGGGCTCCGGCGCCGTGGAGGCCGTCGGCGAGGGCGTCACCGACTTCGCCATCGGGGACCGGGTCGCCACCTCCGAGGGGGCCGGAAGCTACGCCGAGTACATGCTCCTGGACGCCGAAAAGGCGTTCCCGGTGCCCGAGGGCGTCTCCGACGAGGTGGCCGGCGCGCTGCCGTTGCAGGGTTTCACCGCCCACTACCTGATCAACAACAGCTACCAGGTCCGCCCGGGGGACACCGTGCTGACCTATGCCGGCGCCGGCGGTGTCGGCCAACTGCTGATCCAGCTGCTCAAACTGCGCGGCGCCACGGTCATCACCACCACCTCGACCCCCGAAAAGGCCGAACTGGCCCGGGCCGCCGGTGCCGACCACGTGCTGGCCTACGACGAGGTCCCCGATCGCGTGCGCGAACTCACCGACGGCCGCGGCGTCGATGTGGTCTACGACGGCATCGGCAAGGACACGTTCGAGGGCTCGCTGGCCTCCCTGCGCATCCGCGGCACCCTGGTGCTCTTCGGTGGCGCCTCGGGACAGGTCCCTCCCTTTGATCTGCAGCGGCTGAACTCCCACGGTTCGTTGACCGTGACCCGGCCGAAGCTCTCCGACTTCCTCCTGGACGCCGAGGAGCGTCAGTGGCGGGCGAAGGAGATGTTCGATCTGGTGGCCGCGGGGACGCTGAAGGTGGCCATCGGCGCCCGCTTCCCGTTGGAGCAGGCCGGCCACGCCCATACGGCGCTGGCATCACGCGCCACAACCGGCAAGGTGATCCTGTTGCCGGATGCCACCGACGCCAACGCCTGATCCAGGCACCAGGAGGAACATGACACGGCACGACGGCGGAACACAGACCACGCAGCAGTGGCGCCCGGTCCTGGCGACACTGGCCAACGCCGAGCAGCGCCTGCTGCTGGCCGAGGTGATCATCGCCGAGGCCGAACGCGAAGGAACCGTGGTTTCGGCGACCCGGCGCCAGAAGGGCCTGGCCCGACTGGCGGACTCCGGGCTACTGACCGACAAGGACGGCGCATGGGCGGTCGACGCCGCGGGATTGCGCAGCCTGCTCTCGAACTCGACGCCCCAGCGGCCGGAGGCCACCGGGGACGAGGTACTGGACCGTTTCGTGAGCGATGGGCGCATCCACACCTATCCGGCCAAACCCGGGCCACGCCGTCGTCTGCTGGGCTGGGCCGCGCCCCAGGCGCTGGCGGCCGACGAGGTCCTCACGGAGGGTCAGCTCAACCAACGATTGGATGCACTGACCTCCGATGTGGTGACGCTGCGCCGCTACCTCGTGGACGCGGGACTGCTCACCCGCTCCACCGATGGTTCGGCCTACCAGCTGGCCGCCTCGGAGAATGACACACCAGAGGATGCGCCCGGGCAGGGCTGAAACCCCACCGACGGCACCCGAGACGGCACCTCGACGACGACGGGGCCGAAACCCCCACTGGGAGGTTCCGGCCCCGTCGTCGTACCGGTGGCTGACTCAGCGCTGGACGGCGCCGAACTTCTCGGCGGCGGCGGCAACTGCTGCTGCCCGTGATGCCGAGGCCTCTTCGGCGGTCAGCGTCCGGTCATCGGCCCGGAACCGCAAACCGAAGGCCAATGACTTCTTGCCCGTTTCGATCCCCGGGCCCTGGTACACGTCGAACAGCGAGACGTCCTCCAGGAGTTCGCCGGCTCCCAGACGCAGGGTTTCGAGCACGTCTCCGGCCACCACCTCGCGATCCACGACCAGGGCCACGTCCTGCGTGGACAGGGGGTAGGTCGAGATGGGCCGGGCGACGACCAGATCCGCAGCGGCTTCGAACAGGGTGTCGGCATCCAGTTCCATGGCGACGGTGCGGGCCGGCAGATCCGATGCCGCAAGCAGCTGGGGGTGCAGTTCGCCGGCGATGCCCACGTATTCACCGGTGCGCAACGACAGTCGGGCCGTACGCCCCGGGTGGAAAGCCTGATGGCTCCCCTGGGAAACGACCAGTTCGATGCCGAGGATGTCGCCCACCAGGCGGGCCACGTCCAGGGCCGAGGCCCAATCGTAGGGGCGTGGTTCCACCCCGACGCCGGGAGCTGAATCGTTGCCGAACAGGACGGCGCCGATATGTTGCGGCTGATCCGGCAGACCCCCGTCGAGGGCGTCCAGGACCTCGTCCGCCGGGCGTTCGCCCAACGGCGGGATGGACGCGGTGCCCAGCGTTTCACCGGGCAGGTAGACCAGCCCTGTTTCGTAAAGCGCCAGATCGCGGAAACCCCTCGAGTGGTTCCGACGCGCGGTCTCCAGCAGTCCGGGCAGGATGCTGGTGCGCAGGAACCCGAACTCGGCGGAGAGCGGGTTGGCCAGCTTCACCGCCGGCACCTCGGTACCTGCTCTCGCC
>JBBSRM010000090.1:0-9617 GCA_038243055.1 Actinomycetales bacterium
GACCACTCATGCCAGAGCGACGCGGAAGCGGCGTTTGAAGCGCAACGCCGGTCACTACGGGCCACCAACGATCCCTCGCCCTGACGACCGGGACAACCCCATGCGCACCAACCCCGAGGCACCAGTCAAACCCCCAGAAGAACCACCCTTCTAACACCGGGTTCGGTAAGCCCAGCAGGCTGGGAAACAAAAGAAGCCAGACACCCGGCGCCCCAGTGCCTTGGCTTCTTGGCACGATGTGTTGGAAATGGACGTCGTGGCAAGGGCAAGTGTCATGGGGTACGTCCTAGCCGGCGTCGTCACCAGCGATACTGCTTTTGTTCGGGCCTGCAAGCGGCATTCTGCGGCCATAGCATTCGGGTCAGCTCCACGGGCGCAGCTTCTAGGCCTCGAGCTTGTGCCAGCCTTCTGCAGCGGTGTAGATGGCAACTATGCGACCTTCACCAGGCCCGGTCTCTCCAGACTCGTCTTCCAGGAGCCGGGCGAATTCGACGCTATCTGCAGTCAGTGCGTCGACGGTCGACTCAAGTGCTTCATCAAGATTGTTCCCGAATACGTCCGTGCGTGAGTCGACGCTGCCGCGCGACAGTCTTTCTAGGTGGTATGCCATGCAGTGATTTTAGGCATGCTCCCATCCCCTGACTAGGCCTTTCGAAGGTGTGTTTCGTAGATGACGGGCCGGAGGCTCATGGCAATCTTCATCATAATTCTCGGAGGACGATCAGCGTTGCCTGAGGCATGGTTCCGCGAGAGCAGCCCGGATACCCTCAGATGGGGGCAGCCGGAAAAAAGAGTCCGCACGAGCGGCCGTCACCGAGGTGCTGGCTGCTCGTGCGGACTCTGTGCAGACTAAACGCGGTTTAGCCCTGTGATCTGACTAGCAGCCGTAGTAGAGCTCGAACTCGTAAGGGTTCGGGCGCAGCGACAGCGGCTTGATCTCGGTTTCGCGCTTGAGATCGATCCAGGTCCGGATCAGATCCTCGGTGAACACATCACCGGCGAGCAGGAACTCGAAGTCGTCCTCCAAGGCCGACAGAGCCTCTTCGAGCGAACCCGGTGCAACCTGGATGTCCTTGGCCTCTTCGGCAGGAAGCTCGTAGAGGTCCTTATCGATGGGATCGGCTGGTTCAATGCGATTGCGGATGCCGTCGAGGCCGGCCATGAGCTGAGCAGCGAAGGCGAGGTACGGGTTGCCCGAGGCATCGGGCGCGCGGAACTCGATGCGCTTGGCCTTCGGGTTCGAACCCGTGATCGGAATGCGGATGCCGGCAGAGCGGTTGCCCTGCGAATACACCATGTTCACCGGGGCTTCGAAGCCCTTGACGAGCCGCTTATAGGAGTTCACGGTCGGGTTGGTGAAGGCGAGGACGGCGGAGGCGTGCTTGAGCAGTCCACCGATGTACCAGCGGGCGGTGTCCGACAGGCCTGCGTAGCCCTTCTCGTCGTAGAACAGCGGCACACCATCGGTCCACAAGGACTGGTGGCAGTGCATACCCGAGCCGTTGTCTCCGAAGACCGGCTTAGGCATGAACGTGGCGGACTTGCCCCAGGCGTCGGCCAGGTTCTTCACGATGTACTTGAACTTCAGGAGGTCATCGGCCGAGTGGGTCAGCGTGTTGAACTTGTAGTTGATCTCAGCCTGGCCAGCGGCACCGACTTCGTGGTGTGAACGCTCAACTTCAAGGCCGGCCGCTTCAAGCTCGAGGCAGATGGCGTCACGCAAGTCGGCCTGCTTATCGGTGGGAGCCACCGGAAAATAGCCGCCCTTGAACGGTGTCTTATATGCCTGGTTGCCGCCCTCTTCCTTCTTACCCGTGTTCCACGGAGCTTCGACGGAATCGATTTTGTAGAAGGAACCCTGCGGCTTCGACTCCCACTGCATGTTGTCGAAGATGAAGAACTCCGCCTCGGGAGCGAAGAAGGCCGTGTCGGCAATACCCGTGGACTCAAGGTAGGCCTCTGAGCGCTCGGCCACACCACGCGGATCGCGGTGGTACGGCTCGCCGGTCCGGGGACTGACGATCGAGAAGTTGAAAGCCAGGGTCTTTTCAATACGAAAGGGATCGAGGAAGCCGGAGCTCACATCCGGAATCAACTGCATATCCGAATCGGCGATGCCCTGGAAGCCCTTGATCGACGAAGCGTCGAAAAGTTGTCCGTCGACAAAGAAGTCTGCGTCAACCGTTTTGGCCGGGACGTTGAAGTGCTGCTGCACCCCCGGGAGGTCCGTGAATCGGATGTCGACGAATTTAACGTCCTCGTCGGCAATGTACTTGAGGACTTCGTCAGGGTTTTTGAACATCTGCTACTGCTCCTATGAGGTTTGCTCAGGCCAGGGAAGCACGCGGCCTTTGCGCGTGTCGGCCCCTCGCTGTATCTCTACTCTAACGAATTTTGGATTCTCGATCGTGACACATACGTTTCAACTGCGTTACAGAGTGCTCAGGGCGCCGGTACAAACGATTTCGGGGGCCCTCCTTCATCGCGGTTCAGCCCCACATACCGGGCATATCCGCGCAGAGGGAATGATGTCAGCGCACTCTCGAAAGCCCGCGATAGACTGGTGGGGTGGAACGTAAAGATGTCAGTTCGTGGCTCGAGGGCCCGCCGCAACTCAATTCCGAAGCCTGGCCGGGCCAGCGACTCGGACGGCCCGAAAGCGGACCCGGATCGGTTGCGCGCATGGGCCGCCGCGTCGGTGCCCTATGCATCGACTGGGCCTTGGCCATGATTCCATCGTTCATCTTCTTCCATGGCAGTTCCTACGCCAATCTGGCGCTCTTCGCAGCCATGCAGATCATCTTCGTCGGGGTGACCGGCCACTCCATCGGCCACCGCACCCTCGGCATGCAGGTCCAGGGTATGGACGGCTCAGCCGTGCGACCGCTCCAGGGCCTCATCCGCGGCGTTCTGGTCTGCCTGGTCGTCCCCCCGCTGGTGACCGACGCGGATCAGCGTGGTCTGCACGACCGGGCGATCAAGACAATCCTCGTCCGGACCTGATCCGCTAGACAGGAGACCGCATACCGCCACAAACGGTTGTGCCCCCTTGCATGAAAAGTGCCCGTTCCCTCCAGGAGGGAACCGGCACTTTTGCGTAGTTGTTCTCTAGCGTCCGCGCATGGAACGGCGGTCGGGCCGGGCCTTGTTCGGGTCGATGCCCTTGGGAATCGGAAGTTTCGCGCTACCCAACGTGGACAGGCGCATGTCCACAGCGTGGACCTCCTGCTTATTGAGCGTCTTGGGGAACTTCTTCATCTTCTTGGACACATTGCCCAGGCCGGTCTGTCCGTCCTGTGAACCGGCGTTGATGACGTGGATCGGTACGTTCGGCAGAACACGGTTCATCCGCTTCCGCTCGGCATCAACCAACGGGCGGACCCGGTGGGTCGGCCCTTCGGTGACCAGCACGACGCCACAGCGACCGATGCCTCGGAAGACGAGGTCCTGGGTCTTGGGGCTGACCGCTACGGGCTGTTCCGTGAGGACCCATCCACGCTTCAAGACGGACATGGAAGCACCGGCGGCACCGGGACGGCCTTCAAGCTGTTTGAAGGCAGCCCTCTCGGCGCGACGGGACAGGATGAGTAGTGCTGCCAGCAAGCCCAACGGAATGGAGACGAGCAGTGTGGTGATCCAGTTGTTGATCACCAAGCCGATGATCAGGCCGACGGCAACGATGCCGAGGAAAGCCAGGACCATCCACCACACGGCGTTGGGGTCGTTACGCCGGGTCATCTGGAAGACCTGACCGAGCTGCTTCAGCCGACCTGGTTCCTTGGCGGCCTTCTCGGCCTTGGGCTTGCGGGAAAACAACGAACGCTTGGGCTTGACGCCGTCGTCTGCGGGGGAGTTAGAAGTTCTGGCCATAGTGGTCCAATTCTACGTGATCGGAGAGCTACTGTTGGGCAGCGATGAGGGTGGCTGCCTCTTGCTTGGTGGTTCCGGAGCTCTCGATATGAGCCATGTCCTCGGGAATCGGCAGGCCCTTCTTGCGCATGGCCCCGGCCCAGAGCCTTCCGGCACGGTAGGAGGAGCGCACAAGCGGTCCCGCCATCACGCCCAGGTAGCCGATTTCTTCGGCCAGCTTCTGCAGTTCGACGAACTCCTGGGGCTTCACCCAGCGGTCCACGGGGGCATGCCGTTCGGACGGGCGCAGGTACTGGTTGATGGTCAACAGGTCGCAGCCGGCTTCGTGCAGATCCTTCATGGCATCGACGACTTCCTCGGGGTTTTCGCCCATGCCGAGGATGAAGTTCGACTTGGTGATCATCCCGTTGTCGTGGCCCCGGCGGATGACGTCGAGTGAGCGCTCGTAGCGGAAGGCCGGACGAATCGACTTGAACAGCCGCGGCACGGTTTCGACATTGTGGGCATACACCTCGGGGGCCGAAGCGCAGATCTCATCCAGGTATTCCTTCTTGCCGGAGAAATCGGGGATCAACAGTTCGACGCCGGTTCCCGGGTTGAACTGGTGGATCCGGCGGACCGTCTCGGCGTAGAGCCAGGTTCCCTCATCATCGAGGTCGTCACGGGCCACCCCGGTCACGGTCGCGTAGCGAAGACCCATCTGCTTCACGGACTGGGCGACCTTGAACGGTTCGGAACGGTCCAGGGCGGCCGGCTTGCCGGTGTCGATCTGGCAGAAATCGCAACGACGGGTGCATTCGGAACCGCCGATGAGGAAGGTCGCTTCGCGGTCCTCCCAGCATTCGAAGATGTTCGGGCAACCGGCCTCTTCACAAACCGTGTTCAGGCCCTTGTCCTTGACGAGCTTCTTCATCTCGACATATTCGGGGCCGATTTCAACCTTGGCCTTGATCCACTCGGGCTTGCGTTCCACGGGGGTGGCCGAGTTGCGCTGTTCAATGCGCAACATGCGGCGTCCTTCGGGGGCGAGGCTCACAGTAGGGCTCCTTCATCGGCGATCGGGGCATTCGTTTTGATAGCTGGTTCGAGCAGGCGGTTCAGTTCGTCCTGAACCCGGTCGAGCACGTCTACGGGGCGGACTGGTCGGCCGCATTCTTCGGTGATGCTTGTCGTGGAGGCGTCGGCGATCCCGCAGGGGATGATCCGGGAGAACGCGGCGTCGTCATTATCGCAGTTCAGTGCGAAACCATGCATGGTCACACCGTGGTCCACACGGATTCCGATGGCGGCGATCTTGCGGTCCTGGGCGCCGTAGGTGCCCAGGACCCAGACTCCCGCGCGGCCGTCGACCCGCTGCGCGGTGATGCCGTAGTCGGAGACGACATTGATCAGCATCTCCTCGAGGCGGTGTACGTAGTCGCGGATGCCTGAGTGGTTGGACAGCTCGACGATGGGGTAGCCCACGAGCTGCCCGGGGCCATGCCACGTGATCTTACCGCCGCGGTCCACGGAGACAACGGGGGTCCCATCAACTGGCAGGTCCTGGGGTTCGGTGCGTTTGCCGGCAGTGTAGACGGCCGCATGTTCGAGCAGGAGGACTTCTGGTCCGTGCGTTCGGGCAGCCACTTCATCGTGGATCCGGCGTTGCAGGTCCCAGGCCTCCTGGTAATCAACGTAGTCCGGGGCAAGGCCCAGCCGCTGGAAGGAGATGGTCATGCGCCATACGCTACTCGCCGCCGGTGGCAGGTTCGAATTGGGCTCGACCGCATGGCCTGTGGATAACTTCTGCAGACCGGCGCCCAAATAGGTAGAACTGGAGGATGGATGCACCGAATGAGTGGAAACGTCGACCAGAGCTGAAGGACTGGGCGCTTGAACACGAGCTCGGCCGGGGAGCGAGCGGAACGGTATATGTCGTCAGGCAACGTCATACGGGGGATCGTGCCGCTCTGAAGGTCGGCACAGCGGACGCCGAAGGGGGAGGGACCTACTCCCAGGAAGTCCAGGCCCTGGCCTCCATGAGTCATCAGCACATCGTGGAGTTGATCGGGTCCGTCTCGACCGATCAAGGCGAAGGCATCCTCATGGAGTACCTTCCGGGCGGTTCCGTGGCGGATCTGATCGCGGCCCGCGGACCACTGACCCTGGGGGAGACCGTGACGGTCATTGCACCTTTGGCCGGGGCACTGGCGTTCCTGCACGAGAATGGCGCCGTCCATGGAGACATCGCGCCGGGCAATGTCCTGTTCACCGCGGCGGGGAAGCCGAAACTGGCAGACCTCGGCTTGGCCGTGCTGGTGGGTGGGCGCCAGGCCGAATCGGGAACCCCGGGCTTCCGGGCTCCCAGCACCGACGGCCAGGAATCCGGAGGCAGACGGCTGCGGCCGGCCCGGGACGTCTATTCCTTGGCGGCCCTGGCCTGGTACATGGTGACGGGCCGTGTTGCCGGACCCACCCATCAACGGCCACCGTTATCGAGTCTGCTCGGAGGGGTGCCGACGGAACTGGTGGAACTGCTCGAATCCGGTTTATCCGAAGACGAGGACGACCGGCCAGGGGCCGAGGAATTCGGGCGGCGGATCTTCCAGGTCGCCAAGCCACAGCCGGTGAACCTTCGGCAGGCCGTGAGGACCGAGGCACTAGGGCAGATGGTCACCCATGTCGTGGCGGACCCCGCGACGCGACGGGCGGGCCGTGGTCCGGCAGCGTGGATCCGCGGGGTGGTCCCGCTCAGGCGCAACCGAAAGCGGCGACCCGGCAGAGGATCATCGGCACCGGGACGAGCCGAACGTGTCGGTCGTCTTGGAAGTACCGACCGCTGCCGCAGGTCATCCAGAGATGGGCGCGGCCCACGGCGGGTCTTGTGGTGGACCGTGGTCTCGGCAGCTGCGGTGCTGCTCTGTCTGGTCGTCGTTGGTTTGGTGGTTGCCACCTTGGGCGGGTTGGGCACGGAGTCCGCTCCCGCAGCCCACCCGGCGACGGCCACCGTCCCGCAAACCGCGGCCCCGGGACCCGAGCGGGGCGTGGCTGGAGAGTCGACGCCCGTGGCAGCCGCCACGTCGCAGCCGTCCTCGGCTCCGCCCCTCACGAATGTGCTCGAAGCGGCGGTGTTCTCCGACCCGGTTCCGGATGATCCGATCAAAGCGGCACGGATCCTCACGGCACGCAGGGACCTCGCCTTGGCGGGAGCCGATGCTGCTGCCTTGCGGCGCGTCCACGCGGCCGGCGGCAACTCGCTGGGCCCGGATCTGGCGATCTCCAGCCAGCTGCGTTCCGGCGGGCTGCACTATCGCGGGTTGGAAACCCTGTTGTCTGATGCCACGGTCAGCAAGGAATCCGTCGAGGACCGCGTCGACGTGGCGGCCACTAGCACCATGAGCGCCTACCAGGTGGTCGGAGCCGATGGTGCGACGATCCAGAGCACCACCGAGCCCGAGGTGCAGGACATTGTTTTGACGTTGGAACGTGTCGACGGTGGGTGGTTGATCGCTTCCGTCGTGGATGCTTCGGGGGCACCGGGGAACCACGAATGAATCTTCCGCGGTGACGTCACCGATATCGATCGGTAGGATCGCATCATGAGTTTGAGTTGCTACCTTCGATACCCGCACGTCTCCGCCGAACTCGTGACTTTTGTCGCCGAGGATGATGTCTGGCTTGTCCCTCTGGCTGGTGGCCGTGCCTGGCGCCTTTCAGCCCAGGGTCTGCCGGCACGCAACCCCCGGTTCTCCGCCGACGGACAGACGATCACCTGGACCATCCGCAACGGGGGCAGCCAGGAGATCGTCGCGGCATCCGTCGACGGTGGCGACTACCGCCAACTCACCTATTGGGGCCACCCTTCGACCAGGAACCGCGGGTATACCCCCGATGGGCAGGTTGTGGCGGTGACCTCCAAGGACCAAGCAGATTCTCGTTTGACCTGGGCTCGAACCGTTCCGCTCGACGGCTCGGTCGGCCAGGGGCTGGACTATGGGCCGGTTGATTCACTGGCCTGGGGGCCGGCGGTCGGGGATGAACGCCCGCTGGTGGTGGGTAGTGCCCTGAGCCGCGAACCGGCCTGGTGGAAGCGCTATCGCGGCGGGACCGCCGGCAAACTCTGGATCGATCGGGACGGTGGCGAGGAATTCGAACGACTGATTCCCGACGTGGACGGAAATCTGTGCGACCCGGTCTGGATCGACCAGCGGATTGCCTTCCTCTCGGACCACGAGGGGCACGGCAACATCTACTCCGTCACCCCGGACGGCGGCGACCTGAGGCGGCACACCGATCATGAGCGCTACTACGTCAGGCATCTTGCCTCCGACGGACAGCGCCTCGTCTTTGAATCCGCCGGCGAACTGTGGGTGCTTGACGGACTGGACGCCGAACCCCGGAAACTGGAGATCACCCTCGGGTCGGCCGGGCACGGCAGGCAGCCCACCGCGCTGGACGTCTCCGGTCACCTGGTGCGGGCCACTCCCGATCACAACGGCAATGCCAGCGTCATCGAAAGCCACGGGACGCTGCATCTCCTGACCCACCGTCGTGGCCCAGCCCGCGCGATCGAATCGACCCCCGGTGTCAGGGCGCGGTTGGGCAGTCTGTTCGGGACTGATCGCGTGCTCTACGTTGCCGATGACGAGGGGGAGGAAGCGATCCACCTCCAGGAACTGGATGCGTTCGAACGGCGCTACCCTGCAGGAGCAGGCAACACCGGGGCCGGCAGCGAAGGAACACCGGACGACGGGCGCGCTGGCGCCGGCCTCGGGGCTGGACATGCCTCGACGAACGGGGAGACCGAGGCTACGGATGAAGAAGGCGGGGATCTTCCCCAGCCGGTCAGCGCAGCCGGAAGTGCCGGACTCCCGGCGCCTGCAGCCGCCACCGGGAAGGGGCACGATGTCGCCTCCGCGGCGGCCACGGACGATGACGAGTCAACCGCCCCTTCCACGGAGGAAGACACGGTTGCCGAACGGGGGCCGCGTCGCTTCGAGCTGCCGGCCGGCCATCGCGTCCGCAGCCTCGTCGCCAGTCCCGATGCCCGCTGGATAGCCGTCTCCACCGAGGCCGGCCAGGCCTACCTGCTGGAACCGGAAACATCGACGTGGCATGAGATCAGCGGAGGCGGCCAGGGAGCCGCCGAAGGGCTCGCGTTCTCTCCCGACGGGCGATGGCTGGCCTTCACCGAGCCGGTCGCAACGTTCGGTGCGCGGAGCCGCATGCTGCTGGTATCCACCGACGAACCGACCGCGGCCCCGATCGAGGCAACTGACGGTAGATTCCGCGACCATGCGCCGTCGTTCACCCCCGACGGGAAATATCTGGCTTTCCTCTCGGACCGCAGTTTCGATCCGCTGTATGACACCCACGGCTTCGATCTGTCCTTCCCGGCATCGACGAAGCCGTTCCTGCTGGCCCTGGACGATCGGACTCCGTCGCTGTACGGGCCGCGCGTCTATGGAACCGAAGCATCTGCCGAAGGCACCGGGAAGGACGCCGCAGCCGGCAGCCAGGACACGGCAGCGCCTGTGCCGGAGACGAAGGTGGTCCGTGCGGGGCTTCCCTCACGCCTCTTCGCAGTCCCCGTCGCCCAGGGCCGCTACGAATCATTGGTCGCCGTGGAAGGAGGCCTGCTGTGGCTGACCGATGTCTCCACAGGCGTCACCGGCGATGGACGTGCCCCCGATGCCGAAGCCGAATCCCAACGGCTGGAGCGTTTCGACCATGAAACCCAACGGCTCACCACGCTGCTGGAGGCCGCC
>JBBSRM010000091.1:0-9597 GCA_038243055.1 Actinomycetales bacterium
CAGACCTCACCGGGAAACACCCAGCCGTCATCGCCATCAGCGTCGCCGCCGACCTCATGCGCGTCTTCCAGAAAGCCAATCCATGATCAACGACGACGACCTTGCGCCCACGACGATCTTCCACGGCCTGATCCTGGACACACCCGAGGACCCCTTCGCCGGCGGTGAACTGCGCGCCGAGAAGTGCGCACTCGTGGTCACCGACGGTGTCATCACCTTCCGCGGGACCCTGGCCGAAGCGCAGAAACGCCATCCGTCCGCAACCCTCACCGGTGTGGACGGGGTGCTGCTTCCCGGGCTGGTCGACACCCACGTGCACTATCCGCAGCTGCGGATCATTGGTGGACTGGGGATGCCGCTGCTGGAATGGCTCGACCACTGCGCCCTGCCCGAGGAAGCCCGCATGGCGGACCCGGCCCATGCCCAGGCGGTCGCCAGTGAGTTCGTGGGCGGGCTGATCAGTGCGGGAACCACCACCGCCCTGGCCTTCGGGGCCCACTACGCCCCCGCCACCGACGCCCTGTTCCGTGCCGCGCACCAGAGTGGTCTGCGGATGACTGCGGGCCTGGTCGTCGCGGACCAGGAGCTGCGCGAAGACCTCCACACCACCCCGGAACGGGCCGCCAGCGAAGCAGCAGGACTGATCGAAACCTGGCACGGGAAGGGGAAGCTGCGGTACGCCGTCACGCCCCGATTCGCGCTCTCGGCGAGCCCCGAGCTGCTCGACTCCTGCCGGGAGACCCTCAGCAGCACGCCCGACCTGTTCTTCACCTCCCATGTGAATGAGAACCAGGCGGAGATGGCCGTGGTGGCCGAGCTGTTCCCGACCTCGTCGAACTACAGCGACGTCTACGACCAGCACGGCCTGCTCGGGAGGAGGAGCCTGCTCGCCCACAACGTCCACCCGACCGACGCCGAGCTGGCTCGGCTCGGTGAGACCGGTACCGCGGTGGCCCACTGCCCCTCATCGAACTCCTCCCTGGGCAGCGGTCTGTTTCCGCTGCGAAGGCACCTCGAAGCCGGGGTGAGGGTCTCCCTGGGGTCCGATGTCGGTGCCGGCACCGGATTCAACCAGTTCAAGGAAGGCCTACAGGCCTACTTCCATCAACAGCTGCAACCGGACGGCGTACCCCTGGGTCCGGCGCATCTGCTCCATCTGGCCACCGTGTCAGGTGCCCAGGCACTGGGCCATGCCGACGTCGGGCATCTCAGCGTCGGTGCCGTCTTCGACGCGATCGAGGTCAACCCGCCATCCGGGACACCCCTGGACGCCATCCTGCGGAATGCCGTCAGCGCCGACCGCGCCCTCGCCGCAGTCTTCGCCAACGGGACAAGCGCGGATATCGACCGCGTCTGGATGGGTGGTGTGGCGACTCATACCCGTACGCCAGAGTGACCATCGGGATCCACGCGGGTCAGTCGGGCCATCGTCCACTTCGGACCTGATGAGCCACACCGTGGTGGTCCCACCAATGCTCAAAGGAGAGCAATGAGTACCAACACCCCGAAACGTGAAAGCGATCCGCCGCAGAAATCCCCCGTCGCAGGCCGGAGCATGATCGACCGATACTTCAAGGTCTCCGAACACGGCTCGACCTATGGCATCGAGATCCGCGCCGGCATCACGACCTTCCTGGCGATGAGCTACGTCATCTTCGTCAACCCGAGCATTCTCAACGATGCCATGGCGGGCCAGATGCCCGAGGTGGGAAATCTGTTCACCCAGCTGGTCATGGTCACCTGCATGGCAGCGATCCTCGGCTCGCTGTATATGGGCCTCATTGCCCGCTACCCCTTCGCCCAGGCGCCCGGCATGGGGCTGAATGCCTACTTCTCCTACACGGTCGTGCTGGGCCTGGGATACCGCTGGGAGACGGCGCTCGGCGCCGTGTTCATCTCGGGTGTCCTGTTCATCATCCTGAGTGTGTTCGGTATCCGGCAAGCGATCGCCAAGGCGCTGTCGATCAGCATGAAATACGCGATCACCGCAGGAATCGGTGCCTTCCTGGCTTTCCTGGGCATGAAGAACATGGGATTCGTCGTCAGCAACGACGCGACGCTGGTCAGTATCGGGGACGTGACCAAGCCACACGTCTGGTTGGGGCTGCTCGGGCTGCTCATCATCGCCGTGCTCATGAAACTCAAGGTCAAGGCAGCGATCCTGTTGGGAATCATCGCGACGACCCTCATCGCCGTCATCAGCCGGCTACCGGTCTACCCGGGCGCCGAGGAGGGCACCTTCGCGGCGTTCGGGGGCTTCGGAGGCTCGCCGGTCGAAATGCCGATCTGGCCCAGTGACCTCGCCTTCCATCTGGACATCGGTGGGGCGCTCGGGGCCGGACTCCTGTCGGTCGTGTTCACGTTCTTCTTCGTCGACTTCTTCGACGCCACGGGAACCCTCACCGGTCTGAGCCAGCGGGCGGGCATGATCGGCAAGGACGGCGAGATGCCACGGGCGAAGACCCTGTTCTCGATGGACGGCCTGGCGGCGCTCAGTGGTGCTGCCCTGGGTACTTCGACCACTACCGCCTACGTCGAGTCGGCTGCCGGGGTCGAGGAAGGAGGCCGCACGGGGCTGACAGCCGTCACCGTCGCCGGCTTCTTCGGCCTGGCGATGTTCTTCTCTCCGGTCATCGCCGCCGTGCCGACCTCGGCAACGGCTCCCGCGCTCATACTCGTCGGAGCGTTGATGATGGAGGGGGCGCGGCATATCGAATGGGACGACATCTCCGAGTCCCTGCCGTCCTTCCTGACGATCATCGTCATGCCGCTGACCTTCTCGATCGCCGAGGGCGTTGCCGTCGGCATCGTCTCCTACGCGCTCATCAAGGTGTTCTCCGGTCGGATCAAGGAAGCACACTGGATTCTCTATCTGATCGCCGCGCTGCTGATCGTCCGGTGGATCTGGCTCGGCTAGCGATGCCGGAGAACCGCTCGGTTCCCCACGACGGGTGGGCTCCCGCCCGCAGTTGGCGTGGGGACCGTGGCGCTCCGGCACCGACCGCCGATCCAGCTGGGGGTTCTAGTCCCCGCCCTCGGGCTGGTCGACGGCGTCCAGCACCCCCGACGGGGGATTGAGCATGATTGCCGCCTCGTCACGACGGTGACGCAGGATCGTCTCGATATAGGACTCGATGGTCTCCGACATCGGAACGTTGCTGCCACGCTGTTCCGAGATGAACCAGCGGTGCTCAAGGACCTCATGGACCAGCTGGGCCGGTTCCAGCTTGCCGTGGAGTTCACGCGGGATCGCCTCGGTGATGGGTTCGAAGACCTCCTGCACCCATTTCGCCGCGTTGAGTTCCTCATCCATCTCCGGATGCTTGCGGGCGCGGAAGGCGTCGATGTCATTGAGCAGTCGCCGAGCCTGGAACTCCTGGACGTCCAGACCCGTCAGACGCAGCAGTCGGCGCTGATGGTGGCCGGCGTCGACGACCTTGGGCTGGATCTGCAGTTGGGTGCCGTCGGCGGTGGTCCGCAAGGCGATCTCGTCGACGTCGAAACCGAGCTCATTGAGCCGGCGGATGCGCTCATCGACCCGCCAACGCTCGGCCAGGTCGACGTGGTCGCGTCGGGTGAGTTCCTGCCACAGCCGGTGGTAGCTGTCCATGATCTGTTCGCTGGTGGCCAGCGGGTCGACCGAGTCCTCGATCAACGAGGCCTCCATCAGGTCCATGAGCTCACCGGCGATGTTCACCCGGGCGATCTCCAGGTCGTATTCACGTTGGCCGTCGGAAAGCGACGGATACAGTTCTCCGGTTTCGGCGTCCACGAGGTAGGCGGCAAACGATTCGGCGTCCCGGCGGAACAAGGTGTTGGACAGGGAGACATCGCCCCAGTAGAAACCCGCCAGATGCAGCCGGACCAACAACAACGCCTGGGCGTCGATCAGCCGGTGCAACGTCTCGCGTCGGAGGCGCTGGGAGAACAGGGCGCGATAGGGCAGCGAATACTTCAGATGCCGGGTGACCAGGACCGGGTTCAGTTCCTCGCCGTTCTCATCGGCACGTCCGCTGATGACGGCAACCGGCTCCACACAGGGGACCCCCAGCCGGTTGAGCTTGCGCAGCATGTGGTACTCATGACGGGCGATATGCTCCCCGGTCTCCTTGACCGCGATGACGGTTTCGCGCAGCAGGGCGAAGCGGACGACGTGGCGGGAGATGCCGCGCGGCAGCGCGGCCAGGTTCTTGGCGGGCCACTCCTCCAACGGGATATGCCACGGCAGGTCCAGCAGCGCGGAATCCATGGTGGCCGACGTGATGTTCAACGAACTGCCCAATGAGGTTCGGGGGGTCTCGTCGCTGATCGCGGTTTCGCGGGGAAGCTTCCCGTGCTGGCTGTAGTCGGTCGGTTCGTTATGCCAGCTGGCGTAATGGCGGGTCATCGCATCCTCGGTTCTGCACTGGGCCCCACGGGCCAGGAGGGTGGAACGACGGCGGCCCCGCCTTCGCGGTGACGGCGGGGCCGCCGTCGGCTACCGGTGGTGGTTACTCGGAATCGACCAGGTTCTCCACGTCGGCCAGCGAGGCCTGCGGGGCGTTGGCGGCCTCGGGGTCGCCCAGACGCAGGCCGGTCTGCGTATCGAACATGTGGATGTGCTCGGCCTTCGGGCGCACCATCACGGTCGAGCCCTTCAGTGGGGGCCTGCGGCCGTCCACGCGGATGACCATCGGGTATTCGCGGCCATCCAAGGTGGCGTGGCCGTAGACGTAGGCATCGGCGCCGAGTTCCTCGACCACGTCGACCTCGACGTCCAGGCCTTCGCCGGCCCCGACGATCTCCAGGTCCTCCGGACGGATGCCCGAGGTGATCGTCTGGCCGTTGGCCTCGGCGAGGACCGCCGGGTCCACCGGGTAGGTGTAGCCGCCGAACTCGATGCCACCGGAGACCGCCGGCAGTTCCAGCAGGTTCATGGCGGGGGAGCCGATGAAGCCGGCAACGAAGACGTTGGCGGGTCGGTCGTAGAGGTTGCGGGGGGTGTCCACCTGCTGGAGGATACCGGCATTGAGGACCGCGACGCGGTCGCCCATCGTCATGGCCTCGACCTGGTCGTGGGTCACGTACACGGTGGTGACGCCCAGACGACGGGTCAGTGAGGCGATCTGCGTACGCGTCTGCACACGCAGCTTCGCATCGAGGTTCGACAGCGGCTCATCCATGAGGAAGACCTGCGGGGAACGCACGATCGCACGGCCCATGGCCACACGCTGGCGTTGGCCACCGGAGAGGGCCTTGGGCTTGCGGTCCAGGTAGTCCACGAGGTCCAGCAGCTTGGCGGCTTCACGGACACGCTCCGCGCGTTCGGCCTTGTCGATGCCGGCGATCTTCAGGGCGAAGCCCATGTTTTCGGCGACCGACATGTGGGGGTAGAGCGCGTAGTTCTGGAAGACCATGGCGATGTCACGGTCCTTCGGCGGGACATCGGTGACGTCGCGATCGCCGATGAGGATCCGTCCTGAGTTGACGTCCTCCAGCCCGGCGAGCATGCGCAGTGATGTTGATTTGCCGCAACCTGAAGGTCCGACGAAAACGAGGAATTCCCCGTCTGCAACAGCGAGGCTGAGCTTGTCGACTGCGGGCTTCGAAGTGCCCGGGTAAAGCCTGGTTGCCTGGTCAAAAGTGACTGTGGCCATAATTGATCTATCCCCTCACGGGCAGGTACGTGCCCGACGGTCCGTTGTGAATGGTGTCACAATCATCGCACACCGAGGGCCAATTGCAGAAGTGCCGGGATGTCACCAATTCCGTCGACTCGGAACGGGGCACGCGTTTTCCCCGGACCGACCTTCACCCCGACGTCGGCCGGGCGCAGGACGGCAAAGGCATCCTCATCGGTCACGTCGTCGCCGACGAAGAGCACGGCGTCGGCGTCGACGACCTCGCGCAGCCAGTCCAGGCCCGCACCTTTATCCGCCTGGATGACCGAGGCCTCGAGGACGTTCTTGCCATCGGAGAGGCTCAGCCCGGACAGACCCTCCAGCTGGCTGCGGGCTTCCCGTAGGGCTGCGGCCCCCACGCTGGCTTCTGCCTGCCTGACATGGAGAACGACGCCGGCCGGCTTATGTTCCAGCGTGGTCCCGGGGTATCCGGCGGAAATCTCTTCCAGGCAGGAGACCGCCGCGGCGAGTAGCGTCCTCTGGTCCTGGCTGAGCTCCAGGCTGCCGGCATCGGCGGCCAGTTCCGGGGGCGCCCACAACTGGCCGCCGTGGCTTCCCGCCAGCAGGACGCGGGGTCCCGGGCGGGCCACGGCACGCAGGCTCTCCAGATCCCGGCCGGATAGCAGTGCGGTGACGGTGTTCTCCGCCTCGGCCAACCCGGCAAAGGCCTCGGCAGCGGCAGGCAGGGCGCGGGCGTCCTCTGGCCGGTCCACGAACGGGGCCATGACGCCGTCGAAGTCCATGGCCACCAACAGCAGCCTGACGTCACGCAGCCCGTCCAGGGCGCGACGAAGTTCGGCGTCCAGGGCCATGGTCAGTCCTCCTCGGTCTGGGCCAGCGAGGCCAGGAAATCCCGGGACCAGCGGGCGACGTCGTTGGTGCTGACCTGGCGGCGCATGATGCGCATCCGCCGCGCGCGCTCCTGTTCGGGCATGCGGATGGCATCCATGATGGATTCCTTCATCCCGTCGATATCGTGCGGGTTCACCAGGACGGCGTGGCGCAGCTGGTCGGCGGCGCCGGCGAACTCGCTGAGCACCAGGGCCCCACGGTTATCGGCATGGGCAGCCACGTATTCCTTGGCGACCAGGTTCATGCCATCGCGCAGGGCGGTGACGAGCATGACGTCGGCGGCCAGATAGAGGGCCACCATCTCCTCGACCGGGTAGCTGTGGTGCAGATAGCGCACCGCGGTGTGGCTCATGGTGTCGTATTCGCCGTTGATCCGTCCGACGCTTCCCTCCACGTCCTCGCGCAGGGTGATGTAGTGGTCGACGTGTTCGCGGCTGGGACTGGCGACCTGGACCAGCGTGGCCTGACCCACTGTGAGTTCCTGGTCGAAGAGTAGTTCCCCGAAGGCCTTGATGCGGTGGCGGATGCCCTTGGTGTAGTCCAGCCGGTCGACACCGAGCAGGACCACCTCGGGGTCGCCCAGATCGGCACGGATCTCGCGTGAGCGGGCCAGGACCGCAGGGTCCTCGGCCAACCTGGCGATCAGGGCCGAATCGATGGAAATCGGATGGGCTTCGGCCCGGGCCACCCGGCGCGGTGTGCCGTCCTCGTCCTGGACGTGCACGCGCTGGGATTTGACCGTGAAACCGAGGTAGCGCTTCACACAACGCAGGAAGTTGCTGGCATCGGACTGGCGTTGGAAGCCGATCAGATCGGCGCCGAGGATCCCCTCGAGGACCCGGTGGCGCCAGGGCAGCTGCGCGAAGATCTCCATCGGGGGGAAGGGGATGTGGTTGAAGAAGCCGATCTTCAGGTCCGGGCGCATGGCCCGCAGCAGGCGGGGGACGAGTTGGAGCTGGTAGTCCTGCACCCATACCGTCGCGCCCTTCGACGCCGCAGCCGCCGCCGATTCGGCAAAGCGCACGTTGATCTCGCGGTAACGGTCCCACCAGGTGCGGTGGAACTCAGGGGGCATGATCACATCGTGGTAGAGCGGCCACAGGGTGGAGTTGGAGAAGCCCTCGTAGTACAGCTCGACATCCTCCTGGCTCAGCGGCACCGGAACCAGATGCATGCCGTCTTCCTTGAACTCCTCGAGCTTCTCGTCGGTGGCTCCGTGCCAACCGACCCAGGCACCTTCGGCCGAGGCCATGACCGGTGCCAGCGCGGTGACCAGGCCGCCGGGGGAGCGGCGCCATTGCGCGACGCCCTCGTCCGTGACGACCCGGTCCACGGGCAACCGGTTGGCCACGACGATGAAATCGAATTCCCCGGTGATGGCCTTCTTCGGGGCGGTGACCGGGGCACGACGTTCGCGTGACGCCGTCGTACTCCGGTAATCCTGCATGCTGTTCGCTGTGTTGGGCACGGCTTGCCTCCTTGGGGTGCGTGGACGTACCTCTTCTGCCCCGAGCTTATGCGTCCGGGGCAGCCCCTGCACTCCTTCACGGCTGGCACACAGGAACAGTGCCCTAAACTAAGTGGGGTTTCCCTGTCCGATCCAGCAGAGTAGGAATGTTCTTTCATGGCATCAAACACCCCGAGGCCGCCCAAGGCCGAGAGGAACGCCACGGCCCGTGAACAGGCCCGGCAGCTCCACGCACGGCAACAGACGGCTGCGAAGCGCAACTCCCTGTTCCTGAAGCTCGGCGTCGTGGTGGCCATCCTGGCGATCATCGCGATCGTCGTGACGCTCGTGGTGCAGAACAACAAGACGAGCATCCCCGATGCCGGACAGGCTCCGGCGCACGGCAACCAGTTCGGCGGATATACGCTCACCTCGGACGGTCTGACCGATACCCCGACCATGTCGGTCGACAAGGAAGCGGTGCCCGATGCCGGGACCATCGACGGCAAGAACGTCCCCGGCGGGGTGACCGAAGGCAAGAAGGGCGAACCCGTCCAGGTCGTCATCTACGCGGATATGAGCTGCCCGGTCTGTAAGGACTTCGAGACCCAGTACGGGGCCGAACTGGAAAAGATGGCCGACGACGGTGACATCACCCTCGAATACCGGATCGCCACGTTCCTGGACCGCACGTCCTCAACGAACTACTCCTCGCGGGCAGCCAACGCCGTGGCTTGCGTTGCCGATGGCAAACCCGAGGCGTTCAACGGCTACCTGACCGCGCTGTTCGAACAGCAGCCGGAGGAAGGCGGTGCTGGCCTGCCCAACGCGAAGCTGGCCAAGATCGCCGAGCAGTCGGGGGCAGGGGATATCTCCTCCTGCGCCGACGGCACCGAATTCCGGCCGTGGACGGATTACGCGAATGCCGGTTTCCAGAAGTACGAGGTCGGCGGAACCCCTTCCGCCTTCGTCAACGGCTACGAATGGAAGATCGGCGAAGAGGACTTCAAACAGGTCCTCGACAAGGCCATCGCGGATAATAAGTAGCCGCAGCCACCACCTCTCCACGGGCGGGCCCTGCTTCGGCGGGGGCCGCCCGTTTCCGCACCGGAGGGCACCTAGGCTAATCTTGTTCATGCTGCCGGGCTTCCGGCGCACATGCCTCCTTAGCTCAGCTGGCCAGAGCACCTGTCTTGTAAACAGGGGGTCGCCGGTTCGAATCCGGCAGGGGGCTCCACTGATCCTGATGAATCAAAGGATGGGCCCTGTTGAGGCCCATGAAGCACGAGCCTGTTGTTGCTCGCAGAGTCTCGAACAGACCCGGCTGAAATGACCTCGGAGATTTCCGAGGTCATTTTTGGTTTATCTGGGACTGTGCGTCATCCCGGCCGGCTTCGCCTTGGCCTGAGGGCCTGTGGTTGTTCCGGTGGTGCACCCAGGGGTTGCCGTAGGGCTAACTCGCTTGGGTTTGCTGCTCCTTCTTCCGCAGCAGGAAGATCCGCAAGACGAGGAGCGCCAGCATGATGGACATGCAGGGGAGCAGGTAGGCAGTGAGGGAGGTGTTCCCCACGAACGTGGCAATGCCCAATCCGATGGTCAGCAAGACGAACAACCAAGCCGCAGGAGTGATGAATTTCA
>JBBSRM010000092.1:0-9461 GCA_038243055.1 Actinomycetales bacterium
CGTGGTTGACTTCAGGAAGGCGAAGGTCACCGACGCGGTATAGGTTCCGTCCTTGGTCAGTTCCTGACCCGTGACGCTCTTCTTGGATGAATCGGTGATGGCGACGGGGCCCACGGTGTAGTTCTTCTTGTTGAACGTCGTGTCCCCGGTCAGCGCGGTATCCGTGACCGAGAGCGTGGCCTTGAGTAGGTCCCCGCTGAGGGTGACCTTCACCGGCTGGGTGAACGTCAGGGAATCACCGGGAACGATCTTGTAGGAACCGTCCTTGATTTTGCCGGTGACGTCGGTACCGACCGAGTTCGTCCAGACCCCTGCTTCTGCCTTCAGGCCCATGTCCCCGGCGACGATCGTTCCGGCATTTGCCTGGGCGCTGGTGTTCCAGACAGCCAGCGATCCGCCGCCGCCGATCAGCAGTGCAACGCCGAGTCCGGTGGCCAGTGCGCCCTTGGTCATCTTGTTCATGGTGTCTCCCTCATAACCACTACCGGCGACCTGTTTCCCCGGCTGTTGGAACAAGCATCATCGGGCCTCATCAAGAACACCCCCTGGGTTGACAAAAGATTTACACAAGTTCTACGCAGTCTTGCCGCGCCTGATCTTGAGCGGATCTTGAGCATTGCTTGAGGGGTTTCGGCAGGAGCGAGGGAGAGCATGGAAGCATGACCGACGACCGCCGCCTGAAGCACCCGGTGACCAGCCTGCTGGTACGCCCGTCTGTGCTGTGTGCCCTGGTCGATCAGCTGGGCGAGGCGGAAGCCGCGGCCTTCGTGGACCGGTTCGTGAGATTATGGCCCCAACGGCGCCAACGCCTGCACCTCGCGGTGGATCAGCACGACGTCGCAGCGGGGCTGGATGCGGCGCTTTCACTGAGCACCGGCGCCTCCATGGCCGGGGCCAACAGCCTGGCCGCCCTCGCCTCGCGGCTGCATGAGGGGATCCCCGCGGCAAACACACCCGGTGCGTGGAGGAGGGCGGCGGCAATGCTGGACGAACTCGATCAATTGGGGAACGCAACGATCAGCGACGTCGTCCGTCTGCGCCGGACCATCATGCCCACCGGCGAGTCCGGCCGCGGCTGATCAGCAGTCGGTTTGATTCAGTCCTTCAGGCCCATCTTCATGATCCGGGCGTCCACACCGCCTGGGTAGTACCCGCGCCGGGTGTGGATGTGTTCGAACCCGAAATGTTCATAGAGTCCCTGGGCGCGGGGGTTGTCCGCACGCACCTCGAGCAGGACGTCCTTTGCACCACGTTCGGTGGCTTCGTCGATGAGTCCACGCAGCAGCGTGGACCCGATCCCCCGCCCCTCGTATGCGGGAAGGACGGCAATGGTCTGGACATCGGCCAGCGGCAGCACGCACATCATGCCGCAGTAAGCCACGATCTGGCCTTCGTCTTCGGCCACCCAGTAGCGCCGGGTCCGGGTCTGGCCCAGCTCCTCGTGGAACATGCCCAGCGGCCAGGCATCCTCGGGGAAGAGCGCCCGTTCCAGCTCCCAGACAGCCGGGATGTCGGCTTCGGTCATCTCACGGAACTTCACGACGCCGAGGTCCCCTTCATCTGCCGGGGCACCTTGGCATCGGATTCCCGCAGGTACAAGGGGGTGGTGGGCAGTAGTTCCCCGCCTTGGTCCAGAGCCCGGATGGCCCAGGCGCCCAGGGAGGCTGCGGAGGGCCGGTGGTCGCTGAAGCTGGGAACCACCGTCGCCCCGACTGCTTCCAACCGCTCTGCATAGAGCCCTGCCCCAACCCCGTGGGTAGGCAGCCCCGGCAGGGTCTCCGCGACTCCGACATGTGGTCCGTCAACCAGTTCCCCGTCGGCTGCATAGCGGGCCCAATACAGTTCCTTGCGGCGTGCGTCGATGGCGACGGAATATCCGCCCTCCCCTGACTCCGGGCGACTGGCCCGTTTCCCGTCGACCATCACGTCCCAGGCGATCGCGTCCAGGCTCATGGCCCCGTGGACGGGAATCCCCCAGGCGAAACCCAGGGTGCGGGCGGTGGCGATACCCACGCGCAACCCCGTGAACGGTCCTGGACCGACGCCCACGACGATGCCTTCCAGCTCCGTGCCGGCAACCCCCGCCTCGGCCAGCAGGGATTCGATGCCCGGGGCCAGAATCTCCGAGTGGGTGTTCGTTGCCGTGGTCTCGAAGGAGGCGAGCACCTCGGCGGAGCGGTCGGCGGAAGGTCGCGAGAGCACGGCCGCGGAGGCGGCGGCGGAAGTATCTATGGCCAGGATGAGCACCGGTCCATCGTATGCCGGTCGGGCCCCGGGTGTCAGGCGGCGCGATGACTCACGGTAGATGATCGCGAACGAGAGTGCGCGCCCATGGCTATACCTCCCGTTCCAGGGGCCTGCGAAACCATCACCGCAACCTCTTTCGGTCCCTGAACCGGTCGCTGGAGAAGGCACACACCGCGTCAGCCACTGCATTTTTCATGCCCGGATTCGAACAGAGCTTACCGACCAACTCATATGGATCCGAACAAGCTCGTTGCCCGCCAGCCCGGAAGAACGCAACAGCGTGGCCATCAGGAGCCACTGCAACGGCAAACCGGCGATGACGTCTCTTGACCCGATGGGTTACATCGGCTTCCGCAGTCTCTCGCAGGCCAAATGTGCCAGCACTGCGGCTTGGTCGGCGAGCACCGAGTCGTCGAAGACGACGAAAGGTGAGTGATTGTCACCCTGCTTGTCAGCCGGGACATCGGTTCGTCCGGCACCGAGCATCAGGTAGGTGCCGGGCACCCGTTCCAGGACATAGGCGAAATCCTCACTGGGCATGATCGGGTGCTTTGCCAACTCGATACGCTCGCGACCAAGGAGCCCGGAGATCTGCTCCACCGTCCAGGCGGTTTCGGCCTCGTCATTAACGGTCAAGGGATACTGGACTTCGAAATTTACTTCGGCTGTGCACCCGTGAGCTTGAGCGATACCGGCGGCAATCTGTTCGGACTGCGTCCTCACGATATTCAGGGACTCCGCGGAAAGGACCCGCACCGTTGCCCCGAGGGTCGCCGACGGTGGGATGACGTTGATGGCTTCACCAGCGGAGAGCTGCGTGACCGACATGACGATTGGGTCGAAGACACTGATCCGGCGGGTGACCATGTTCTGCAAGGCAGTGACGATCTCGGCCAGGGCAGGCACGGGATCCACGGCCGACTCAGGCTTTGCACCATGTCCACCTCGACCGTGGACGACGATATGCAGCTCGTTCACCCCTGCTTGCAAGGTGCCCGGCTTGGTCTTGAACGTCCCCCGCCCCTCTGTCGTGACGTGCGCACCGAAAGCAGCAATGACCCGCGGCCCGGCAGCATCGAGCACACCTTCGTTGATCATCACCGAGGCCCCGTTATAACCCTCCTCGCCGGGCTGGAACATGAAGACGACGTCGCCTACCAGCTGCTCCCGGTGGGCTGCCAGCAACCGGGCCGCACCGACCAATCCTGCCGTGTGCAGGTCGTGCCCGCAGGCGTGCATCATTCCGTTGGTGGACTTGAACGATTCCTCGGTGAGTTCTTCGATCGGCAAGGCATCCATGTCCCCGCGCAGCAGAACCGCAGGTGCAACCTCGACCGGACGATCCGGGTGGGTCCCCCGCAACACCGCCACCACCGAGGTGGTCGCCTGGCCAGTCGTGATTTCAAGCGGCAGGTTCTCCAAGGCAGCCAGTACGCTGGCCTGGGTGAGCGGCAAGGCAAGGCCCACCTCGGGGTTGGCATGCAATCGTCTGCGCAGGTCTTGCAGATCCGGGAGGAGGGATGCGGCCTCGGTGGCGAAGTTGACCATGTGGATCCTTACTTAGAGCAGGGTGACCAGTACGCTGGCGATCACAACGGAGCCCGCGCTGACCGAGGTGAACCCGCCAACGAGCATCGGGGGCAGCATGACATTGAGCAACGCCTCCTTCTCGTCCTCGTCCCGGGCAACGGACCGGACGACCTCATTGGTCAACAGGTAGTCGGCCGGAAACCCGTACATGGCCGTTAGCGCCACGGACATTCCCAGGCTGGACTTCCAGCGCACGAGCTTCGTGGCAATGAACCCACCGACCATGATGCCGATTCCACCGACGATGACGATCGAGATGGTCGGCACGAAGGCCTTGATGACGTCGGCCACCGAGGCGGAGACCAGTGGAGCCATGACAATGGCGATGACACCTGCCATGGCGATGCCGAAGGAGTTGGACCGTTCCAAGGCCCTTTCCGGAGTCAGGCCGATGGCCGTCGAGGCGATACCCAACAGCAGCGCCAGGATGGATGACGGGATGTGGGTTGGCACGGCCAGGAAAGTGGCAATGGAACCACCCACCAGAACGGCGAAAAGCATGAACAGCTGATTCTCCGCGAGGAACGCCGGGAGGGTGACCAGCATCTTCTTGTTAGCTGCTTCCTCTTCCTCGCGGTGGTGTTTTTCAGCCAATTCCTGCAGTTCACCACTATCCCGCAACCTGAAGGCGTACTTGCGCAGCAGGAAGTTCGTCAACGGCATGGAAGGCAAGGACTGCAACATGAGGACAAGGGCCGGTAGGACGACGATGACCGAAGCCACTCCAGCCTTCGTCAGACCCTCGGTGGTCAAGCTCGTGGCCACGATGCCACCAGCCAGAGGCCCGGACCCGGCCACGAAGTACGGAAATCCGAAGATGGGGCTGATGACGAGGAAAATGAAAAGCACGGCGAAGGTCATGCCGATGATCGTGATGATCACCGAGCGCCACTGCTTCAACAGCGTTCGCAACGGGATGAGTGAGCCCATGTGGAACAGCAGCGGGGCGACGAGAATCGTATAGGCCTGGATGAGCAGGGAATCTTCGACGACGGAGTCGGGAACGATGCCGAGCTTGGCGACGACGAAGATGCTCAACATGGCCACCAGAAGGCTGGGCACACGGGCCTTGGACCACATGGAGATGAGCTCGCCGAGGGCGATGGCGGCCAAGATGATCGTTGCCGCGTAGATAGCTGTCATGACGAAGCCTTCCTCGGGTGCCTGGAACTTGAACGATCAATATCAGGCACTTCTTTGACGAATACTCATGAATTTTTACTGTTGTACATGAAGGCGATGGTCGCCAACGCGGCTGCCTGGTCAGGCAGGACCGCATCATCGAACAACACCTCGGCCGAGTGGTTGACCGCAGCGGTTTCCGGGTCGACCCCTTCGGGGCTGCAATGTAGCAAAATAAAGGCTCCCGGTACTTCGTTGAGCACGTAGGAAAAGTCTTCCGATCCCATCAGCGGGTTCACGGCCTCTTGGACCTTGTCGGCGTCGAACGTCTGGCGCAGGGTGTCGAGGACGAAACGGGCTTCATCGGCATCGTTGATCGTCGGCGGATATAGGACGTTCCAGTCCACTTCGGCGGTGCAGCCGAACCCGGCAGCTGTCGTTTGGGCCAACTCGGTGGCGAACCGGGGGAAGTCCTCCGTTGTCTGGGTCGACAAGGTCCTGACCGTGGCCCCCAACGATGCCTGTGATGGGATGACATTGGCTGCTTCCCCGGCCTTGAGCTGGGTGATCGAGGCGACGACCGGATCGAAGACGCTCCATCGGCGGGTGATCATGACCTGGAGTGCCTGGCAGAATTCCACCAGCGGAGCAACCGGGTCGAGCGCGGTCTCCGGTTGGGAACCGTGTCCGCCCTTGCCGTGGAACGTCACGTGGAGTTCGTTCGCTCCGGCCAATGCCGGTCCCGGCTTGGTGATCAGGACACCAGATTCGCCCGGGAAGACGTGCAGGGCGAAGGCCGCATCGACCCTTGCCCCGGCAGTATCGAGGAGTCCTTCGTCCAACATGGGTTTGGCGCCGCCAGGACCTTCCTCTCCGGGTTGGAACATGAAGACAACGGTGCCCGGTAGTTCAGCCTGGCGGGCACTGAGCAGCATGGCGGCTCCCACCAGTCCTGCCGTGTGCATGTCGTGGCCGCAGGCGTGCATATTGCCATTGGTCGAGGCGAAGTCCAGGCCCGTTTCCTCTTCGACCGGCAGTCCGTCCATGTCCCCGCGCAGTAGGACCGTTGGACCCGGTCTACCACCTCTGAGTATTGCCACGATGGAGGTGAGTCTCTCGCCCTTGGTGATCTCGAGCGGGAGGCCTTCCAAGGCCTCGAGGACTCGCCTCTGGGTCCGCGGTAGGTTGTTTCCCAGTTCAGGGAACTGGTGCAGTTTTCGACGCAGGTCCGTCAGAGTGGACGCATGCGTTTTAGCCTCTTGTCGGAAATCAATAACCACTTGGGGGAACCCTTCCTCACACGCCGTACATCTTTGTCGTCGGTTGAACTGGAGCTGGATTGGACAGGAACGCCAAGAGCAGTCACCGTGAATTCGAAGATGTGATCTGACGCACATAGTGTCTATCAGATTCTTCGAACCCCCGCACGATCGTTTACTCGTTCACAGCCGTGTTACGTAATGCAGGTGGTTCCGGTTTTGGATTACCAGTGGGACGCAGGCCAATGTCGGGCCTCGGGGGACTGCGTTGCCGTATCCGACGCGCTCCTGGGCTTCGATTGCGACGGCGATTTCGTCAGCTCACCGTTCGTCGAGCGGACCGGGGCCCGGGGCTACTACCGGACCCTAGCGCGGGTCCAGAAGCCCGGCAACGACGTGCACCTCGAGCAGCGGGACCCCGATTGGCTATGCTGCCGCGCTTTCAGGAATTGACTAAGGCAACCGGGAAATCCTGCAGAACACCTCAAGACGAAACTAGACACTGGGTCTTCAGGCGGCCCACACCATCCGCTCTCCCAGGGCGTCGAAGTCGGCGATGAAGTGGCTGAAATGGTCCAGCACGCAGGTCGCGGCGATTTCCAACATGGTTTCCCCGGTGTCGATGACCCACCGTCGGGTGAACAGTGCCACCCCACGATGCCGGTGGGTCAGATCCATCCTCCAGGCCGGCTGGCCGGCCATGGTGGAGGCGGTCTCCTCGATGATGTGCAGCCCATCGAGCCCTTCCAGCAGGTCCCGGGACGGATATTCGACGGCGATGATCGTACTGGGCAGGGCAGTGGATCCGGGGCGGCGGGAATCGAGTTCCCTGCTGATCGAATCCAGGATGTCCAGTCCTTGGACGCTGACCGGCAGGGCGTCACTGCCCACGAACAGATGGGGTTCCTCCGGTAGCGGCGGGGCACCGGTGTGGAAGGCCAAGAACCGGCATCCCTCGGTCTCGATCCGCTGCCAGTCCGCTGGCAGCTGCGCACTCACCTTCAAAATCTCCGGCCGCCTTCCATCCGATCCACCCTAGGGCGGTGAACCGGGACCCGCGATGGGGAGAACTCCCCATGCCCTGGCGTCAGAACAGCCGGCGGTCCGCCCAGCGGGGGCCGAAGGCGGCAACATACAGGGTCCGGGGGTCCTCGAGTTCGGTTTCGGAGAAGTCCAGCACCAGTTCGCTGCCCTGTTCGGCCATCATCTCCCCGGTGGCGCGCACCAGGGTGAACTCCAGGCGTGAGTCGCTGAGTTGTTCGGCCTTGCCGGCGCCCCACTCGATCACGGTCACCGAGGATTCAAGACTCTGGTCCAAGTCCAGGTCATCGAGTTCCCCGGCGGTTCCGAGGCGGTAGGCGTCCACGTGGACCAGGTCCGGGCCGCCACGGGTGGACGGGTGGATCCGTGAGAGCACGAAAGTCGGCGAAATGATCCCTGGGCGCACGCCCAGACCCGCGCCCAACCCCTGGGTGAAGGTCGTTTTGCCGGCACCGAGTTCGCCGTTGAGCAGGATCAGGTCCCCGGCTTCCAGCTGCCGTCCCACGCTGGCTGCCAGTTCCTGCGTGGCCGTCGCATCCTGCGTGGTCAGTTCGGCGGTCCAGACCGGGCGGGCCCCTGCGCCGGGATCAGCCATCGGCGGGCCCCCACGAGCCCTCCACGTAGACCCGCGGAACGCGCTGGGAGACCCGGGTGACGATTTCGTAGTTGATCGTGCCCGCCGCAACGGCCCACGCATCGGCGGAGGGCCCGTCGCCGCCGAACAGGACGGCTTCGGATCCGACCAGGGATTCCGGGTCTTCCAGCGGCCCCAGATCAACGACGAACTGGTCCATGGCGATCCTGCCACGGCTGGGCAGTACCCGGCCATTCACCAGCACCGGCGCCTCCACGGCGGAGCGCGGTACCCCGTCTCCGTAGCCGAGCGGGATGAGCCCCAGTGTCGTGGCTTCCCCCGTGCGGTACGTCAGCCCGTAGGAGACCCCCTGGCCCTTCGAGACCTTCTTCACGTTCGTGACCCGGGCGACCAGCCGCATGGCAGGGCGCAACCCCAACTCATCCGAGGTCTGGTCCGCGAAGGGGCTCAGCCCATACATGCCCAACCCCAGACGGACGAGGTCGAAGTGTGCATCCGGGCGAGACAGGATGGCCGGGGTGTTCGCAGCGTGCCTGACTTCGAGGTCGAAGCCTGCGTCTTCGGCCAGGTTGACGGCCTCGCGGAAGGCCATCAACTGCTCATCGGTCTCTTCGCGGTCCGGTTCATCGGCGACGGCCAGGTGCGTGAACACACCGACCACCCGCAGCAGGCCTTCCTCCTGATAGGAATTTGCCGCGCCGAGCAGATCGTCCCAGCGGTCCGGCGGGCAGCCGTTGCGGCCCAGACCGGTGTCGATCTTCAGGTGCACCCGGGCGGGTAGCTCGGCCTGCTGCGCTGCTGCGGCGATATGTTCCAGTTCCCACCGGCTGGAGACTCCGAGGTCGATATTGGCGGTGATGGCTTCGGCGAAGGGAGAATCGGTGGTGTGCAGCCAGGCGAGTAACGGGGCGGTGATGCCCGCCGTGCGGATCGGCAGCGCTTCGCTGATGTGGGCGGTTCCGATCCACCCTGCCCCTGCTTGCAGGGCTGCGTGGACGACCGGGATGGTTCCATGGCCGTAGGCGTCGGCCTTGACGACGGCCATCACGGTAGCAGGCGCGGCCAGCTCGACCACCCGCTTGACGTTGTCTCGGATGGCCGACAGGTCGATTTCGGCGCGGCGTTCGAAGCCGGGTGCGGTCTCGGGGCCTCCGGCAACGCCGGGCCCGGTCCGGGGGTCAGTGTTCGCAGTCACTGTTCCATTCTCGCACTTGCCACGGCGGCGTGGCCCCCCGGCGGGCGGATCAGCGCAGCAGTTCCAACAGATAGGCCCCGTAACCGCTCTTGACCAACGGACGCGCCAACACTTCGAGCTCGGCGTCGGAAATGAATCCCTGCCGCCAGGCAATTTCCTCCGGGGCACTGATCTTCAAGCCCTGTCGGGCATCCACCGTGCGGATGTAGTTCGAGGCGTCGTTGAGCGATTCGAAGGTTCCGGTGTCCAACCACGCGGTGCCACGAGCCAGCACGGAAACCTGCAGCTGGCCCATCTCCAGATAACGCCGGTTGACGTCGGTGATTTCCAGCTCTCCCCGGGGCGATGGCTTGAGCCCCCGGGCGATCTCCACGACCTGGTTGTCGTAGAAGTACAGTCCGGGGACGGCAAA
>JBBSRM010000093.1:0-9350 GCA_038243055.1 Actinomycetales bacterium
AACTCTGCGACCACCTCACCAACACCAAAACCCGCTACCCCGGCACCAACCTCATCCTCAAATACGACATCAAAAACAGGGCATCATCCTAAAAGCACTAAATCGCCATGACCGGAGTCCTGAGACTCGAACGAGGTATCACCAAAGACCAGAAACGAGCCCTTGAATACCAACAGTGGCTCACTGATTATCAGCAGCTGCAAACACTGAAAACAGTCGCTTGACACCTATAGGAGCATCAGTTTGATTGATTTTTCTTCTTACGCTGCTGCGTGGTTGATTTGATTCTGGTATTCGGTCAGGGCCTGTGCCGGCGGTAGGCCTTGGTTGTTGCTATGGGGTCGGCGCCTGTTGTGGAAGCGAGACGGGCCACCATGCACTACATTGAGGTCTTCTACAACCGCTGGCGACCCAACACCCACAACGTTGGTCTTCCGTCGGCAACAGCAATGGCCAACTTCACCACCCGAAACCAGCAGCTACCCACCGCTGCAAACCCAAAAAACGAACTGTCCCGGATCCTTGACACACCTCAGAGTTGAGCCCTGCAAGGCCGGGTCTGCCATCGTTCGGTTTCGCTACTTGGCGACGGGAGGTGTGCGGATTCAGCACCCGGGACCTGGTGCGGGATTTGAAGGGCGCCATCGAAATATGAACCATAAATGCACCACGCGATTTGTGAAATGCTGAAAACCCCCGGACTTCCGGGGGTTTTCAGTGGCGGTGACGGTGGGATTTGAACCGATCTCTACAGCAGGAGCGACATTGCTAGGTTTGAACGGCCCTGCTTGGACGAAGTTTCAGGAGTAGGGAACGACGAAAGAAGGCTGAGTGAGAGGCGGCCGTCATCCCGGTGGGTTTTCGATGAAGCCATGTCCGTGGAGGACATCCTCCATCCGATCACCGCATTTACTCGCAGATGGACGAGCGGACAAGGCAAGCGACCTTCGCCTGGCCTCTCCCGAGACTGCCGCTCAACCCCGCATCTATTCCGCAGATTCGATGACAACCGACGAAAGTCTATGACAGCAGAAAACATTCCTGACCTGCGACGATGGAAGATTTCAGTACCCCGCAGAAACCCCCGCTAGAGCGTTACTCTTACTCGAAAGGTCACCGGATCGACGCCGGTCGGAGCCACCAGCTAGAACCCCCCGGGTATCCCGGGGGGTTTTCTGCATCCGTGGTCCTTTCCCCACTGACGGTAGGCTGGATGCGGGTCCGTGCGCTTCGAACGAAAGGCCGTCACCGATGAACCAGCCCGAGCACACCACTGCGCAACCGGCGACGACGCCGACAACGGGAACGACGACGATCACCGATACCGCGGCCGCCAAGGTTGCGGCGGGTGCCGCCCGCAACGTCGTCGGCGTGCACTCACTCGGCGTTGGTTCCAATCGGGCTCTGGGCGCTCTGCGTGGCGCAGTGGGCGCCGGGGAAGTGGCGCAGGGCGTCGCCGCGGAAATCGGCCAGGCCGAGGTCGCCGTGGACATCACCCTGACCGCCGAGCATGGCCGCCCCCTGCAGCAGATTGCCGAGGAAGTGCGCGCGGCGGTCTATGCGGCCGTCGAAGAGCTGACCGGTCTGCACGTCATCGAAGTGAACATTGAAATCGCCGATGTGCGTGCCCCTGAAATCCCCGGCACGGCCGCCGTTGGACCTGCCGTGCCCGAGATGCCCTCGAGGGCGCCCACCACCGGCACCGCTTCGATCGATGGCCCCGACACCCCCGAAAGAATGGAGGAGCGATGAATCCCACAGTGCTCGGCCTCGCCGTCGCCGCCGTACTCGGCTGGGCCGCCCTGACCCATGGCTTCGGGGGCTTCCTCCTGATGGCCGTCTTCCTGGCCGTCGGCGCACTGGTCGGACGCTTCCTGGATGGCCGTCTTGATATGCGTCGGGTCCGCGACGCCCTCACCGGCCGGCGTTCCTCATCGTGAGCGCAGAGACCACCGGACCCGGGCGACGCCTGCTGGCCGGACACACACGCATCAGCACGCAGGCTTTGACCAGTTCCGCGCGGATCATCGCCTCCGAGGTCTTCGAGGTGCAGCCGGGCAGCATCAGGGTCTCGCTGAATGACGAGTTCGGCGCCTTGGCCCTGCGGTTGAGCCTGCCCTTGCCCATTGCCCCGTTGGCCTATGACCGGCCCGCGGGCCTGGAAGCCTCGGAGTCCGTGATTGCCCGTGCCCGTGACGCCAGATCAATACTGCGCGACCGGTTCGTGGAGCTCACCGGCTCCCATGTCAGCCGCGTCGACGTCCGGGTCACCGGCGTCGTCCTGCGCAGAAGGAGGACGTCATGAACGACGACGAACGCCGCAAGCTCCAGTCCCACGAATTGCATAGCGCCCGATCGACGGCCTCCATCATCGCCGCGGTGCTCGTGACCGCGATCTGCCTCTACTTCATGTTCGAGGCGGCGATGAAGTCGCTGGGCCAGGACGTATGGATCCGCTCTCCCGGCGAATGGGGCGACTGGCTGACCCGGCTGCCGGAGTCGGCCAATCCGTTGGTGTTGGCCGCCGGCTCGCTGGTGGTGCTGGCCCTGGGACTGTTCTTCCTGCTCCATGGGGTGCTGCCCGGTCGCCGGGCCCGGCACGCGATCCCCAACGACCGGGCGATCGTGATCATCGACGACGGGGTGCTGGCCTCCACGCTGGCCCGTCGCGCACGCACCGAAGCCGGGGTGGCCCCCGAACAGGTCGTGGTGATCGTCAGCCGCAACCACGTCGACGTGCAATTGCGTCCGACTTCCGGCATCGGCATCGACGCAGCGGCAGTCCACGCTGCCGTCCGGGACGAGTTGGAGGCCAACAAGATCGACCCGTTCCCTGACGTCAGAATCCAGGTAGCCGAGACGGGGGTGGTCGGACAATGAACCGGACCCCACGCGCCACCAACCGCATCGTGCTCACGTTCCTGGGCCTGCTCATGACCGGGGTGGGCATACACGGCCTGCTCCTGGCGGGGATCCCCGACTACGCCGCTGGATGGAGCGGCTTCGCCGACGACCTGCGCGCCGGTTTCATGCAATTGCTCGACAACACCACGCTGGAGGGCCAGCGTGATTCCTGGTTGTGGATCGTGGTCTCGGTGGTGATGATCGCCCTGATCCTGCTGATGATCTGGTGGGCCGCCGTCCAGGGGCAGGGCAAGACCGGGATCTTCGCCCGCGAATACCGCGAGGAAGGGACCCGCGGCGTGGTCGAACTCGCCGCTGCCGTTCCCGAACAAGCCTTCAAAGCATCCCTGGCGGGGCGTCCGGATCTGGTGTCGATATCGGTGACCTCCTGGTCCTCGCCACCTTCCAGCGCCGGACTACGGATCAAGGTCCAGCCCCGTCTCGGGGCTGCGCCCTACCGAATTGCCGAAGACCTCTCTGCGCTGGCCGTTGACCTGGATAAGGTGCTCGGCGCCAGTGGTCCGGTGGTCATCCACCTGGCCACCGGCGCCCGCACCCGCATGTCGCGGGCCGAAAGGGTCCGCTGACCTACTCGCCGGGGACCAGCCACAAGGCGGCGTCGGACAGCAGCATGCCGTCGTCGGTGCGGACTGCCGGACCGCTGGCTGCCAGCACCGACATCCCCGCGGGAACCTCCACCGGGACGCTGCCCAGGTTGGCCAGCACCTGCAAGGTGCCGTTGGTGTAGGAGAGCACACCCTCGGCCGGGGCATTGGCCGTCGCCCAGTCCAGCCGGCCGCGTCCCAGTTCCCGCCCGGCACGGTGGGAGAGCAGCGAACGATACAACTCGAAGGCCGAGCCCTCCACGCCCACCTGCTGGTCGGCCGCGTAGCGGTTGTAGCTGTCCGGCTGCGGCAGCCACGGGTCGGCGGCACCGGATTCCTGGGTTCCGGCGTCGTGCCCGACGGGGGAGAATCCCAGTCCCGGCTCGTCAGCAGCCCACGGCATGGGGATGCGGCAGCCATCACGGCCGCGTTCGGCCCCCTGGGTGCGGAAGAAGCTGGGGTCCTGGCGGAGCTCGTCGGCCAGCGTGGTGTGTTCGGGCAACGTCAACTCATCGCCCTGGTAGATGTAGGCGGAACCGGGCAGCGCGAGCATGATCAGGGCGGCGGCCCGGCCGCGCGCGGCACCCAGGGCCTCGTCGGGCTGTTCGTCCTGGGCGGCGATGCCCTTGGGGAACGACGTTGGATCGGACAGGCCGAAGCGTGAGCAGTGCCGCACCGTGTCGTGGTTGGACAGCACCCAGGTTGGTGGTGCGGCCACGACAGCGGCCTCGGCCAGGGTCTCGGTCACGTTGTCCACGATGTTCCGGGCATTCCAGCCGGCCAGCAGGAAGCCGAAGTTGAAGGCCTGCTGCATTTCGCCGTCGCGGACGTAGCGGAAGATCCGCTCCATCGGCTCGACCCAGGCTTCCGCGACCATCATGCGGTCGCCGTCGTACTCGGCGAGCACTGCGTTCCACTCCTCGTAGATCGAGTGGACGCCCTCCTGGTCGAAATACGGAGGGGTGGTGTTTGCCGCGGCCTCCTCGTTGCCCTGGACCATGCTGACCTTCTCCGACCAGTCGGGCAGACCGGCTGCCTTGACCATGCCGTGGGCGACATCGACCCGGAAGCCATCCACGCCGCGGTCCAGCCAGAAGCGCAGGACGGAGCGCATCTCGGCGTGGACTTGCTCGTTGTCCCAGTTCAGATCGGGCTGCTTGGTATCGAAGAGGTGCAGATACCACTGGCCTGGGTTGCCGTCCGCGTTGGTGGTGCGGGTCCAGGCCGGACCGCCGAACAACGACTGCCAGTTATTGGGCTCCACGTCGCCCGCGGGGCCCTTGCCGTCGCGGAAGATGTAGCGGTCGCGTTCGGGGGAGCCGGGGTCCGCAGCGAGTGCCTGCTGGAACCAGACATGTTCGTCGGAGGTGTGGTTGGGCACCAGGTCCACGATAATGCGGATGTCTTCGGCGTGGGCCCGGGTCAACATGTCGTCGAAGTCATCCAGCGTGCCGAACAGGGGGTCGACCTGGCGGTAGTCGGCGACGTCATAGCCGGCGTCGGCCTGCGGGGACTGATAGAAGGGGGAGAGCCAGACGGCGTTCACGCCCAGATCCTTCAGGTACCCGATCTTGGAGGCCACTCCGCGCAGATCGCCCATGCCGTTCGCGTCGGCATCGGCGAAGGAGCGGGGGTACACCTGGTAGATGACCGCATCCTGCCACCAGGGGACGTGCTGGGCGTGCTTGGACATGGAACTCCTCAGGGGTATCTGCCGGGATCCGGCCAGCGGGTATCAGGGACAACTGATCGCACCCAGCCTAGTGCAGGCCAGTGCGCGGACCTCGACGGTCGTCGTGACGTACTTCTGGTTTGGGCCTCCTGAGAACGGGGGCGGGGCTATTAGAGGATGACTGCCTGCCGGCCGAAGATGGTCGCCTGGATCCGATCTTCGAGTTGCAGGAATACGAAGGTGGAATCCGTGGGCGCGAAGGTTGCCGCGTCCCCCTCGCTAAAGAGCCGCTGTTGGCCCAGCCGTCCTCCGTTGAAGTAGGTGATGTCCTCGGGGTCGGAATCGATACCCGTGGAGGTCATCGTCCAGGAGAACCAGGGTTCATCCCAGAAGGTCTGCATGGCCGCATTGCTGCTCTGCGGCGGGGTGCGGTTTCCGGTCCATCCGCTGGCTAGATCGTCGACAGGCAACGGGTTCGGTTCCAGAGGGAGGTTCCATGCTGGCTGCAGTCCCACCCAGCATGCCATCAGAGTTGAAAGCATGGTCAATGGGACCAGTTGGAGGTTGAAGTGTTCCTGCGACGGGCGATCAGCAGGTTGACCATCAAGCAGGCGATGGTATCCGGGCTCGACCATGACGAGCGCCGTGGGACCGTGAGCCCAGGCTTGGAACCATGATTCGCCCCCAGAATCCAAACCGGTGATTCGGTAAGAGGCCTGTGGTTCCGATAAGTGGGCGCCCACCGCCGTGCCGAGTTCGGTCAGGCGGGTTCCCTCGACGAATTCGAGGGCTTCTAGTTCGCGTAGTTGTTCTGCGTAGGAGGTCTTGTTCAGGACCCCGACCCGCAGGCCGTCGGCCATTTCGATAAGCACCTCGAGCGTGCGGCCGTGGACCCAGGCGCCGTCGAATTCGTAGGGTTGTGCCGCGACGATGCCATCGATCTTCTCCACCGTGCAGCCGAAGGCCTCCGAGGCGACACGATCAGTCGCTGTGGCGGGGATGGGTGCCGGGGATTCGTCGGGTGCTCGGGTGGCGTCGCCGGAGAGCCGAACCGTCGCCGCGATCCGGTTCAGCAACGGACCGAGGAACTGCCACTGCTGGACGGTGGCAGTCGCCGTGATCTGCACGGCCAGACCCTTCTCAATGAACAGGAATTCGGTTCCGAACAGGCTCAGTCCCTTGCTGGGGGACAGTTGGGTGTACATCACAGCCCGGCCGGAGAACGCCTCTGCGACCGACATTTTTTGGTTGGTTTCCCCGGTGGGGATGCGAGTCCACGGGCGGATGTCCACGATCTGGGGTGCCGCCGTGCCCTCTGCGATTCCTTCGATCGTTCGTTCCATCAGCTCGGCGATGCTGCCCGCGAAGGGGTTAATGGTGACGACGACCGTGGGGCCGAATGATTCGGTAGGAGCGGGGGCGAAGGCCAGGAGTTCGTACTCTGGCCGTTCCGGCCCGGCGACCCAGCCTTCTGGGAGTTCCAGGGTGATGTTTCCGGTACGTCCGGTGGCAGTGGTCATGACTGGTGGTCTTCCTGGGTTGTGGTCGAGGGGCCGGCAGCTTCACCGGGCGCCGGTCCGACATACAGGATCGCCTGGCAGCGGGCGATGTCCGCAAGTTCCTTCTCCTGTTTCTTCGAAGGCTCCTTGGCATGAACGGCGGCCACTTCCTCGTCCGTCCAAGGATTGGTTTCCCGCGTGCCACCGGCCTTCGCCCATGCGCGGTACCAGCGCGGGCTCAGCCACAGGGGCCACCAGACGAAGGAGAGGATCGCGAAAAGCCACGGAATAAAGAAGGCATCCCAGACGGTTTGACGGACTTGCTCCCAGTTCATGACTTCAGCTGGAAGGGAGAGCAAGGCAATTGCCAGGGCTGCCGAAGCTGCCGCAAACATGAACGGCCAGGTGTTTCGGGACGAGATCTGGAAGGGGATGCTCGGAGCCAGCGTCCAACTGCGCCACCCGCCGCCTAGCGCCTTGCGGGCGACCCATGTCGGAATCCACCACAGCATCAGCGCGATGAGCACGCCAATCCAAAAAATCGGCTCGTAGAGCAGATACCAATTGGTGTCTTCAATCATCCGAAAGATCCTTCTTTTCGTTGTGGGATGTCGAGCCTACTAGCCCCAGCCGAGGAGCTTCTTGCCGATACCCTTGCCGATGTCCTTGATTCCCTCACCCACGGCCTTACCCGCATCGCCCACCGCGTCGGCGACATCGCCGACCGCCTTGCTTACCCCTCCTTGGCGCCAGTCATTGATAAACTCGCCGACGCCCTTTCCGAGCTTGCCGCCAACCCATTCACCGGCTATGCCGCCGACGAAGCCGCCTACCGCGGCGCCGACACCGGGTATGGGGATCAGAGCCTGACCTGCGGCGGCCCCAAGGGCCCTGCCGGCGACACCGCCAGCAACCTTGCCCATGGTCTCTGCGGTGCCTTCGATGGCCGTGGACTTTGCTGCCTCCTTGCGGATGGTATCCGGGTCGGTGTTGGGGTTGTTGCGCAGTTCTTCGTTGTAGTTGCTGGTGTACGAGTCGTAGTACGTCATCCCCACGTCGAGGACGCCAAGCCCCTTACCGGCGTATTTGGCGATGGGGCTTTTGCTGATCTTCTTCAGGGTGCCGTCGAGCTTGTCGAGGCCCTTCAAGGCCTTATCGAAACGGGCCGGGTTGCCCTGACCCGTCAGATGGGACGTGAACTTACTTCGACCGTGGGCGTTGCTCTCCCAATACAGTTTCTGCTTGCCGTTGCCAAGTGATCCCCGATTACCGGGCATGGCGTTGGAGAGCTTGTTCCGTAAAGCCGGGGGCAGCATCGCCATGAAACCCGGCCGAGCCACCGTGTCGGCCCAGGCGTTGAGGTTGTCGGTGAATTTGAGGTACTTGCCATCCGCCCACGTGGTGAGCTGCTTCGTGTGATTAGCGACATAGGACGAGGAAAAAGGGCCGATCTTTCCGTCCAGGAGGAACTTCTTGAGCTTGGGTGTGCCATCGAAGGCGAATTGCGACAACGCCTTGTTCTCCATCGACCACGAGAATTTAAGTCGACCACCTTTGGTGACGTCGAGACCCGCCGCCCGGTCCACGCTGGTGTTGACCATTCCGTAGGCGTTCTTGAATCCTGTGATCACGGCAACGGTCTTCGTGCCCTTTGTCGGAGCTGCTGCAGCCGGCGAGGATGCCTCGATGGCCGAGACACAAGAATCGATAAAGCCCTGATAGTCGTCCTCGGCCGTTTGCAGTAACCCGAGGATACGGTTGCGCTCGGATCGCGTCCGGGTGCTAGGCAAGGTGGATCCGTCTTCCAGCGCTGTGGTCTCTTGGGCGGGGGAGTATAGGTACGCCGGCAGGGCATTGAATTCCTTGACCTCGATCTTGAGGTTCGAATGCCTCCACTGGAGGGCGTCCATGTTGTCGGCGAAGGCGTCGGTTGCTTTCTTGATGTTCTTCATCCCCAGGACGACGGCCTCGGCCAGGGGAAGGATCTCGGTGACAAACCCGTTATTGACGGTCTCATCATTCGGGTAGGTGGCTGCCGAGGCCAATCTATTCCAGTGGGTGATCGTGTCCGAGTAGGCGGTATCGATCTTTTCGCCTTCTTTGTTGAATGTGGTTCCGGCGGCGCGAATCTCACCACTCTGGGGGAGCTTCGTCGGCAAGTAGCTGCCGAAATTTATGGGCAAGATGAAAACGCCGTCTCCGGCCGTCACCAGTCGTACTTCCCGTCGTTGCTGTTCGTTCCGCCATACGTGTTCGCTGCGGAAGTGGAGCTAGTTGAAGACTCCGGGTCAAAGTCCGGAGTGTCGTCGACGGTGTCGATGATCTTGCCGATTTCCCTGACCTCGCGGCTATTGCCGGAATCTTCCATCTTTCCGTCTGCGACGACGAACTCGGAGATGATCGAATCGGCGGCGTTCAGAAGGTTTTTGCCGTGGTCCACGAAAGTGACGGTCCAGGGTTTGAGGAAGTCGGAGAAGACCTGGTTCAGGGCCGAATTGATTTCGTCTTCTTCGACGGCGTCGGCCAAACTTTCACCCGCTTCCTCAATCCGGCCCTCATGACCGAATAAGTCGTCGAACTCCCCTCGGGCGCTGGCGACCGCGGAACGTGCCTTGTCGACCTCAATGGTGTATTTCGTAGACATATCCACCTCCTCGAGAAACAATCCTA
>JBBSRM010000094.1:0-9146 GCA_038243055.1 Actinomycetales bacterium
GCGCCGTCCACCAAAGAGAATCGCGTGGATCTCGACGCCCTCGGGGTTGTGGAACTCCTCGGAGAGCATGTCGAGCTGGTCGATCGGCGTGCAGAACCGTGAGTTCGGGTGCGCCGCCTTCGTGCCGGAGCCAGGGGTCCAATCGTTGCCGAGCCAGTCGGTCAGGTGCTCGGGAACATCGTCGGTCATACCCTCCCACCAGACACCGCCATCGTCGGTCAACGCGACGTTGGTGAAGATGGAGTTGCCCTTGGTGATGGCGCGCATGGCGTTGGGGTTGGTGCTCCACCCGGTACCCGGTGCGACGCCGAACAGGCCGTATTCGGGGTTGACCCCACGCAATTCGCCTTCCTTGCCGATACGCATCCAGTTGATGTCATCGCCCAGGGTCTCGGCCTTCCAGCCCTTGATGCTCGGTTCAAGCAAGGCGAGGTTCGTCTTGCCGCAGGCGGACGGGAAGGCCCCCGCCACGTTGTAGCTTTTGCCCTCGGGGCTGGTGAGCTTGAGGATGAGCATATGCTCGGCCAGCCAGCCTTCGTCCCGGCCCATGACCGAGGCGATGCGCAGGGCAAAGCACTTCTTGCCCAGCAGCGCGTTGCCTCCGTATCCGGAGCCGTAGGACCAGATCGCGCGTTCCTCGGGGAAGTGGACGATCCACTTCTCGGGGTTGCACGGCCAGGCGACATCGGCGTCGCCGGATTCGAGCGGTGCGCCCACGGAGTGCACGGCCGGAACGAAGAAGGCGTCGCTGGCTTCCATCTTGGCCAGGACGTCGTCGCCGATGCGTGCCATGATCCGCATGGAGGCCACGACGTAGGCGGAGTCGGTGACCTCGACGCCGAACTGCGGGTGCTCCGCATCCAACGGGCCCATGACGAACGGGATGACATACATGGTGCGTCCGCGCATCGAACCGCTGAAGCGGTCCTGCAGGATCGGCTTCATCTCCTGCGGGTCCATCCAGTTGTTGGTGAACCCCGCATCCTGCTTTTCCTGAGAGCAGATGAAGGTGCGTTCTTCGACTCGGGCCACGTCCTTGGGGTCCGAGAAGGCGGCGAAGGAATTGGGGAACTTCGCCTCGTTCAGTCGCACGAGAGTGCCGGCGTCGACCAGCTCGCCAGTGAGGCGGTCGACCTCCTGTTGGCTCCCGTCGATCCAGTGGACACTCTCCGGCTGCGTGAGCTCCACAATGTCGCCGACCCAGGCCAGTAGCTTTGCGTGGGTCGTCGGTGCGGTCTGACGCTCTGCGTCGAGGACCGTTTGATCGGAGCGCTCGCTCATGTCCATTCCCTCCATTGGGCTTGTACTGGTCCTTCGATGCTAGGACGGGGCCGCTGGGCTCTGGAGATGATGCCGATCGCCTCCAGCCCCGGTCGGGGACCCCGCCGCCGTCCTTCCGCGGATTCTCGGGGTTTCACTCTACCTCATGGTGATTAAGATCACGTAGACCGGTCTAGTCGTTTTTTAGTTGTCGGAGGGCACCCCCTCGAGGGCATCTCCGATTTTGCGTCGCCGCCAACTGTCTGTATAGTTATTCGAGGTCAGCGGCAGTGTCGCGGACCGAGCGCCCATAGCTCAGCTGGATAGAGCGTCTGTCTACGGAACAGAAGGTCAGGGGTTCGAATCCCTTTGGGCGCACCAACTGAAAAAGCCCCGCTTCGGCGGGGCTTTTTTGTGCCCTCCGCTCCTGCGGCGAAGACCACATGGTCGCTAATTGAACTGACCGGTCAGTTCGATTAGTATGATGGAGTGCTCATCGCAGACGAACTTTCCATCAAGGGCCGCCACGCGCCGCTCCTGGACCCCACCAGCCTCAAGGTAGCCTCCGGCGAACTGCTGCTGGTCCATGCCGAGCCGCAGACCACCCGCACCGCCTTGGCCCTGGCGCTCAGCGCCCGCATGCGTCCCGACGCCGGCACGGTGGCCTGGGACGGCGACCCGGCACTGGACGTGGTGCGTGGCATCAGCATGATCGTCGACTCTCCCGAGATCAACGAACCCGAGGCCCATCTGAAGGTCAGGGACCTGGTCTCCGAGGATCTGGCGCTACACCCCGGCCCGTTCTGGCGCCGCAGCAGTATCGATGCCTGGCTTGAGCGCCGTCACATCACCCATCTGGCCGGCGAATTCGTCGATGCCATCGATCCCCTGGACCGCCAGCGGATCCTCACGCATCTGGCCTTGGAGGGGCACGACACCTCCTTGCTGGTCTTCGACACCCCCGATCGCCACGGCATCAACGACAGCGAATGGGTCGCCCATCTGGAACAGACAGCAGCGGGACGCCGGCAACCAGCGATTATCGCCGTCGTACGCACCGTCCCCGATGAATGGACCGGCCCGGTGGCCGAAGCCGGCGCAGACAACCTCCCCCACCCCACGGAGTCCCCCGAATGACCACCCTTCGCCTGGCCCTGTCCGAGCTCAAGCGCATGACCAGCGGCGTCCTGCCGTGGATGGCGATCATCGCCATGACCCTGGTCCCGCTGCTCTATGGCGCCCTGTACCTGTACGCGAACTGGGATCCCTATTCCCACCTGGACAACGTCGAGGTGGCACTGGTCAATGAAGACCAGGGCTCCCAGCAGGACGGCAAGGACCTGCACGTCGGGGACGAGGTCGTGGAGTCACTGCTCGAGGATGCGACCTTCGGGTGGAACATCGTGGATTCCGAGGAAGCCGCCGAAGAAGGTGTGCGGACGGGTGAATACGCCTTCGCCATGACCATTCCCGCCGATTTCTCCAAGAACCTCGCCTCCCCCGAGGACTTCGACGCCGCGAAGCAGGCGATCCTGGAGATCACCACGAACGACGCCAACAACTACATGGTCGGCACCTTCGCCGATAAGCTCGCCGGGGAGGTCCACAACACGGTCGCGCAGGAAGTCGGCACCGAAACCGCGGACACCCTGCTCACCGGCTTCGGACGCATCCACTCGCAAATGGCCAAGGCCGCCGACGGGGCCGATGATCTCCACGATGGCACCGTCAAGCTCGACGACGGGATCGGCACCCTCGCTGACGGGGCGAAGAAGCTGGACTCCGGCGCCAATAAGCTCGACGACGGCGCCCATCAGCTCAAGGGCGGAACCTCCTCCTTGATCGACGGCCAACAGAAACTGGTCGCCGGCACCGGGAAGCTGGCCAACGGGGCGGGCCAGCTCCAGGGCGGCGCCGACGAACTGGCGTCGGGGCTGGGCACCATGAAGTCCAAGACCGCCCAATTGCCGCAGAAGACCCGCCAACTCGCCGATGGTGCCGCTTCGGCCCATAGCGCCGGCAAGGAGCTGGCCGCCGGCGCGGAGCAGGTCGCCGACGGCAACGAAGAGCTCAGCGCCAAGGTCGACAACGCCGCCGGCACCATCACCGCCCTGGAGAAGGACGCGGACCAGCGGATGCAGGACTCGGTCGATCAGTTGATCGAAGACGGAGTGATCACCGCTGACGAGGCCGAGGCGGCGCGCGCCTCGGTCAAGAAGCTGGGCGCCGATACCGGAGTGACGGCAGAGGCCGAGAAGACCCGGAAGGACCTGGCCAACGCCAAGGCCGATATCGACAAACTCGGCACCGGATCCCGCCAGGTCGCCGACGGCGCCAAGAAACTCAGCGGCGGGCTGGGCACGCTGGCCGGGGGCGCCGAAACCCTCGCGGACTCCTCGCAGGCCCTGGCCAACGGGATCTCCGATGCCGCGGACGGCGCCAACCAGCTCTCGGGCGCCTCGGGCAAGCTCGCCAACGGGGCCAACACCCTGCTGGACGGGCAGCAGGATGCCCTGGCCGGAGCCAAGAAACTCGACGGCGGTGCGGCGTCCCTCGTCGACGGCACCGGGACACTGACCGGCGGCACAGCGGATCTGCGCGACGGGATCGGCGATCTGGGCTCCGGTGCCGACCAGCTGGTCGACGGCTCCGGGACCCTGGCCGAGAAGCTGACCGACGGGACGAAGGAGGTCCCCAACCCCACCGACGCACAAAAGAACCAGGTATCAAACGTCATCGGCGACCCGGTGTCCGTGGATCGTGCGGATCAGGCCAGCGCAGGCACCTACGGCGAAGGGCTGGCCCCCTTCTTCATGACGCTCGCCGTCTGGATCGGCGCCTTCATCCTGGTCCAGATCATGCGCCCGGTCACCCAACGCGCCCTGGCTTCCAATGCGGCGTCCTGGAAGATCGCGATCGGTGGTTGGCTCCCCTTCGTGTTCCTGTCGATGCTGCAGGCGACCGTGCTCTACGGGGTGGTGCTCTTCGGCCTCGGCCTGCAGACAGCCCACCCGTGGCTGACGTGGGGGTTGTTCCTGATGGCCAGCGTCGCGTTCACCGCCATCGTCCAGGGCATCTGCGCTCTGCTGGGCACCCCCGGAAAACTCGTGGTGCTCGTGCTGTTGGTGCTCCAACTGGTTTCCGCCGGCGGCACCTTCCCCTGGGAGACCACTCCTGACCCCCTGCATGTGGCCCATAACCTGCTGCCGATGGGACATGTGATCACCGGGCTGCGGCATTTGATGTACGGGGCCTCGCTCGAGGGACTTGCGCCGTTGGTCCTGGCTCTGCTGGGCTATGCGGCCATCGGCCTGACCATGAGCTTCGTGGCGGTCCACCGGGGCAAGACCTGGACGCTGAAGACGTTGCACCCGGAGCTGTCGGCATGAGCGCCGCCTACAGCGAGCCCCTGCAGGCCGGGCCGGATTTCGGAGACACCACGCGTCTCCGGGTACGGGCCACCGATTCCAGGCACCGGCTCTTCGAAGCCTCGATGATCCTGATCGGCGACCGCGGACACCACCGGGTGACGGTCGACGAGATCGCCGCCGCAGCGGGGGTCTCCAAGGGAACGGTCTACTACAACTTCGGTTCGAAGGCCCAGCTGATCGGTCAGCTGATGCGCTTCGGCGCCGACGTGCTCTTCGAGCGCCTGGAGAAGGGAACTGCCGATCCGGACCCGGTCTCGGGCTTCCGGGACATGGTGGCCGCCTCCCTGGAGTTCATGGACGAGTACCCCTCCTTCGCCCAGCTGTGGATCAGCGAGCAGTGGCAATCCCCCAGCGATTGGGGCGAGACCCTGGCCGTCATGCGCGGGGAGATCATCGGGGTCATCCAGGCAGCCCTGGACCGCCTGTACGCCACCGGAAACCATCCGGGGCTCGGAGCCACCGACCGGGCCGCGATGGCCACCGCCGTCTTCGGGGCAGTACTCATCATCGGTCGCGACCGCCATGTGTTCCACCCCGAACGGAGCATCGCCACCTGTGTGCAGGCCGTGAGTGCCTTCACCGGCGTGGACTGAGAAGCAGGCTTCAGCCCCGGGGAACGACGAACCCGCTGACCCGGGCATCGCGGCCATCGAGTTCGGCCCAGGGCTTCGCCGTCTCCAGCAGGGTCAGCCCGAGCGTGGGGTAGCGGGTGGCCAGCTCCAGGACCGGCTCCTCCTCCGATTCCACCGAGGCCAACGCCATCGCCACCTCCTGGACCGTGGGCAGGTGCCCGATGACCAACAGCGTTTCGACGGTTTCCGGCGTCTCGTTGATCACCGATACCAGTTGCGTGGCCGAGGCACCGTAGATACGCGAATCCAGATACGGCGTCGGGCCCTTTTCCCCCAGCTCACTGGACACCCAGGCGCAGGTCGAGCGGGCGCGGAGCGCATCCGAACACAGGATGGAGTCCGGGACCCAGCCGTTTTCGACCATCCATGCCCCGGCGAACGGGGCCTCGCGGTTGCCCCGACCGGCCAGGGGCCGGTCATGGTCCTCGACGCCGAAGGGAAAGTCGGATTTGGCGTGGCGCAGGAGCATCAGACGTTTCAGGTGGTGCTGGCTCATGTGACCAGCTTAGGTGCCCTGGGGAACGACGACGGCGACGCCCGTCTGGCAGACGTCGCCGTGGTCGTGGATGGAACAGGAATCAGATGCTGTATTCCGGCGCTGCCCAGACGATGACCTCGGGGTGCTCGTAGAAGCGGTAGCCCTGGCCGCGGACGGTACGCACCGTATTGGCCAGACGGCCGAGCTTGGAGCGCAGGCGGCGGATGTGCACGTCGATGGTGCGCTCGTTCGGAACTTCTTCGGCATTGCGCCAGAGGTTGCTCAGCAGCTCGTCGCGTCCGACGGTGCGGGCACCGTTCTCGACCAGGTAGTTGAGCAGCTCGAATTCCTTGAACGTCAGGTTCAGCGTGTCCCCGTCCAGGTGGACCTCGCGGCGCGATAGGTCGATCAACACGCCCGAGGGACGCGAGGCGGCCGGCTGGTGGCGGATGATCTCCCCCCGCGGGCGGCGGGCGACCGTCGGGTCCCCCAGTGCCTGGCGCACGACGTCGATGCTCTCGCCGGGGGCGTTGGCCGGGGCCAGGGCCACGGCGGCATGGGTCTGGGCGTTGGGCGACAGGGTCTGCAGGAAGGCGCGGACCTGGGTGGCCAGCTTGCCCAGCGAGGTGCCCTGTTCCTGGGCCGTCGCCTCGTCGAGACCTACATAGAGGACGAAGCCACGGGCCTCGGTGTCACGGTCCACCGACTGCGGTCCGGGGGTTCCGTTGCCGGCGACGACAGGAGTCGGTGCGGTCATCGGGTGGTGGTCCTGCGGGGAAGGAACAGCGTGCAGCTGACGATATCCCTGGGGCGCCCCATATTCGCCGTGGCCCGCGCCCTGGCGCTGGGCAGCAGCGGCGCGGTTCTGGGCGTTGCGGATGGAGATATGGACGTATCCGGACGTAACGGACATTGGTGGAACCTCTAACTGTGCGAAAAGTCGGTGAACTGTCTGGTTCGGCTGGCCGACGCCATGGTCGTGGCGTGCGGTTCATCCGTGCTTCGGATCTTCTGGAGGTAGGAAGAAACTAGGCCGACATTCGACAACAGCTGCGCGCACGTCCGACACCATGGCCCCATCGGGGGCCGGGGGCCGCAAGTGCTGCTGGATCGATGTTCACGAGACCTAGTGTTGCCGTAATAATTCGAACCCGCAAGTAATATTCATCGCACTTGTCCACATATTGAGACAATTTCGTGAATTTGTGAGGTGATTCACATTATACAGTTCTCTGAAGTGAGCGTTTTGGATCGCGCGGTCTGGGCATGCGCCGGACGATCGACTGTTCGATTTGATCAATGAACCATCTGATTGATGACCCTAAAACAAGGTACGTATATTTATGCGTGACACGACCTTTCCCGGGTCACACGCTTGACTATCTGCGCGCCGACGGAAGTATCCGGCGTGCGGACAGCAGTCGGGTCCGCCGGTACTGTAGGAGACACCGCTTCACAGCTCGGTCACAGCGGAATCCCAGCTTGGCCCTATAGGTGCAGAGGAGTATCAACTCATGACGAACTCGCAGTTCTCCCCCAACCAGCTTCCACGTCTGGAACATCCCGATGGCACCCCCATCCGGGCCCTGGTGGTCGATGACGAGCCGTCGCTGGCCGAACTGGTCAGCATGGGGGCACGCATGCTGGGGTGGGAGGTCAAGGTGGCTGGGGACGGCCCCTCCGCAGTGCAGGAGGCCCGTTCGTTCTCCCCCGACATCCTGGTGTTGGATTGGATGCTTCCGGGGTTCGAGGGACCCGAGGTCCTGCGGAAGGTCCGGGCCTTCCAGCCTGAGGTCCCTGCCCTGTTCCTGACGGCCAAGGACGCGGTGGAAAACCGGATCGAGGGTCTCTCGCTCGGCGGGGACGACTACGTCACCAAGCCCTTCAGCCTGGAGGAGGTGCTTTTGCGCCTGCACCGGCTGGTCGAGCGCTCAGGTGCCGCCAAGGCCGATGCCGCGGAGCTCGTCGTCGGGGATCTGAGCATGAACATGGACATGCGTGAAGTCAGCCGCGGCGGGAAGGTCGTGAACCTGACCGCCACCGAATTCGATCTGCTGCGCTACCTGATGGAGAACGCCCGCCGGGTCATGTCCAAGAACCAGATCCTGGACAGCGTCTGGCAGTACGACTTCGGTGGGCAGGCCAACATCGTCGAGCTGTACATCTCCTATTTGCGCAAGAAGATCGACGCCGGGCGCGAGCCCATGATCCACACCGTGCGTGGCGCCGGGTACGTGCTGAAGCCAGCACCGTGACCCACCCCGCCCCGGTGGCGCGCCCGACTCCCCCGGCCCGACCGGACCATCCGGTCCCCACCCCGCCGACGACCCACGGATGGACCCTGCGCTCGCGCATCTCGGCCTCCTTGATCGGGTTGCTGGCGTTGATCTGCCTGGTGATCGGTGTCTTCACCCATACGGTGATGAGCAACAGCCTCTACAGCCAGCTGGACGAGCAGATCCAACAGGCCTCCAACCGGGCGGCGAGCTTTGATGGCAGTCCGAGCAGCCAGGGCACCGAGATGCCCGATCCGTTGAACACACCCGGACAAGGATCAGGGACTCTCAACGCCCGAATCGTTGGAAACACGATCCTCATCGGCGGTGTCCTGGACCCCGAATCGGGCCAGCGTCAGCAACTGGACGAACACGACGCCCAACAGCTGTCATCGATCACCCCCGATGCGGCCCCGGTGACCGAGGACCTCTCCGTGGGCAAATACCGGCTCATGGCCGTCACCGCCGCCCCCGGCACCGGCGGCTCCGATACCCACAGCGCCATCCTCATCACCGGCCTTCCCGTGGAGACCACCCGTGCCACGCTCTTCGCACTGGATATGACGATCCTGTTGGTCGCCTCCTCCGGGCTCGTGGCCATCGGACTGATCGGGTCGGTGATCGTGCGTCGGTCGTTGCTGCAGTTCGAACGCGTCTCGGCGGTGGCCGGTACGGTCGCCGCACTACCGCTGGACGCCGGCGAAGTCAGGCTCGCACAACGTGTTGCCACTCCCGATGCCGACCCCGGCACCGAAGCGGGGAACATGGGCCACGCCCTGAACGCGCTGCTGGACAACGTGGAGTCGGCGCTCGAGGTGCGCCGTGAATCCGAAGCCAGGATGCGACGCTTCGTCGCCGACGCCTCCCATGAGCTGCGCACCCCACTGGCAGCCATGCGCGGATACTCGGAACTCGTGGCCGCCACCGAACACCTCAGCGACGACGGACGTACTTCGCTGAACCGCGTCGTCGAGCAAAGCCACCGGATGGGCTCGCTGGTGGAGAACCTGCTCCTGCTGGCCCGGCTCGACGAAGGACAGAAACCGACCCTGGCAGAGGTGGACCTGAC
>JBBSRM010000095.1:0-9081 GCA_038243055.1 Actinomycetales bacterium
TCCTCGGGCATCGTCGACGGGGCGGCCCTGGTCCTGATCGGCTCCGAATCCGTGGGCCGGGACCTGGGGTTGACCCCACGGGCCCGCATCACAGCTGCAGCGGTCTCCGGAGCCGACCCGACGATCATGCTCACCGGCCCCACACCCGCCACCCGCAAGCTGCTGGACGTCGCCGGGTTGACCCCGGAGGACATCGACCTATGGGAAATCAACGAGGCCTTCGCCGCCGTCGCCCTGAAATACCAGCGTGACTTCGCCATTGACGACGACCGCCTCAACGTCCACGGTGGCGCCATTGCGATGGGTCACCCGCTCGGAGCCACCGGGGCGATGATCCTGGGCACCATGGTGGACGAACTCGAACGCACGGGCCTCTCACGAGCCGTCGTCACGTTGTGCATCGGTGGCGGCATGGGTGTCGCGACCTTGATCGAACGCGTCTGAACCGGAGGATGGACATGGGAAAACAAGAAGTCATCCGCGAGCAGGAAGACGACGCCGGGATCCTCACCTGGGTCCTCGATGCGCCGGGGAAGCCCGTGAACCTGCTCGATGCGGCCTTCATCGCCTCCCTGACTCGGCGACTGGAGGCGGTTGAGGGCCGCCGGGCAGCGGAACCTTCTGCCGTTACCGGCATCATCATCACCTCTGCCAAGAGCAGCTTCTGCGCCAGCGCCGACCTGGACGACATGGCCGCGGCAACTCATTCGGACGCCCAGGCGGTCAACGATCTGGCCCTGGAATGGGGCCTGCTGTTGCGCCGAATGGAAACACTCGACGTCCCCGTCGTGGCCGCCCTGAACGGTGCGGCCATCGGTGGAGGTCTGGGTCTGGCCCTGGCCACCCACCATCGCATCGCCGTCGATGCCCCCGGCAACAGATTCGGTCTGCCCGAAGTGGACTTCGGGATCTGCCCGGGCGCCGGAGGCGTCCTGCGCACCACCCGTCTGCTGGGGATCGAACGGGCCCTGGACGAACTGCTGCTCAGCGCGGCCATCGTGGGCGCCCAGGATGCCGTCCAGTTGGGCATCATCGACGAGGCGCTCGACGACGAGGAGGAACTCATGCCGGCTGCGCGGCAATGGATCCGCGAGCACCCCTACGCCCGTCAACCCTGGGACGCCGAGGATTACGCCTTCCCCGCGGGAACACCCCAGGTCCCCACCGCGGCAGACATGAACGCGCTGACCGGGATCCTGCAGTTCCTGCCCGCCCGGTTGCGCGGCCGACCCGATGCCCTGCACAATCCGGCCCCCCGCGCCATCCTGGCTGCCGCCGTTGAATGCGCGCAGGTCGACTTGGCGACGGCCACCGCCATCGAGGCCCGCTACTACACCCAGACCGTCGTTTCGCCGGTCTCCTCGGCGATGATCGGCCTGCGGCACACCGACCGCAAGGCAGCCGGCCGACAATCCATCGACGCGGTGACTGGTGAAGTCCCGGACGCGGCGACCGCCGCCGCCGCCGAGAGCCCCGCCGCGGAGGCCGGCGCGGCACCGGAACGAGAGGAGGATGCACAACCATCGGGTACTTCCTCCCCGGAGGCAGCCCGGCAGATGGTGGCGGACCTCACCGAGGCCGCACGCGCCACTTCCAGGGAGCTGGTCGCCGACGGGATGGCAGCGATCTCCGTTGAACGCGCCGCCGAGAAGGCCGGACTGGCATCGCCGCTTTTCCAAGCCATCACCGAAGCCCTGCGGGAAACGCCTCGGCAGACCCCCAGCACCCCTGCCGCGACGGGGCAGCAGGGAACGCCGGAGCTGTCCACCGGGATGGCGCAGCGCCAGCTGCTCTCGGCGATCGCCCGGGCCGGGCGAAAACACCTCGAGGGTCGCGACGCGGCGATGGCTGCCGTCCTGAACATCGCCTCGGTCGACGGCGCCGGCTACCCGGCGTGGACCGGCGGCATCACCCGCTGGCAGGACGATTAGAACTCCAGTGACGCCTCGTCGCTGACCGAGAGCGATAGCACCGCTGTTTCGATGGCCTTATTTGCTTCGAGCTCGCGTTCGAGCCGGCGCATCTGCCGGGCCACGTCTTCCTCCGGATCGTTGCCCTCCAGATCCACCTCGGCGACCAGGAACAGCCGGTCCGGTCCGATGTATTCCAGATGCAGGTAGGTGACACGCTCGATTTCCGCATGGCCTTGCAGGGCCCGGCCGACCTGCGAACGGATTTCCGGCGTCGAACTCGCCCCGACGAGGAACAGCCGATTCCTGTCGATGAGCACCAGTGCCACGACGCCGAGCAACACACCGATGACGATGGAGCCGATGGCATCCCACCTGGCATCGCCGGTGATCTGGTGGAGGTAGATGCCGGCGCCGGCGGCGACGAGACCGATCAGCGCGGCGAAGTCCTCGGCCACCACGGCCCGCAGGGTCGTGTTCGAGGTCCGCAGCACCAGGTCGAAGGTCGAGGTTCCCTGCGCTCGGGCCTTCCGGCGGGCCTGCACCACGGCCTGGGTGAAGGACGATCCCTCGATCAGGAAGGCCAGGCCCAACACGAGATAGGCGATCCCCGGTGACTCCACGGGGGCGGGGTCGCTGAGCTCCTGGAGGCCGTGCATGATCGAAAAGACGGCACCGGCGGTGAAGATGCCCACGGCGGCGAACATCGACCAGACGTAGGCTTCACGCCCGAACCCCAACGGGTGCCTCGAATCCTTCGGCCGCGCCGAACGACGATCGGCGATGAGCAGGAAGATCTCGTTCCCGGCATCGGCCCAGGAATGCGCGGCCTCCGCGACCATGGAAGCCGACCCGGTCAGCACGGCAGCCACGGATTTCGCGATCGCCACCAGGATGTTGGCGATGAACGCGATGACGACCGTCATGCTGGATTCTCCATGGTGCCAGTCTAGAACCGGATTCTGCGGATTCGACTCCGGTGTAATCTAAGGCCAGTGGCGCCAGCGCGGCGCCCCGAAAGGGATGTGGACCATGGCAACTGAGAAGGAACCCGTTCTGGGCGTACTGTGCACGTCGCGAAAAGTCGATGAGCATCGCGTTCCCATCCACCCCGGCCACCTGGAACGCATCGACCCGGCCCTGCGGGCACGCATGGTACTGGAGGAAGGCTACGGGGAGCGGTTCGGATATTCCGACGCCGATCTGGCCACCCTGGTGGGGGCCGTCTCGAACCGTACCGGTGTCATCGATGCCGCGGACACGGTCCTGCTGGCCAAGCCGCAGGCCCGGGACCTCGAGGATCTGCGCGAGGGCCAGACGCTCTGGGGATGGCCGCATTGCGTGCAGGACCGCGAAATGACCCAGCTGGCCATCGACAAGAATCTGACGTTGATTGCCTTCGAGGCCATGAACCACTGGGCCGGCGACGGCGGGTTCTCCCTGCATGTCTTCCATAAGAACAACGAACTTGCCGGATACTGCTCCGTCATCCACTCCATGGCGCTCACCGGGGTCACCGGGGACTACGGCCGCCGGCTCACTGCAGTCGTCATCGGTTTCGGCGCCACCGCCCGGGGCGCGGTCACCGCCCTGAAGGCCCACGGTGTGACGGACATCCGGGTGCTCACCAACCGCAAGGTCGCCTCGGTGGCAGCGCCGATCCACTCCGTGCAGATGATCCAGTTCGACCACGACGGCGGTCCCTACCTCAGTGAGGTCATCACCGACGACCGTGGGCGGGTCCCGTTGGCGCCGTTCCTGGCCGAGAGCGACATCGTGGTGAACTGCACCCTGCAGGACCCCAACGATCCGCTGTTGTATCTGCGCAGTGAGGATCTGGGGGCCTTCGAGCCGGGCAGCCTGATCATCGACGTCTCCTGCGATGCGGGCATGGGCTTCGATTGGGCACGACCGACCACCTTCGCCGAACCGATGTTCACGGTCGGGAACAACATCGACTACTACGCGGTGGACCACAGCCCGTCGTACCTCTGGAATTCGGCCAGTTGGGAGATCAGCGACGCGCTTCTGCCGTTCCTGCCCATCCTGATGGGTGGTCCGGATGCCTGGGCAAACAGCGAAACCGTCACCCGCGCCATTGAGATCCGGGACGGAGCCGTCGCCAATCCGGCGATCCTCGAGTTCCAGGGGCGCGCGCAGGGGTATCCGCACCACCTGGTCTGATATCACTGGTGCTTGCACCTCGGCGGGGTCGGGCCTACGTTGAAGGAAACAGCCCCCATGCCGGGGGCAGGCAACATCAGCCAGGAGGACAACATGGCAACAACGGACGGCACGGTCATCATCGGTGGAGGACTTGCGGCGGCTCATGCCGCGCAGGCCCTGCGTGAACAGGGGTACTCCGGAGGCATCACCCTCATCGCCGACGAGGCGACCCCGCCTTATGAGCGCCCGCCGCTGTCCAAGGAGTTCCTCCAGGGCAAGCAGGACGCCGAGGCCGGCATCGAGCACGACGCCGATTGGTACGCAGCGCACGATGTGAACCTGGTGCTGGGTGGGCATGCGTCCGAGATCGACCGCCAGCGGCATGTGGTGCGGCTGGATTCGGGGGATGAGTACCCCTACGGGCAACTGCTCTTGGCCACCGGCGCTGATTCGCGTCACCTCGACCTGCCGGGAACCGATCTACCCGGGGTGATGATGTTGCGCCGCCTCGGCGACGCACAGGTCCTGAAGGAAGCCCTGGCCACCGGCGGACGCCTCGCAGTCGTCGGTGCCGGTTGGATCGGCCTCGAGGTCGCCTCCAGCGCCCGGCAGGCAGGTATGGAAGTCACCGTCGTCGCCCCGAACAACACCCCGTTGGAAAATGTCATGGGCGAAAAGATCGGCGCGCACTTCGCCGAGGTGCACCGCAGCAACGGAGTCGAGCTACGCATGGGCACCCAGGTGAAGGGCATCATCGAGCGCGACGGACGGGCCGCCGGGCTGGACACTTCCGACGGTGAGGTGCCGGCCGACGTCGTACTCATTGCCATCGGAGCCGTCCCGGCCACCTCCCTGGCGGAGGCCGCCGGGCTCAAGACCGACAACGGGGTTCTGGTCGACAGCTCGCTGCGCACCAACGATCCCGACATCCTCGCCGCCGGAGACGTCGCCAATGCGGAGAACGCCAAGCTGGGCCGCCTGCGCGTCGAGCACTGGGACAACGCCATCCGGCAAGGGGAACTGGCGGCGAAGACCATCCTGAACCACGCGGACCGGTATGACTGGTTGCCCTACTTCTTCACCGACCAGTTCGACCTCGGGATGGAATACGTCGGACATGCCGGTCCGGGCGCGCAGACAGTCATCCGCGGGACGCTCGAGTCGGGGGAGTTCATTGCCTTCTGGCTCGAGGACGGCGTTGTCACCGCGGCGATGAACGTGAACATCTGGGACGTCAATGACACCCTGCGTTCCATCGTGGGCCGCACGTTGCCGGCAGACCGGCTGGCAGACACCAAGGTTGAACTGGCCGACCTCTGACCTCTTGCCGAGGGCTCCGTGCCGTCGATGGTGCGCGAATGGAGTGGTGTCCATAGACTGTTGTCGTCGATACGCGCCACGGACGGCAAAGAGGCACTTGGCCGGTCACCCTCCACCGCACCACCTTCGAAGGTAGGAACCGCCGCATGACCCACCCGCCACGCAACACCATGCTCACAGGGCGTCCCCTGTTCATTGCCATGGTCTCGTTGGCGTTGGGCGGGTTCGGCATCGGCACCACCGAATTCGCCATCATGGGCCTGTTGCAGGAGGGGGCAACCGACCTCGGTGTCGGCAACGCCGACATGGGTTTGATGATTGCCGCCTATGCCCTCGGTGTCGTGGTCGGTGCTCCGCTGCTGACCGCCCTGGGGGCCCGGGTGGCACATAAGACGATGGTGTCCTGGCTGATGGTGTTCTTCACCCTCGCCAACTTCTCCTCGTTCCTGGCGCCGACCTACGATTCGATGCTGGTGACCCGTTTCCTCTCAGGTCTTCCGCATGGCGCCTATTTCGGGCTCGCCGCCATCCTCGCCGGGAACCTGGTTCCGGCCACGATGCGTGGCCGGGCGATCGCCTGGGTGATGATGGGCCTGTCGGTGGCCAATGTGTTGGGTGTGCCCGCGGTGACCTGGCTGGGACAGCAGCTGGGGTGGCGCTGGATGTTCGCCTCGGTGGCCCTGATCGGTGTCCTGACCTTGATCTGCATCCGCCTCTGGGTTCCCTACAACCCGATCCACGAGGGTGCCAGCATCCGCGGGGAACTGACCGCGCTGCGCAACGGACGGGTCTGGCTGGCCATGGCCACCGGCATCGTGGGCTTCGGCGGTTTCTTCGCCGTCTACTCCTTCATCTCACCGACGATGACCGACATCACCGGTCTCGAAAAGGGGGCCGTCCCCCTGGTCCTGGGCCTCTACGGGATCGGGATGGTCCTGGGAAACCTGTTGGGCGGGCGACTGGCCGACTGGTCGGTCCATGGCAGCATCTACATCGCCATGTCGGCGATGGTCGTGTTCATGAGTGCCTTCGGGGTCCTCTCGCCCTACCCGATTCCCGCCCTGATCCTGGTCTTCATCCTCGGCGGCACCGGATCCATCCTGGTGCCGAGCCTGCAGGCCCTGCTCATGGATTCGGCACCCAAGGCGCAGTCACTGGCTGCCTCGTTGAACCACTCGGCGCTGAACGTCGCCAATGCCCTCGGCGCAGCCCTCGGTGCCGCGGTGATCAAACTCGGCTTCGGCTACCAGGCGCCGGCCTTCCTCGGTGCGGGGCTGGCCCTGTTGGGCCTGTGTCTGGCGCTGCTGACCGCACGGGTCTTCAAGGCCCGTGCGGCTGCCGACGCCGCGACCGTCGCCACGCCCGCCCGGGAGACCAGCTAGACCTTCCCGGGATTCAGTTGGCCCGCGCTCGCGACCAGGACTCGATTTCCTCCAGACTGCGCCCCTTGGTCTCGGGGACGAGCTTGACGGCAAAGAGCCACCCCAGGGCACAGATCAAAGCGTAGAGCCAGAAGGTCCACGACTTGCCCAGAGCGTCGAACAGGGACAGGAAGGTCAGCGAAACGACGAAGTTCATGCCCCAGTTGCACATCAGGGTGGCACTCATGGCCGAGCCCCGGATTCTCTGCGGGTAGACCTCGGAGGGCAGCACGAAGACGACGATCCCGACGCTGGCACCGAAGGCTGCGATGTAGACGGCCAGACACACCATGGCGATCCATCCCGCCGAGGGGCCCAGATTCTCGCCGTGCAGCACGAAGCCGAGCACGATGAGCGTGATGCTCATGACGGCGAACCCGCTCATCAACAGGATGCGGCGCCCGATCTTGTCGACCAACGACATGCCGACGAGGGTCATGATGACGTTCACGGCACCGATGCCCACGGTGCCCAGAATCGCGGTGGAGGCTCCGAGCCCGGTGCTGTTGAAAATCGTCGGGGCGTAGTAGATGACGCTGTTGATGCCGCTCGCCTGGCCGAAGATGGAGACGCCGATGCCGGCAATCAGGGCCGGCCGCACCCACGGGGTGGTGAGGTCGCGCAACGTGGATTTGGGTTGCACATCCTCATGGAGGGACCGGTGGATCTCCTGGTACTCGGCCTCGGCCGTCTGCGGATCCCGGAGCCTGCCCAATACAGTCCGTGCCTCGGCGGTGCGGCCCTTCTCGAAGAGCCAACGCGGAGTCTCCGGCAGGAAGAGCATCCCCACGCCCAGCACGATCGCCGGAATGACGCCGAGACCGAACATCCACCGCCAACCGCCGTCGTAGGCGAACAACGCGTTGGTCAGGTACGCGACGAGGATGCCGATGGTGATGAGCAGCTGGTTGGCCGAGACCAGTCGACCGCGGATCGCCGGAGGTGCTGCCTCGGCGATGAAGAGCGGAACCAGGACCGACGCGGCGCCGACCGCGAGACCCAGCACGAGGCGGGCCACCACCAGGAACCCTGCCGTGGGGGCGAACGCCGCCAACAGGGCGCCGATGGTGAACACCGCCGCGGCGGCGATGATCGTGTTCTTCCGGCCATACCGGTCCGAGAGGGGACCGCATCCCACGGCGCCGATGATTGCACCGACCAGGATGGAACTAACGACCACGCCTTCGGTGAGCGGCGTCAGTGAAAAGTCATCGTTGATGAACAGCAGCGCCCCGGAGATCACCCCGGTGTCGTAGCCGAAGAGGAAGCCCCCGACAGCAGCGATGCCGCTGACCGCGTAGACCAACTTGGGCGATTTTGGGGCAGGGGTCGTGGGGTCCCGGGATTCTGTGCGCATGGCGGCTTTCTGGACGTTGGGACGGGACGCAGGCCGTGATGCTGTCACGGCGGGCGAAGCTCAGTAGACGAGGCGGTCTGGTCCACCCTTTCAAGCCTACTGGCCACGCTCCCGTCGAGAACAGCCAACGCGCGTTGGACCCGGAAGAGGCCGCCGGGCCTATTCCTGCTTGGCGGTGATATTGAACATCCAGCCGACACCGAACCTGTCGGTCAGTTGCCCGAAGGAGTCTCCCCAGGGTGCCTGCTCCAGCGGCATGGTGACGGTCGCTTCGGCTGCGAGCTTGTCCCACCAGCCATGCAGGATGCCACCGTCCTGTCCGGCGGTCCCGTCGGAACTCAGCGACGTGGTCCCGTTCGGGGTCGGATCGCAATCCGGGCTCGCGTCGCTGCCCATCAGATGGATGCCGCGTTCAACGAACAACGACGAGTGCATGATCCTCTGGCCCTGTTCAGGGTCCTTCTCGCCCATCCCCTCGGCGAAGGTCAGCAGGCCCAGTTCGCCGCCGAAAACGCTTTTATAGAATTCCATGGCTTCACGCGCATTGCCACCGAAGCTCAGGTAGGGGGTCATTCCGATGCTCATGGTGGTGCCTTTCGTCCCGGGAACGGACACTGTGGTGCCCTCCACCCATCTTGCCGTCGGTCGCCGCGGTTGGGAAGGGAGCAGGGCCGCTGTCCGGATCCGCGTGGGCACTATCGGCACCTTCCCCGCCGTCGTTCCCGGTACCCGTACTGGCGCCGCCCGGCCTCGATTGGCGCATCACGGTGCGGGTGCTGTAGATTATTGAATCGTCCCGGACGTCGGAAGACGACGGCGGGGACAACCTGCGGGGGTATGGCGCAGTTGGTAGCGCGTCTGCATGGCATGCAGAAGGTCAGGGGTTCGAATCCCCTTACCTCCACCA
>JBBSRM010000096.1:0-9069 GCA_038243055.1 Actinomycetales bacterium
CCCGTGGACACCGACGACTTCGCCGAGGACCTGGCCGCGGTGGGGGAGACCGCCTACACCACCGTGATGCTGGCCAAGGCCGAAACCGTCGAACAGCTCAGGCAGTTGGCCGGCTACCGGGTCGTCGCACTGTGCGAGACGGCGCTGGGCGTCGTCAACGCGGCAGCCATCGCCGCCGAACCCAACGTCGTCGCGCTCATGTGGGGAGCCGAGGACCTGGTCGCCTCCCTCGGGGGGACCTCCAGCCGGCACGAGGACGGTTCCTACCGTGGCGTCGCCGTCCACGCGCGGGCCGCCGTCCTGCTCGCCGCAGGGGCGTCCGGGAAGGCAGGCATCGACTCCGTCTACATCAACATCCCCGACACCGAGGGACTAGCCGCCGAAAGCCGTGACGCCGTGGCCAGCGGATTCGCCGCCAAGGCCAGCATCCACCCGGCCCAGATGACGGTGATCCGCCAGGCCTACGCCCCCGACCCGGAAGCCGTGCAGCGGGCCCGGGCCATCCTGGAGGCGGCACGCACCGCCCCGGGGGTCTTCTCCTTCGAGGGGCAGATGGTCGACGAGCCGTTGCTGCGCCATGCCCGTCGCCTGGTGGCCCGGGTCGACGACTAGCCGCGGCGGCTCTTCCGTACGACTGCGTAGGCGTTCAACTCGTTAAGTTGTGTACAACTAAGTTGGGGGCTATTGTTCTTATATGCAGACCAACCCGCTGGCCCTCGATGAGCAACTGTGCTTCCCGCTCTATTCCAGCGAGAAGACCGTCGTGGCCGTTTACCGCCCCCTGCTGGCGCCGCTGGGCCTGACCTATCCGCAGTACCTGGTCATGCTCGCCCTCTGGGAGGAGGACGGCCAACCCGTTTCCGCGTTGGGTCGGCGGCTCGGTCTCGACTCGGGGACCCTGTCGCCGCTGTTGAAGCGACTGGAAGCCTCAGGGCGCGTCCAACGCCACCGGGACGCTGGCGACGAACGCGTCGTCAACGTCCTGCTGACCTCCGAAGGCGCGGCCCTCCGTGGAGACGCCGTGGGGATTCCCGCGCGGCTATTCGCCCAGCTGGGCCTCGAGGCGGCAGAAGCGGCCGAACTGCGTCGGCTGCTCGAAAAGATCTGTTCCACCGGGCAGGCCAAGACCTCCCGAACCACCTACCCCTAAGGAACCACCATGAAGACGCTCTACACCGCTGAAGCACTCGCCACCGGCGGAGGCCGCGACGGACATGTCACCTCCACCGACAACCGGGTCGATCTTGACCTGGCCGTCCCGCAGTCCATGGGCGGTTCCGGAGCCGGCGCCAACCCCGAACAGCTCTTCGCCGCCGGCTACGCCGCATGCTTCCACAGCGCGCTGCAAATGGCCGCCCGCGAACGCAAGGTCGACGTCGCAGGTTCCAGCGTCGGTGCCCAGGTCCACCTTGGCGGGCTGGAATCCGGAGGGTTCGGCCTGGCGGTGACCCTGGAGATCACCCTGCCCGAAGTGGATGCGACCGTGGCCCGCGAGCTGGCCGAAGCCGCCCACCAGGTCTGCCCCTACTCCAACGCCACGCGCGGCAACATCGAGGTCGAACTCCGCGTCTCCGACGACTGATCAGGTCGCCGGTGCGCCCGGCCCGGTCGGGGCGCGGTGGTAGCGTCGCTCCGGCCGCCCTGCCCCGTAACGCAGCCGAACCGCGGCATCACCGGTCGCGCTGAGGTGCTCCAGATACCTGCGGGCGCTGACGCGCGAGATGCCCAGGGATTCGGCGGCCTCCAGTGCCGATACGTCACCGGAGGTGGTGCGCAATAGCTCCTCGATCCGATGCAACGTCTCGGCACTGAATCCCTTGGGCAATGAAGCGCTCCGTGGTGCTGCACCGCCGAAGACTCGATCGATATCCGCTTGTTGCGCCGTACCGGAAACGTCCAGCGAACGGTAGGTGCTTGCGTAGTGCTCCAGCCGACCTGCCAGATCCTGTCGGGTGAAGGGTTTCATCAGATAGTGCACGATCCCACCCCGTAGCGCGCTGCGGACCGTGTCCGCCTCGCGGGCAGCGCTGATGACCAGCACGTCCAGTTCCGGAACCACGTCGCGCAGCCGGTGCAACAACTCGAGTCCACCCACATCGGGCAAATGGATATCCAACAACACCAGATCCGGTGGGGTGCGGCGGACCGCCGCCAGCGCCTGGGTTCCGGTATGCGCCACCCCACAGACCTCGAAACCGGATACCGCGGATACGAACCCGGTATGGATGCGGGCGACCATGAAATCGTCGTCGACGATGAGGACCTTGATCACCGCACGACCTCCCGCGGCAGCCTCGCACTGAACACCGCACCACCGTCGTTGTGGACCGAGGCCAAGCCGCCGCGGCGCTCGCAAACCAACCGGGTCAGGGCCAACCCGAAACCGCGGCCAGCCGAGGAAACCGAAGCCTTGGAACTGTAACCCTGCTGGAAGATCCGGTCCTGCTCGGCTGGCTGGACGCCGGGCCCGGAATCGCGGACGGTCACGGTGACCATGCCGCCGTGATCGGTCAGGCCCAACTCGACCGAACCGTCAGGCAGTCCCGCGACGGCGTCGAGCGCGTTGTCCACCAGATTGCCCACCACGGTGACCAGATCGCGGGAGAGTACCTCGTCGACCTTGCCTAGGCAGAAGTCAGGCTTCAAGTGGATCGAGACCCCGCGTTCGCCTGCCAGGCTGGATTTCGCGATCACCAGGGCGGCGACCGCCGGGTCGGTGATCCCCTGGGTGACGTCGTCGACCAGTTGCGTGCGGCTGAAGCTCACCCCAGCGACGAATCCCAGGGCCTCGTCGAATTCGCCGAGTTGGAGCAGCCCCGAAATCGTATGAAGTTGGTTCGCGAATTCATGGGTTTGCGCCCGGAGTGTGTCGGTGGTGGTGCGCGTGGCCCCCAGTTCGCTTTCGAGGGTGGAGAGCTCGGTGCGGTCGCGCAGCGTTGTCACCCATCCGATGGTGCGTCCGCGCGATTGCATCGGCCGTCGGTTCAGGACGACCAGGCGTTCGCCGACGAGTAGCAACTGGTCCATCTGGGCCGGACCACCGGTCAGCGCTTCGTGCAGGGCAGCACTGATTCGCAGGTCCTCGAGAGCGAGGCCCTCGCAGTGCGCCGGCCAATCCAGCAACTCGAGGGCCGCGTCGTTGACCAGAGCGATCCGGTCCCGGGGGTCGATGGCGACCACTCCTTCCTTGATGCCGTGGAGGATGGCCTCACGATGTTCGACGAGCTCGGCAATCTCGTCGGGTTCCAGGCCCAGCGTCTGGTGCTTGACCCGGCGTGAGAGCAAGAGCGAGCCCAGCGTGCCGACCGCCAGGGAGACGCCAAGGTAGATCAGCAGGTTCGGGACCGTGCCGCCCAATCGTTCCCACAGCGAGGGGTAGGTGCGTCCGATCACGGCGACGCCGACCAGCTGGCCCCCGTCATCCAAGACGGGCACCTGCGCGACGAGGATGCGCACGGAGTCCGCGGTGACCGAACCCGTCCACGCCCGGCCCTCCAGGACATCGCTGCCGGCCAGCGCCAGCGGCTCGCCGAGTTGCCCGGGGTCCGAGGAGGCGACGATCGTCCCATCGCGCCGCGCTAATTGCGCGAGCGAGGCACCTGACACCGAGCGCACCGATTCGGCCACGGCCGGCAGCGAAGAGCCCAGTTTCGGGCTCGCGTCGGGGAGCAGTGAACGCACGATCGGCATGGCAGCCAGGGTCTCGGCGGCCGAGAGGGCCCGGCGGCTTTCCATCCGTTCGAAGGTCCGCTCCGATTGCGCCAGCGAGATGAACAGGACCCCCACGAGCACGGCGACCACGATCAGCAATTGCAGGGCCAGGAACTGGCTGGAGAGCGTGAACCGGCGGCGCGTCTGTGGCGCAGCGGTCACGGCTGCTGGACGGGGCACGGGCACGGCCTTCCTGCGCACACGGACGAAGCCGATGCCGCATCATGGGGGCGGGGAACGCCTGAACTCTACACAGTGGCCAGCCCGACGGCGAGTGTGAGCGATAACACAATGAACACAAGTTCCATTGCGACCACAAGAGTGACCGGGATCACGTCTGATTCTAACGTGGATTCATTCGCTCCCCCTTTGAAAGAGGTACACCATGCGCCGTCGAAGCGCACTCAAGCTCTCCGCCCTGGCCGCAGGTATCATGCTCGCCGCTTCCGGCTGCGGCGTGACCGGTTCCGCAGACACGGCCGGAAGCTCCGAATCCTCCGGCCCGGCCACGGGCCTGCGCATCATGGTCCCGAACACCCCGGGTGGCGGCTACGACACCACGGCCCGCGTGGCCTCCAAGGTGATGGAGGAATCCGGGGCGGCCTCCGGAACCGAGGTCTTCAACCTGGCCGGTGCCGGCGGAACCGTTGGGCTGGCCCGGATCGTCAACGAAAAGGGCAACGGTGACCTGGCCATGCTGATGGGCCTCGGTGTGGTCGGGGCAAGCTACACCAACGAGTCGGAATCGAAGCTGACCGATACGACGCCGATTGCCAAGCTCATCGAGGAGCCCGGCGCGATCATGGTCTCCAAGGATTCCCCCTTCAAAACCATCGACGACCTGGTGAAGGCCTGGAAGGCCAACCCGGGCAAGATCACCGTCGGCGGCGGCTCGTCGCCGGGCGGTCCCGACCATCTCCTGCCGATGCAGTTGGCCCAGGCCGTGGACATCGACCCGAAGAAGGTCAACTTCGTCTCCTACGATGGCGGTGGCGACCTGCTTCCGGCCATCCTGGGCAACAAAGTCGATGTGGCCGCCTCCGGAGCCGGCGAGTACATGGACCAGATCAAGAAGGGCTCCGTCCGGGTCCTGGCCACCAGTGGCGAGAAGGAGCTCAAGGGCGTTGACGCCCCCACCCTGAAGGACTCCGGCATCGACCTGGTCTTCAGCAACTGGCGCGGTGTCGTGGCCCCTCCCGGAATCTCCGAGGAGGACCAGGCCAAGCTCGTCGACGCGCTGACGACGATGCACGACAGCGAGGAGTGGAAGCAGGCCCTGAAGACCAACGCCTGGACCGATGCCTTCATCACCGGCGACGAGTTCTCCGGCTTCCTCACGGAGCAGGATGAGCGCGTGGCCGACGTCCTGAAGAAGCTGGGACTGGCGTGAGCGTAGCCACCCAACGGGTATCCGGTCGCGCCGAACTGGGCTTCGCAGCCTTCCTCGGCGTGGCCGGCGCCGTTGTCATCATCGATGCCTCCCGACTGCACGTCACCTATTCACAGGCCGACCCGGTGGGGCCGAAAGCCCTGCCCTTCGTGGTCGGGGCATTGCTATTGCTCTGTGCCGTGTTCCTGGCCATCAATGTCGCCCGAGGCGGAGCAGCAGAACCCGAAGAAGGTGAAGACGTCGACCCGAATTCGCCGATCGGCTGGCGGGTCGTCCTGCCGTTGGTCGGCGTATTCATCTTCAACATCGCTTTCATCAACATCCTGGGCTGGGTCATCTCCGGAACCATCCTCTTTTGGGGCAGTGTGTGGGCCCTGGGTAGCCGACGCTACCTGCGTGACGGTCTCATCTCACTGGCTATGGCGCTGCTCTCGTTCTACGGCTTCTACCTCGGTTTGGGCATCCACCTGCCGGCCGGCATCCTGAAGGGAGTCCTCTAGATGGATACCCTCAACATGTTGATGCAGGGGTTCGCCACGGCGGCCACGCCCATGAACCTGCTGTACGCGTTCATTGGAGTCATGCTCGGTACCGCCGTCGGGGTCCTGCCCGGCATCGGACCGGCCATGACCGTGGCACTGCTTCTGCCGGTCACCTATGGGATGGAACCGACCAGCGCCTTCATCATGTTCGCCGGCATCTACTACGGCGGCATGTACGGCGGATCGACGACTTCGATCCTGCTGAACACCCCGGGCGAATCCTCCACTGTCATCACAGCGATCGAGGGGCACAAGATGGCCCGGGCCGGCCGCGCCGCCCAGGCGCTGGCCACCGCCGCCATTGGATCCTTCGTGGCCGGAACCATTGGTACGGCTCTACTGGTCACGCTGGCACCGCTGGTCGTGAAGTTCGCCGTCAGCCTCGGTGCCCCCAGCTATCTGGCTATCATGATCCTGGCACTCATCGCAGTGACCGCCGTGCTGGGCAAGTCGAAGTTGCGCGGGTTCTCATCCCTGGGCCTCGGACTGGCAGTCGGCTTGATCGGGATGGCGCCGCTGACCGGCCAACGCCGGCTGACCTTCGGCCAGCCGTTACTGGTTGACGGCATCGACATCGTCGTCGTCGCCGTGGCCATCTTCGCGGTCGGGGAAGCCCTGTGGATTGCGGCCCACCTGCTGCGCAGCAAGACCCAGACGATTCCGGTCGGCCGTCCGTGGATGGGCAAGGAAGACTGGAAGCGCTCCTGGAAGCCGTGGCTCCGGGGCACCGCCTTCGGCTTCCCCTTCGGCGCACTGCCCGCCGGAGGTGCGGAGATCCCGACCTTCTTGTCCTATGTGACGGAGAAAAAACTCTCCAAGCATCCCGAGGAGTTCGGCCACGGGGCCATTGAGGGCGTCGCCGGCCCCGAGGCGGCGAACAACGCCTCGGCAGCCGGTACGTTGACGCCGATGCTGGCCCTTGGCCTGCCGACGAACGCGACTGCAGCCGTCATGCTCGCTGCCTTCATCCAGTTCGGCATCCAGCCCGGTCCATTGCTCTTTGAGAATGAACCGAAGCTGGTCTGGGCGTTGATTGCCAGCCTGTTCATCGGCAACACCTTGCTGCTGCTGATCAACCTGCCACTGGCCCCGCTGTGGGCCAAGCTATTGCAGCTGCCCCGCCCCTACCTGTACGCGGGGATTCTGTTCTTCGCCACTCTTGGGGCCTACGCGGTGAACATGCAGGCTTTCGATCTGGTCCTGTTGCTGGTCCTGGGCATCCTGGGGTTTGCCATGCGGCGTTTCGGCATCCCGGTGCTGCCGCTCATCCTGGGAGTCATCCTGGGGCCCCGGATCGAAGAGCAATTGCGCCGTGGCTTCAAGCTCAGTTCCGGTGATCCCATCGGTCTGATCAATGAACCGGTCGCCATCGTCGTCTACGCGATCATCGCCTTGGTCCTGCTGTGGCCGGTCATCACTGCCATCCTGCGCCGCATCAACCCGCGGGCAGCCTCAGCGCTCACGCTGCAGGACGAGGAGCGCTTGACCACGGCGGAGGAGAACGACATGGCGAACCCGACTGCGCAGGCGGGCTCCGAAACTGAGGACCAGGCGCCTTTGCCACCCTGGAGATAGCCCCATGGGGGGCAACCCCGACGGTTCGCCGCCACCGGCTCCCTGGAGTCAATGGCGGCGAACCGCCGCGTGGCGGCTTGGTCCACGTGCCCGGGGGAGAAGCTTCTGCGACACTGACCCCATGGACGATATGGAACCCGACTCGACCTACACCACGATCGAAGGGGTGCCCTATGTGCGCCTCTTCGTCGACCATGGGGAGAGCCCGGTCTGGACGTGGGAACCGGTGGGCTACGACGAACTGCAACTGCCGGCCGAACTCGAAGCCAGGATGCGGGCCTGGGAAGCGGAGTTCACCGACCAGGACATCGACACCACCTCCACCGGGGTCCTCTCCCGACGCCACCGGGCCGAAGGGATCCTCATCGCCGGGCAGCTGGCCGCCGAACTCGGCTCACCGTTGGCGGTGCACTACGCACCGGCCTCGCCCGAGGAAGCCGGCTCATCCGACAGCCCGGGTCAATACCGGCCCTCGCTGGCGGATCCAGAGATCTTCCACGTCGACACCTTCCCGCTCCGCCCGGCCATCACCCGGCGCCTCATCTGGATGGTCCAACACCCCTTCGAACTGCCCGACGACACCGCCGGCGCCAGCGGGCTGGATGCCGACTGGAGTGACCTGGAGGAGACCGACGAAGAGGACGACGGCGGCCAGTACTAACACCGCCGCCGGGATGTCCGCCGCACGCTCCGAGTGCGCGATACTGGAGGCATGGAGTTTCGCGAGCCGCCACACACCAGCCCCACCCTGAACGAACCCCGGCGCATCGTCCTGCTCGGTTCGACCGGATCGATCGGCACCCAGGCCATCGACGTCGCCGACGCGGCCCCCGAACGGTTCCGCATCGTCGCGCTCGCCGGCGGCTCCAACCTCGAACTCCTCGCCCGGCAGGCAGTGCACACCCGGGCCGAGGTCGTCGCGCTCGCCGACGGAGACGTCGATGAACTCAGAGCGCGTATCCACGACCATGCCGAACTCGCCGGACACAGCGCCTACCGTCCCGAACTGCTCTGTGGGCCCACGGCGGCAGCGCGGGTCGCCGGTTACCCGGAGGCCGACGTCGTCCTGAACGGGGTCACTGGTTCGATCGGGCTGGCCCCCACACTGGCCGCACTGAAGGCAGGACACCTGCTGGCGCTGGCCAATAAGGAATCGCTGATCACCGGCGGGGCCCTGGTGAAACAGGCCGCTGTGCCGGGGCAACTGGTTCCGGTGGACTCCGAGCATTCGGCGCTGGCCCAGGCCCTGCGCTCCGGCACCCCCGAGGAGGTCGCCCGGCTGATCGTCACCGCCTCGGGTGGACCGTTCCGCGGGATGAGCCGGGAAGCGCTGCTGGGCGTCACCCCGGCCCAGGCGCTGGCCCACCCCACCTGGGAGATGGGCAAGGTGGTGAGCACAAACTCCGCGACCATGGTCAATAAGGCGTTGGAGGTCATCGAGGCCCATCTGCTGTTCGACGTGCCGCTGGACAGGATCCAGGCCGTCGTCCACCCTCAGTCCATCGTGCACTCCATGGTCGAATTCATCGACGGGTCCACCATCGCCCAGGCCTCGCCGCCGGATATGCGCCTGCCGATCGCCCTGGGCATGGGCTGGCCGGCCCGCGTTGCCGGCGCTTCGGCGCCGTGCGACTTCACGACCGCCTCCACCTGGACCTTCGAGCCGCTGGACGAGGAGGCCTTCCCGGCGATCCGCTTGGCCAAGCAGGCAGCCAACACCTCGGCCACCCATATGGCCGTCTACAACGCGGCGAACGAAGAAGCCGTCGAGGCCTTCCACGCCGGACGCATCCGCTTCCCGGACATCGTGGACTGCGTCGCCGATGTGGTGGGGAAGTACGACGCCGGGGC
>JBBSRM010000097.1:0-9066 GCA_038243055.1 Actinomycetales bacterium
CCGCGCCCGGGCATCGCCATGGTCACCCGCGGCCCCGGGGCGGCCAATGCCCACGTCGGTCTGCACACCGCCTGGCAGGATTCCACCCCGATGGTCCTGTTCGTCGGGCTCATCCCCTTCGAACACCGCGAAAAGGAGGCCTTCCAGGAATTCGACCCCAAGGCCTGGTTCGGCACCGGAGCCAAACGCGTCATGATCCTCGACCACGCCGAACGCGCCTCGGAGGTCGTCGCCGAGGCCATGTTCGCTGCCATGTCGGGCCGTCCGGGACCTGTGGTCGTCGGCCTACCCGAGGACATCATCAAACGCCCCGTCCCCACCGACCTGCACCCGCGGATCCCTGTCGCCTCGGGAGGCATGACGGTCACCGACTGGAAGGCGTTGAAGGGGGCGTTGAACGAGTCCGAGAAGCCGTTGTTCATCTTCGGCGGCAACGATTGGACGGCCGAAGGCGCCCGGGAATTCACTACCTGGCTTGAAGAGCACGATCTCCCGGCCGCCGCGGAATGGCGGTGCGAGGGAACCGTTCCCTTCAATTCGCCGTCGTACGTGGGGCCCATCGGGTACGGACGTCCCAAACCCACCTACGCCCTGCTCGAGGAGACCGACCTGCTCGTCTTCGTCGGCACCGTTCCGGGCGACGTCATCACCGATGGGTTCGCCATCCGGCAAAACTGGGATAAGAAGAACTTCCTGGTGACCATCGATCCGTCCCTGCGCGGGCGTTCGGGCCCGGTATCGCACCAGATCGTCGCCAAACCCGATGTCTTCGTCCGCGACCTGGTGCGCATGGAACTACCCGCGAAGGACTCCTGGCGTGAATGGACCACCCGCATGCGCGCAGAGCAGGAGAAGTTCGCCGCCTTGCCCGATGCCACCCCAGGGGACGGCCAAGCCAGGATGTCCACGCTGATGGCCCAACTGGTTCCGACGCTGCCCCGCGATGCCATGGTCACCTTCGGCGCCGGGGAACACACCAACTGGGCGCATCGCTACTTCCCCACCAACGGCTATGCCTCCATGGTCAGTGCCCGCAACGGATCAATGGGGTATTCGATTCCCTCGGCGGTCGCCGCCTCCCTGGCCACCCCCGGTCGCCGCGTGGTGAGCATTGCCGGGGACGGGGAGTTCCTCATGAACGGCCAGGAGCTGGCAACCGCAGCCCAATACGGGGCGACCCCGCTGGTCATCGTCATGGACAACCAGGAATACGGCACGATCCGTACGCACCAGGAACGCGACTACCCGCACCGGGTGTCCGGCACCCAGCTGAAGAACCCCGACTTCGCCCTGATGGCCACCGCCTTTGGCGGGTTCGGCGTCCGCGTGGAGGACGACGCCGATGTCCCGGCGGCGCTGCAGGCGGCACTCTCGGCGATCGACGACGAGGGCTGCTTCGCCCTGATCCATCTCATCGTCGAACAGCGGGTGAGGGCATACTAGGGGGCCTCTCATCTGCTGCTCATCCGGAGGAGGAACAATAGGGGCATGAGACGGTTCGTGAATCTCGCCGCAGCGATCGTGATCCTGCTGGCGCTGGTTGTCGGCGCCTTTGCTGCTGCCCGGGCACTGACCACCCCACAGGATCAGGATGTGGGCCCCGGCCTCGTCGTCGACCACGGATCACTGCCGGCCCTGCCGGGGAACCTGAACACCCCGGGCTCCGGTGACAAGGCCTCCTACAGGCCGCCGATCAACGCGACCGAGTGGCCCGTGCCGTCACCGGAACCTTCTTCACCCACCGGCTCCGACGAACCCGACGCGACGCCCTCCAGCGCTCCGACTGCGCCGGCGCACACTCGGGTTCCGCCGAAGACGAAGGCCCCCGTGGCACCGCTGCCTCCCTCCCCGGCGGATGACGACGAGGATGACGACGACGAGGATGACGACGATGAGGAGGATTAGTCCGGCGGGCGGGGGCTGGTCGGTCAGATCCCGCGTCCTCATCGGGATGATCGCCATCGTGACCATCACCCTGGTGGTCGCCGGGGCAACGATCTATCTGCTCCAACGTTCGGCCCTGAACGAGCGGATCGATGATTCCCTGCGCCGGACCGTCGGTGAATTCCAGGTCCTCGCGGCCCAGGGCCTGGATACGGAAACCGGGAAGGCCTTCACCGAGGCGAATGATCTGCTCTACATCGCCATGCAGCGCACGCTACCGGCCCGGACCGAGGGCATGGTCAGCTTCAGCCGGGGGAATCTGCAATGGACGGCCCCCGAAACGGTTGATCTGCGGCTGGAAAACGACGAGGAATTCGTGCGGTGGGCTTCCGCCACCGGCCAGCCGCACCGGATCGCCCTCAGTTCGGTCACGACCTCCACCACCACCTACCGGGCAGTGATCGTCCCCGTCCAGCTGGCCGCCGATCAGGAACCGGCCCGACTCGTGCTGGCCTACGACTACGGCGCCGAGGTCAAGGCCCTGGACCGCAGCTTCGAGTTCTTCATCGCCGTCGGTGCCGGTGTCACGGTGCTGGCGGGCATCGCCAGCTGGCTGATGGTCGGGCGGATGCTCCTGCCGGTCAGACTCCTGCGCGAGACCGCAGTGCAGATCTCCGAGAACGATCTCTCCCAACGCATCGATACCGTCGGAAACGACGAGTTCGCCGACCTGACCATCACGATCAACGCCATGCTCGACCGGCTCGAAACCGCATTGACCTCCCAACGGCAACTGCTCAACGACGTCGGGCACGAGTTGCGCACCCCGGTGACCATCATCCGGGGCCACCTTGAGCTGATGGACCGTCACGACCCCCAGGACGTCACGCAGTCCCGGGATATCGCCGTGGATGAGCTCGATCGCATGTCGCTACTCATCGACGACCTGGTCACCCTGGCGAAATCTGATGGACAGGACTTCGTGACCCCGCGGCCTGCCGAACTGGGCCCCTGGCTCGATGACCTCCTGGACAAGGCGCGCGGACTGGGTGACCGGGACTGGCAGGTGGACCAACGCGCCGATGTCCGGGTAGCCGTGGACCCCAGGCGTCTGACCCAGGCGATGCTGCAACTGGCAGCCAACGCCGCGAAGTTCAGCGGAACCGGTTCGGCGATCGGCATCGGTTCGGCCATCATCCGCGACGACGGGCCCAGCATCGGATCCGGCACCGACCGGCTGCGGCTCTGGGTACGCGACCAGGGAACGGGTATCGAACCCATGGATCAGCAGCGGATCTTCGAGAGGTTCGGCCGGGGCCGCAACAGCACCCGGAGCCTAGGCTCCGGCCTCGGCCTGAACATCGTCTCCGCCATCGCCGCAGCCCACGGGGGTACTGTCGAGGTGGACTCCGCCCCGGGGCGCGGTTCGACCTTCACCCTCACACTTCCCGTCCAAGAGGAGAACACCGGGCATGAGCCGGATCCTGATCATCGAGGATGAGCAGCGCATTTCGTCCTTCGTCGCCAAGGGGTTGAAGGCGGCAGGCTTGCAGCCCAGCGTCGCAGGTACCGGGGAAGAGGGCCTGCAGCTGGCCTCGGATGAGGACTTCGAAGCCATCATCCTGGATCTCGGACTACCTGATGTCGATGGGTACGAGGTCCTCAAACGTCTGCGGGCCTTCGGGTTGCAGACCCCGGTGATCATCCTGACGGCACGCAGCAGCATCGACGATACGGTTACCGGTTTGCAAAGCGGAGCGGACGACTACATGGCCAAGCCGTTCCATTTCGAGGAGCTGCTGGCCCGACTGCGGTTGCGGCTGAAACCCGAAAACAGCGGGTCCGATCCGGCCCTGTTGGCCAACGGCGACCTGGAGATGGACTGCCGGGGCCGCCGGGCCCTGCTCGATGGCCGGGAAGTGGATCTTTCGGCCCGTGAGTTCGCCCTGACCGAGACGTTCCTGCGCAACGCAGGGCAGGTCCTCAGCCGGGAGCAGCTGCTCTCACGGGTCTGGGGCTACGACTTCGACCCGGGGTCGAACATCGTGGACGTCTACGTGAGGTATCTGCGCAATAAGCTCGGCGCCGAACGCTTCGAGACCGTCAGGGGCATGGGATACCGGATGGTCGACCTGGGCTGACCTGCCGGCGGCACGCGGCCGGCAGGTCCCCTGCGCGTCCTAGTCGCGGCCCGGCCAGCCCCGATATGTGGTGTCTTCCTTCTCCACCAAGGTGAGCACGTCATAGGTCGCCACGATCTCATCATCCTGGTTGTGGATGATGGCATCCCAGGCCACCTCTCCGTACTCGTCGGTCACCCGCGGGGTGATCCTCTTGGCGGTGAGCGTGACGCGGACCTTGTCCCCGGCCGGCACGGGGGTGATGAAGCGCAGGTTCTCCAGTCCGTAGTTGGCCAGCACCGGCCCCGGAGCCGGCTGGACGAAGAGCCCCGCAGCCCAGGAAACCAGCAGATAGCCGTGGGCGACGACCCCGGGGAAGAACGGGTTGGCCTCGGCTGCTGCGGCATCGGTATGGGCGTAGAACGTATCGCCGGTGGTGTTGGCGAAATCGGTGATCTCGCCCAGGGTGACTTCACGCAGCGGAGAGGCGAAGGCATCCCCGATCCGCAACTCGGCCAGGGATTTGCGGAACGGGTGGATGGCACCCTCCACGGCCCCGAATTCGGGGGCCCCCGCGATGACCCGGTCCGCGCCGGCATGCCACACGCCGGTGACGGCGGTCAGCAGGTTCGGTGAGCCCTGGATGGCGGAGCGCTGCATATGGTGCTTGATGGAGCGGATGCCGCCGAGTTCCTCGCCGCCGCCGGCGCGACCGGGTCCGCCGTGGACCAGATGCGGTACCGGGGCGCCGTGGCCGGTGGAGGTGCGGGCGGTTTCGCGGTTGAGGATGTGGATCCGGCCGTGGTGTCCGGCGATGCCGATGGTCAATTCACGGGCGGTGTCCCCGTCGTTGGTGCACACGGTGGCGACCAGCGAGCCGCTGCCGCGGGCGGCGAGCTCCACTGCCTCATCCAGGTCCGTGTAGCCCAGCACGCTGGCCACGGGTCCGAAGGCCTCGAGCGAGTGGACGGCTTCTGCCTTCGCGTCGGCCCAGGTCAGTACCAGCGGGGACATGAACGCGCCGTTGGCGACCTCTTGCTCTTCTCCCGAGGCGGTTCTGACGACCGGGGCATCCAGCGTGCCGTAGGCGATCTCGCCGCCGGCGGCCAGCATGTTCTGGACCGCACCGCGGACGTCGCGGAGCTGTTCCAGCGAAGCCAAGGCACCCATGGTGACGCCTTCGGCCCGCGGATCCCCCACCACAACGCGCTGGGTCAGGCGGGCACCAATGGCGGCAACGACGTCGTCCTCGAGTCCTGCCGGGACGATGGCGCGGCGGATGGCCGTGCACTTCTGGCCGGCCTTGACGGTCATCTCGGTGGTGACGGATTTGATGAACGCGTCGAACTCGGGGGTTCCGACCACGGCGTCGGGACCGAGGATCGCGGCGTTGAGGGAATCGGTTTCGGCGGTGAAGCGAATGCCTCCGGACACGACATTCTGGTGGGACTTCAGGGCATCGGCCGTCGAGGCCGAACCGGTGAAGGAGACCATGTCCCGGTAGTCGAGCACGTCCAACAGGGTGCGGGCGGAGCCGGAGACCAGCTGCAGGGATCCAGCGGGCAGGAGACCGGATTCGACCAGCATCCGCACGACGGCTTCGGAAAGGTACCCGGTCGGGGTGGCGGGCTTGACGAGGGTGGGAACGCCGGCGATGAAGGCCGGCGCGAACTTCTCCAACATGCCCCAGACGGGGAAGTTGAAGGCGTTGATCTGCGCCGCGACCCCGGGGATGCGGGTGTAGATGTGGCCACCGAGGAACGATCCATCGCGTGAGAGCGGCTCGGCGGGACCGTCCTGGACGACATTGGAATTGGGCATCTCGCGGCGCCCCTTGGAGGACAGGATGAACAGGGCGCCAATGCCGCCGTCGATATCGACCATGTTGTCGACCTTGGTGGCGCCGGTCCGGTAGGAGACCTCATAGAGTTCCTCGCGGCGTTCGTTGAGGTACTGGGCCATCTCCTTGACCTTGAGCGCGCGTTCGTGCAGCGTCAGCTTCCCGAGTTCCCGGTGTCCCACGGTGCGGCCATAGTTCACGGCTTCGGCCAGATCGAGACCATCGGAGCTCACCAGGGCCAGCTCCTGGCCGGTGTTCGCGTCCAGGACCGTCGTGGCCCCGTCAGTGCCCGCGGGGGTCCACCAGGAGTCCTGGATATAGCTGGGTACCAGCTCGGGGGTCTGCGTTGTCATCGTCGACAAGTCCTTCCTGAACGATCGGTCAGTATTTGAGATCCAGCCTACATGACGGCCAGTAGGCCCCGGCCGGACAACGAGTGATTGACTTCTGCCGATCGCTGCTGTTGTCTGAGAGGGTCCTGCACCATCACCGACTCCCGGGAGGCCGTCATGACGACTCTTTTCGCTCCGAATGCCCCGACCTTCACCCACCATCTCCCCGGGAGCCACCACCAGCATGAATTCGAACTTCGATCTTGATCCTGAGAACACCTTCCAGAAACTGACGCCCGCAACACCCGGGCCCATCCCGAGCGAGGCACGCCCCGCGGGATGGAACATACTCGACGATTCCCTGGCCTCGAATCAACGCTGGTCCACCTGGAACAGCGTGGAGAGACTCATGCGCGGCCCCGTCCCCCGCCCCGGCTTCATCATCGAGGACGCCGGGGCCATCGACACCGAGCTCGGTGTCCTGAAAACCGGCAAGGAAGCAGATGTCTTCCTGCTCGAACGCGCCACGGACACCCGCCGTTCCCTCCTGGCGGCCAAGAGGTACCGGAGCCCCGAACAACGTTCCTTCCGCCGCTCCGCCATCTATACCGAGGGCCGCACGGTACGTCGGTCCCGCGATGCCCGGGCACTGAAGAACGGTTCCACCTACGGCCGCCAGGTCGAGGCCGCGCAGTGGGCAGCCGCCGAATGGAACTTCCTGGTCCGGGCCCACGAAGCCGGGATCCCGGTCCCCTACCCGGCGCAGGTGGATGGCACGGAGATCCTCATGGAGTTCATCACCGACCCCGACCATCCCGACACCGCAGCGCCGCGACTGCAGCAACTGCGGCCGACGCGGCCCCTGCTGGAGTCCTACTTCGACCAACTCGTCGAGGCCATGCGCGGGTTCGCCTCCCTGGGCTATGCCCATGGTGACCTCTCCCCCTACAACGTCCTGGCGGCTGGATCGCGGCTGGTGGTCATCGACCTGCCACAACTGGTCGACCTGGCCGCGAACCCGCTCGGCGCCGATCTGCTGGCCAGGGATTGCCGCAACGTCTGCACCTGGTTCGCCGGCCGGGGCCTGGTACAAGATCCAGGAGAATTGCTCGCCGACCTACTGGCCGCCGCCTGGTCCTGAGGGGATTTTCTGTAAAAGTATTGTCATGTTGGTCGTCGGGGTCTACATTGACCTCACCGGCCGCCAACACCGCCGCGTGCGCTCTTGTGGCCGGCTTGCATCCGACGAATCCCAGGACGCACCGCGTCCACCCCTTCGACGGAGCCACCGGTTCCGTCTCGCTCGTTGGAGTCCTGCCATCATGCGGCAAACCTATAAGATCCTCGCCCACCTCATCGCTGCAGCTGTCGTCATTCAGGCGGTGGTCATCGCCTGGAGCACCTTCACGGTCATCAACATGATTGAATCCGGCGTTACCGTCACCGGACCACCGGCCTCCGCCCTGATCCACAGCATGCTGGGCATGTACGTCATTCCGCTTCTTGCTGTGGCCCTGCTGGTCGTGGCCTTCCTCTCACATGCCGGCATCCGCTGGGCCGCGTGGCTCCTGCTCGCGGTCGTGGTCCAGATCGCGGTGGCCCTCGCGGCCTTCTCGACCCCTGCCCTCGGCATCCTGCACGGCCTGGTGGCATTCGGGATCCTCGCCCTGGCGGAGGTCGGCGCCTGGTCCGTGGCCCATGCCCCGGCCCATGTAGCCTCCTCGGCACGGATGAAGCCAGCCGTCTGAGCCGGCGAACGGGACCGAAGGGTAGCTGCGCTCAGCCCAGCCGGCTGATCAGCTCCGACTCGTGATCCGCGCTCAGCCCCGAGCGCAGGTCATCGGTCGGGTCGTGGGCGGCGATGATGTCGGAGAAGGTCTCGGCCAGCGGCCGGCGCACCAGCCCCCACTTCAGTGCCCTGCGGTCCGAGCGTCGGGCGAAGCCGGCGAATTCCGTCCCGGCGGGCAGGACCAGCGGTAGTGAGCGTGGACCGGACCAGGGGGCGACGGCGTCGTCCTCCATCCGCTGCAAGGGGTAGGGCGCCACGGCAGCTGTGTATCCCGCAGCACTCTGGGCACTGGCGATCACATCGCCCAGGGGCATTTCGGCGCCCACGACGTTGACGGGACCGTTGCGTGCCTCCAATCCGGCGCGCAGGATGAAGGCGGCCAGATCGCGGACGTCGACGATCTGGACATAGCGGGCATCGCCGTCGTCCTCGGGGATGAGGACCGGTTCCTGCCCGCCGGCGAAACGCAGGGGCCAGTAGGTGGAACGGCCGGTGGGATCCCCGGGGCCACCGATCAGACCCGGACGGACCAGCAGGGCTGCGTTGCCGCGTGAGGCAACGGTGAGCCATTCGCAGCCGGCCTTGGCTTCGCCGAACTTCTCGTCGCTGTAGTCGATGCTGGAGTCCTGGGCCACGAGCAATTTGGAGGCCTCGGCGGCCCCCGGTCTGGAGTGGACGGCATAGGCGGAGCAGGAGGAAACGTAGACCCAGTGCCCGGCTTGCGGGGACAAGGCTTCAACCGCGGCCTTGGCGTGGGCGGGCCGGCAGGTCAGCTCGACGACCAGGTCCCAGGGTTCTGCGGCCGCCCCTGCGTAGGCACCGTCGGCATCGCGATCGACACGGAATTCCCTGACCCCTTCAGGAAATTCACCCGAGCTGCCACGGGCCAGGCAGCCGACATCGTGCCCGTCCTCCAGGGCTCGCAGCGCAATGGTTCGGCCGAGCCACTGGGTGCCACCGAGGACGAGGATTTTTGCCATGCCAACTAGCCAACTCCCCCGGCCCGGGTTCTGGCAAGTCCGATTCGGAAAATCGTTGGATCGGACGATATGTGTCCTCCTGCGGCAAAGCCCCGCCCTGAAGCGCTCAGGCCGAGGAACC
>JBBSRM010000098.1:0-8988 GCA_038243055.1 Actinomycetales bacterium
AACGATGTCGGCATCGGGCAGCGCGGTGACCTGGACGGAGAGGCTGGGCTCGCCGTTGGTACGGGTGATGGATGTCTGCTTTTCGTTGGTCACCTTCACCGAGGCGACATCGCCGATCGTCTTCAGCGGCCCGCTGGCGGGAGCCGCGGGGGCGGCAGGGGTCTGGCCAGCCGAAGCATCTGGCTGTTGCCCGGGGCCGTCCTCGCCGGGCGCACCCTGGCCTGGAGCGCCATCGGCGCCCGCCGGCGGGGTGGACGGCAGCAGGGGCAGGGCCTTGAGGGCATCGAGGGATTCGATGGCGTTGCCGGCCTGGACCGAAACGGACTGGTCGTCCTCGATGATGGTGCCCGCGGGCAGGGTCGTTCCATTGGCCTTCAGGGCGGAGGAGATGGCCTGTTGGCCCAGACCGGCGGCAGCCAGCTTCTTGGCGTCGGGATCGATCGTGATCCGTTGCTTCGTCTCACCGCTGAGCTGGACGTCGCGGACCCCTTCGATGCCCTGGACCTCTGGCAGGACAGCTGTTTCCAGGCTGTGGCTCAACTCTTCGGCGGAGGAATCGGAGGAAGCGGTCAACATGACCACGGGAATATCCGAGGTGCTGCCGGCCAGGATCTCCGGGTCGGTCCCCTCGGGGAGTTTCGATGAGACGGAATCGATGGCCTCGCGCAGGCTCGATTCGACCTTGTCCTGATCCAAACCGTATTCGGTGGCCACCGTGATGGTCGACACCGACGGGGCCGAGGTGGCGGAAATGGTTTCGACACCACTCACGCCCTTGACGGCCTTGGAGAGTGGCAGGCTGATCTGTTCGTCGATCAGTTCGGGGCTGGATCCGACGGCGGTGGTCAGGATCGTTGTCTGGGGGATGCTGATCGGGGGGATCAGCTCCTGCTTGAGCGAACCCATCGAAATGAAGCCGGCAACGGCAATGATGAGCGTCAGGAGCGCGACGACAGCCCGGTTGGCCAGACTGAGGCGGGCGAGATGGTGCACGAGAGGATCCTTCGGCAGGCAACGGGAAGATCAGCCGATAGGCTGTGACCAAATAAGCATAGCTTGTGGCTAAGCATCCGCCGGTTGGCTGCTGCGGTCGACGACGGAATGAGGGGCATGGACGAGCGCGAAGCGTTGATGGCGCGCATCGAGGCGCTGGATTCGAATGTGGACCGAATGCGTCGGGACGCCTCCCTGGAGGCGCTGCTCTCCCTGCCCTTGACCGTTCAGCAACTCAAGGCCATGGCCGTGGTGATCACCGCCAACGGTGATGCCACGTCCCAGCGTATTTCCGAGATCCTCCACGTGTCCCTGGCGACGGTATCGGGGATCGTGGACCGGCTGGTCAGCCACGGGGTCGTTGAACGGATCCCCGATGAACGCGACGGCCGATCACGTCGGCTGGTGGCCACCGACCATGGTCGGGAGATGCTCGAAGCGGTGCTCATCGACGCCGACCGGTACAGGAAGGCGGCGATGGCCCGGTTGGCGGTCGCCGATCTGCGGGCGCTGGTCCAAGGGCTCGAAGCCCTGGCGGCAGTCGCCCTCGTCGACGACGGCACGCCGCCGGGAGATGCCTAGACCGGGTCGTGGGAAACGACGGCGAGGAAGCCCCTGCCGGAGATCTCCGGAGGTTCCGCGTCGTTGCCGATGACCGTATCGAGCCGCTCGAGCCCGAGGGCTTCGGCATCCGGGCCTGCCGAGACTGCCGCGTTGCCCTGGAGGAACACCGCGTGCTGGTCCCCGAAGACCGGGTGTGGGCGCTTCTTCGAAAGTTCGAGGATGACCACGTGCCCCTGATGGCCGGGTCCGGTGATCAGGTTCAGATCCCTGATCGGTCCCTCCGGCAGGGTGGCATCGGTTTCCGCTCCGCCGTCGAATCGGAACGGCCGGTACTTCTGCAGCCCCTGCTCGACGCCGTCGACTCTGAGCAGCATGAACTCACCATCGATGACCGTCAGGATCCGTTCGCATCCCGGGAACGCGGAGAACCCGCCCTCCCGGGCCACGTCGGCAACGCTGATGCGCCACTGCCAGCCGACGCCGGAGGTCGTGGCCTCCGAACCGGGCTCCGTCGGCGCCTCCGAGCGGGCGATCTCCACCGTGGAGCCGCCGCCATTGCGCCAGCGTTCGGGGGCCAGAGTCGCGAAACGGATCACGTGGGCCGGGGTGGCGGTAGTCATGCACAGGTCCTGACGTCGGGGGTGTGGCGCCTACTGTAGTGCCGAAACCGCGGCACCGTTGGCTGCTGCCAGCACCGTGCCGTCGGCGACAAGGGTATGGACCGCCTCGATCTCGGGTGCCAGGTACCTGTCGGTCCCCGGGCCTTCGACAACCTGGCGGATCGCCGTGCGGACGGCTTCGACGATCGGCGAGGACTTCGAGGTCGCCAGACCGCCATCGCGCATGTCCAGGGCACGGGCACTGGTGAGCAGCTCCACGGCCAGCACACGCTGCAGGCCATCGATCGAACGGCGAAGCTTCAGCCCGGCGGACCACCCCATCGAGACGTGGTCCTCCTGCATGGCCGAGCTCGGGATCGAATCCACGGAGGCCGGCACTGCCAGACGCTTGAGCTCGGAGACGATCCCGGCCTGGGTGTACTGGGCGATCATATGGCCCGAGTCCACTCCCGGGTCATCCGCCAGGAAGGCATTGAGCCCGTGGCTGCGGGCCTTGTCCAGGAACCTGTCGGTCCGCCGCTCCGAAATGGAGGCCAGATCGGCTACGGCGATGGCCAGGAAGTCGAGCACGTAGCCGACCGGGGCGCCATGGAAGTTGCCGTTGGACTCCACCCGGCCGTCGGTGGTGACCACCGGGTTGTCGATGGCCGAAGCCAGCTCCAGTTCGGCCACGGATTCGGCGTGGGCCAACGTGGCGCGCACGGCGCCATGGACCTGGGGTGCGCAGCGCAGCGAATAGGCGTCCTGCACGCGGGTGAAGCCGACGGCGCCTTCCTTCTGCTCGGCAATCAGCGTGGAGCCCTCCAGGACGGCACGCATGTTCGCGGCGGAGGCGATTTGTCCCGGGTGCGGACGCAGGGCATGCAGGTCCGGGGCGAAGACGTCGTCGGTGCCCAGCAGTCCCTCGATGCTCATGGCCGCCGACAGGTCGGCGGTGGCGACCAGACGGTGCAGATCCGCGGCGGCCATCAACAGCATGCCCAGCATGCCGTCGGTGCCGTTGATCAGGGCCAGGCCCTCCTTTTCGGCCAACACGACCGGTTCGATCCCAGCTGCAGTCAGCGCCTCGGAGGCCTCGACAAGTTCTCCGGCGGCGTTGCGGACCATGCCCTCGCCCATGACGGCCAGCGCGCAATGGGACAGGGGGGCCAGATCCCCGGAGCAACCCAGTGAGCCATATTCACCGACGACCGGGGTGATCCCGGCATTCAGGACGGCGGCGTAGGCGGCGGCGACTTCGGGGCGCACCCCGGTACGGCCGGTGGCCATGGTGTGCAGGCGGTTGAGCATGAGCCCGCGCACGATCTCACGGTCGACCTCTGCGCCGGAGGACGCGGCGTGGGAGCGGATCAGCGAACGCTGCAGTTGGGCGCGCAGCTCGATGGGGATCTGTTTGGTGGCCAGGGCGCCGAAGCCGGTGGAGACCCCGTAATGCGGGCGGGTGTCGGTGACCAGGGCGTCGATGACCCGGCGCGACTCGGCCATGGCGGACAGCGATTCCTCGGAGATCTGGACACGGGCATCGTGGCGGGCGACCTGCACGACGTCGTGCGGGGAGAGCGGTGCTGGGCTCAGGCTGATGTTCTCTGCCATGGGGTATTCCTCTCGTTGGGTGCCTCCTGGCAAGAAGGGCTTGCCAAGTGATGACATTCACGTTTCAATAAGTGAAACGCAAATTTCGGCTGGTGGCAAGGTGAATCGCTCCGCAGGTCCACCGCCACCAGGCACCACAGGAGGAGAAGACATGGCCGAACCGTCCACGCGAACGGTGGAGCGGGCCTTGCACCTGCTCGGTTCGGTCTGCGACGCCGGGCATATCAGCCTCGCCGAGGCCGCCCGGCAGACCGGGCTCTCCGCCTCCACGGCCCTGCGGTTGTTGCGCACGCTGGAGTCCAGCGGGTTCGTGCGCCGTGAACCGGAGGCCGGCTATCGGCCCGGAATGCGGATCGTCCAGCTCGGCGCGCAGGCGCTGAGTCACGAATCACTGGTCTCGCTGGCCATGGAATCCCTCCGCCATCTGGTGGCGGCCACGGGGGAGTCCGCGTACCTCAGCGTCCCCTCGGTCGGCGGCACGGCTGCCAAGCACAGCATCTACATCGCGGTCGAAGAGGGAACTCATTCGGTGCGCCACACCTCGTGGGTCGGACGCAGCGTCCCCCTTGAAGGCAGCGCCGTCGGAACGGTCCTGCGCGGCAAGACCCCCGAAGAGGGTTACGTCGTGGTCGATCGGGGCGTGGAAAAGGACGTCACGGCGGTCGCCGCGCCCATCACCGTGGGTTCCGGGGACGAAACACGGGTGATTGCTGCACTGTCGGTGATTGCGCCGTCGTACCGGATGGACAACGAACTGATCACCCGGATCGGTCACCGGGTCGCTGCCGAAGCACACACCATCCTCACCACCCACCAACTCGATATCGAAGCCGGCGACGACGCCGACAGCAAGGAGCAGACGGCATGAGCCAGTCCTTCACCCAACACGATCCCTCGCGCACCATCCGTGCCGCCCGCGGCACCGAGCTGACTGCCAAGTCCTGGCAGACCGAGGCGCCGCTGCGCATGCTGATGAACAACCTGGATCCCGAGGTCGCCGAGCGGCCCGAGGACCTGGTGGTCTACGGCGGCACGGGACGGGCAGCCCGGTCCTGGGAAGCCTACGACGCCATCATCCGCACCCTGGAGGGCCTCGAGGACAACGAAACCCTGTTGGTCCAGTCCGGCAAACCCGTCGGGGTGTTCACCACCAATAAGTGGGCCCCGCGCGTGCTGATCGCCAACTCCAACCTGGTCGGGGACTGGGCCAATTGGCCCGAGTTCCGCAAGCTGGAGGCCGAAGGCCTGATGATGTACGGCCAGATGACCGCCGGGTCCTGGATCTACATCGGCACCCAGGGCATCCTGCAGGGCACCTATGAAACCTTTGGCGCCATCGCGCGCAAGCTCACCGGCGCCGAGGACGGCACGCTGGCCGGGAAATTGACGCTGACCGGGGGTTGTGGCGGCATGGGCGGGGCCCAGCCCCTGGCGGTGACGCTCAATGGCGGGGCCTGCCTGATCGTTGATGTCTCCGAGGAGCGGCTGCGCCGGCGGGAAGGCAAGCGCTACCTCGACGAGGTCGAAACCGATCTGGACACCGCGTTGGCCAAGGTCCTGGCCGCCAAGGCCGAAAAGCGGGCACTGTCCGTCGGCTACGTTGGTAATGCCGCCGACGTCTTCCCCGAACTGCTGCGCCGCCACCAGGCCGGGGACATCGTGATCGACATCGTCACCGACCAGACCTCCGCCCACGACCCGCTGTCCTACCTGCCGGTGGAATACACCCTGGAGCAGTGGGACGCCGAGGCCCAGGCCGACCCGATTGGCTTCACCAAGAAGGCGCAGGAGTCCATGGCCGCCCATGTCGAGGCGATGGTCGGGTTCCAGGATGCCGGCGCCGAGGTCTTCGACTACGGCAACTCCATCCGCGACGAGGCCCGCCAGGGTGGCTTCGCCCGGGCCTTCGCCTTTCCCGGTTTCGTCCCGGCCTACATCCGTCCGCTCTTCTGCGAGGGGATGGGCCCCTTCCGCTGGGTAGCGCTCTCCGGCGATCCGGAAGACATCCGCGTCACCGACGAGGCGTTGAAGGGACTCTTCCCGGAGAACGCCCACCTGCACCGTTGGCTCGACGCCGCCGCCGAGCATGTCGAATTCGAGGGCCTGCCCGCACGCATCTGCTGGCTCGGCTACGGGGACCGCGCCAAGGCAGGTCTGCTGTTCAACCGGCTCGTCGCCGAAGGCAAGGTCTCCGCCCCCATCGTCATCGGCCGCGACCACCTCGACGCCGGTTCGGTGGCCAGCCCCTACCGCGAGACCGAAGCCATGGCCGATGGCTCCGATGCCATCGCCGACTGGCCGCTGCTCAACGCCCTGACCGCCGCCTCCTCGGGTGCCACCTGGGTTTCCATCCACCACGGTGGCGGGGTGGGCATCGGACGCTCCATCCATGCCGGACAGGTCTCCGTGGCAGACGGCACCGAGCTAGCCGCAGCCAAGCTCGAGGCAGTGCTGACCAACGACCCGGGCATGGGCGTCATCCGCCATGTCGACGCCGGCTACGACCGCGCTGCCGAAGTCGCCGCCGAACGCGGCGTGCGCATCCCGATGACCGATACGGAGTAAACCATGGATGACACCTCGAGTGCCGTCCGGACGGACGTCGGAACCACGCTGAAGCCCCGGGGGGTCTGGCGGTTCTTCGTCTACAGCGCGGTCGGGATTTTCATGTTCTTCGTCCCCGTGGAAATCGGAGGCAAGAGCACCATCCCGTTGGACCACCTGGTCACCCTGGTGACCACGCTGCTCAGCGACGGCGTGAAGTACGTTGCGCTGGCGTTGATCCTGGCCGGGACCATATATCCCTTCGCTACCGGCCGCTGGCGTGAATCCGGGCTCAAGCGCACGTTCTCCTTCCTGAACGTGTTGGGTCTGGTCACCGGCACGTTGCTGGTGTTCGGAGTTGGGCCTCAATGGCTCTTCGACCCCGATCTGGGCCCCTTCCTGTTCAATAAGCTCGTCATCCCGGTCGGTCTGATCGTCCCAATCGGAGCCATCTTCCTGGCGATGCTGGTCGGCTACGGGCTGATGGAATTCATCGGTGTGCTCGTCCAGCCGGTGATGCGTCCCGTGTGGCGGACCCCGGGGCGCTCGGCGATCGACGCCGTCGCTTCATTCGTCGGCAGCTATTCGCTGGGCTTGTTGATCACCAACCGGGTCTATCAAGCCGGCCGTTACACGGCTCGCGAGGCAGCGATCATCGCCACCGGTTTCTCGACCGTCTCGGTGACCTTCATGCTGATCGTCGCCAAGACACTGGACCTGATGCACTTGTGGCTGCCGTACTTCTTCCTCACCTTCGGAGTCACGTTCCTGGTCACGGCGATCACCGTGCGCATTCCCCCGCTCGGCCGGATCAAGGAAGACTACTACCCCGGCGCCGAACCCCAGCCGGAGGAACGCGTGCGTTCCCGGCGGCTGCCGACCGCATGGCGTGAGGCCATGGCTATGCTCGCCAAGGCGCCTGGCCTAGGACGGAACGTGGCGGAGAACTTCCGCGACGGCCTCCTGATGTCCATGGCGATCCTGCCCTCGATCCTCTCGGTAGGTCTGATCGGTCTGGTCCTGGCCCGGTTCACACCAATTTTCGACTGGTTGGGTTACATCTTTGTCCCGTTCACTTGGGCCCTGCAGTTGCCGGATCCGATGCTTGCGGCGAAGGCCTCCGCCGTCGGGATCGCTGAAATGTTCTTGCCTGCCACTCTGGTTGCCGGACATGAATCGGAATGGCTGCGTCTGGTCATCGGGGTCGTTTGCGTATCGGCAATCATCTTCTTTTCGGCGCTGGTGCCGTGCATTCTGGCCACCCGCATTCCGCTCAAGCTGTGGCAGATGGTGGTGATCTGGGCCCAACGCGTGGTCCTGACACTGATCATTGCCACGCCCATCGCATACCTCATGGTCGGAAGGTAGTTTCATGACCCAATCAAGCACCGTCAACTCACTGATGGCGGCCATCGTCGACACCGGACGCGATACCCGCCGGGGTGGCTACACCCGCCCCGTCTACTCCACCCCCGAGCTGGAACTGCGTGAATGGTTCACCACCGAGGCCACCCGCCGCGGTCTCGCCGTCGAACGCGATGGAAACGGCATCATCTGGGCCTGGTGGGACCTGCCCGGCTCCGTATCCGCCGATGCGCGTCGCGGTGCCCTGGTCACCGGCTCCCACCTGGACTCGGTGCCCGGCGGCGGGGCGTTCGACGGCCCGCTCGGTGTCGCCTCGGCGCTGGCAGCCCATGACGTGCTGGCCGCCCGCGAGACCGCAGGGAACCTGCAACGCAACCGGGCGATGGCCATCGCCGTGTTCCCCGAGGAGGAGGGCTCCGCATTCGGGGTCGCCTGTCTGGGGTCCCGGCTACTCACCGGGGCGATAGACAGCAGCCGGGCACTGAACCTGCGCGACGCCTCAGGCACCACCTTCGCCGACGCCTCCCGTGCCCAGGGGCTGGACCCCGCGGCCATGGGACGCGATGAAACCGCACTGGCCCGGATCGGTGACTTCGTCGAGCTGCACGTCGAGCAGGGGCTGGGCCTCAATGGCGAGGACTACACGGACGCAGCGGGGCGCGGCCCTGCGGTGGCCGTCGCCTCCTCGATCCTCGGGCACGGCCGCTGGCGGTTCTCCGTCTCCGGACAGGGAAACCACGCAGGCACCACGTTGATGACCGACCGCGCCGACCCGATGGTCGCCGCCGCCCAGATGGTGTTGGCCGTACGCAAGACCGCAGCCGGCCAGAGCGATGCCCGCGCCACCGTCGGCCGTTTGGAACCGGTCCCCGGCGGCACCAACGTCATCGCCTCCCGGATCGATTTCTGGATGGACGTGCGCCACCCCGACGATGCGGTCACCGCGTCCCTGGTCGAGCGGATCCACGGCCAGGCGCAGAAGATCGCGGCCTTCGAGGGCTGCTCGGTGACCATGACCGAGGAATCCTATTCGGGCACCGTGCACTTCGACGCCACGCTCACCCGGACCCTGCAGAACTCGGTGCAGCGCACGAGCCCGGGAGCCCCCGCCCTGTCCACCGGCGCCGGGCACGACGCCGGGGTGCTGGCCGCCGAGGTCCCCACCGGGATGCTCTTCGTGCGCAACCCCTCAGGGATCAGCCACTCGCCCGAGGAACACGTGGAGGACGACGACGCCACAGCCGGGACCGCGGCCCTGGCCGACACCCTGGAGGATCTTTTGTGAGCGGGAACGAAGAGACCCTGGTGC
>JBBSRM010000099.1:0-8952 GCA_038243055.1 Actinomycetales bacterium
CCCCCGCCGTCGGCGATCGGTTCGAAGGATTTCGGAACGCAATCGTAGGCCTTCTCCAGCCCCGGGAGCCCGTAGGCGCGCGTCTTGAACTCCGGCGGTGCCCCCAGGACCAGTTCGTCGCAGACCTTCGCCAGGTCGGACACTGTTTTGAGGTCATGCTTCTCGGCCGTCGCGGCGGTGACGACCATCGAGTCCTTATCCTCGGCTTCGGAGGCCTTGAGTACACCCAATCCTTCAGGGACTGCCTTCTTCAGCGCCTCGGTGATCTCCGTATCGGAGACGGCCTTGGCATCCTTGTCGAAGAAGAGCAACAGATTTCCGGAGTAGTCGGGAACGACGTCTGCGGATCCGTCCTTCACGGCTCCGACATAGGCCTCACGGGCCCCGATGCCCGGTTTGGTGGTGGCTTCGATCCCCGCACCTTCCAACGCTCCTGCGTATAGCTCGGCGATGATCTGGGATTCGGGGAAGTCGGCGCTTCCGATGACCAGTGGCCGGTCCAGGGCAGATCCCGAGGCCTGCGTGCTATCGGAATCCAGCGGATCGGATCCGCCGCAGGCCGACAGGCCGAGGGCTGCCACGATTCCAAGCGCGGCTGCGAGCCGTGCGCGGCGGAACGGGCGGGCTCCGGACGTGTTAATGTGATTCATAAGGTGCCTCCTGTGTTGGTTCTCAAGCCGGGCGAAACGGTAATCCGTTGGACCATCGCCAGCACCGCATCAACCACAATAGCCAATGCTGCGATGACGACGGCGCCTCCGAAGACCTGGGGGTAGTCACGGACGGCGATTCCGTCGATGAGGTAACGGCCCAGGCCACCGAGATTGATGATCGAGACGATGGCGACGGTGGCGATGACCTGCAGGACCGCCAGCCGCAGGGCGCCCATGAGCACGGGCAGCGCATTGGGGAGCTCGACCTTGAAGAGCACCTGCATCTCCGTCAGGCCCATTGCCCGGGCCCCGTCGACGACTCCCGGGTTGACTGCCGAGATGCCTGCGGCGATCCCGGCCAGCAGCGGTGGCACCGCCAGCAGCACCAGCGCCAAAATCGGGGGCATGATGCCCAGGGTTCCCGAAAGCAGGATGAACAAGGTGATCATGCCCAGCGTCGGCAGGGCACGCAGCATGCCGGATCCGGCGATGACGGCGACCCGGCCCCTGCCGGTATGACCGACGTAGAGCCCAATCGGTACGGCGATGACCAAGGCGATCGCCAACGTGAGGCCGGTATAGGTCAGATGCTCGGCCAGACGGGTCGGGATGCCTCCGGGGCCGGAGAGCGTCCCGGGGCGGGAAAACCATTCTGCGAGTCCGCCCAGCGGGCTGGCAGTGGGCACCGCGGAGGGCAGCAGGGCGAACGCTGCGGTGGAGGCACTCATGCGGCCACCCACCGGGTCGTTCGCGGTGCGGTCCGGGCGCGTTCCCAGGGGGTGAGCATCCGTTGGGCCAGCACCAGGATCAGGTCCATCAACAGCGCCAGCACCAGGGTAGCCACGATGCCCACCCCGACTTCGAAGGTGAAGCTGCGCCGGAGTCCATCCATGAACAAGGTTCCCAGGTTGTCGATGCCGATCAGTGCCCCGACACTGACCAGGGAGATGTTGCTGACCGACACCACGCGCAACGCCGGAAAGAGCACCGGCAGCGACAGCGGGAGGTCCACCGAGAAGAACCGACGCACCGGCCGGTAGCCCATGGCGTCGGCGGCACGCAGTACCGCGGGGTCCACCGATTCCAGGGCGTCGGCAGCGCTGCGCACCAGCAGGGCGATGGCATACATGGTCAGGGCGACGATGATGTTCAACGGGTCCAGGATCTGCGTGCCCAGGATGGACGGCAGCACCACGAACAACGCCAGCGAGGGAATCGTGTAGAGCAGGGCGCTGAGTTGGACGACACCCCACCGCACGGTACGACGGCGGCGGGTTCCGTTGATGCGGATCAGCCGGGCCACCGGAATCGAGATCAGGGCAGCCAGCAGCAGCGGCAGAATCGATTGGATGAGGTGGCTTCCGGCCAGGCTCAGGATCTCCTGCCAGTGCCCCTCAAGCCACCTCATTATGGTCTCTCCCACCGATCTGGCGTCCGATCTCCGCGGCATCCAGAAGCCCCGTTTCGTTTCCGTCCTCGTCCACGGCCAGCGCCAGTCCGGAAAGCGACGTCAGTGCGGCGTCCAGGGCGGCACGGACGGTGGAGGAACGCGGGATCCGCACGGCGTGTGCCACGTCGTCGTGGGTATGGCCCGCCAGGGGCTTCCAGCGAAGTCCGGTGGCCGGTCGGAAGGACAAGGCCCGGAAACCGCGGTCGCGGCCGATGAAGTGGGCGACGAAGTCGTTGGCGGGGGCGCGGAGCAGTTCGTCCGGTGGGCTGAACTGTTGCAGCACTCCCCCGTTGCCCATCACCGCGACGTGGTCTCCCAGCAGGACCGCCTCGTCGATGTCGTGAGTGACGAAAACGATGGTCTTGGAGAGCTGGCCCTGCAACCGCAGCAGTTCGTTCTGCAGTTCTCCGCGGACCACCGGGTCCACGGCGCTGAACGGTTCGTCCATGAGCAGGACCGGTGGGTCCGCGGCCAGGGCCCGGGCCACCCCGACGCGTTGCTGCTGGCCTCCCGAGAGTTGGGCCGGGTACCGGCCGGCAAGTTCCGCGTCCAGTCCCACGGTCTCGAGCAGTTCCTTCACACGGCGCCGGTAGTCGGCCTTGGCGGTGCCGATGAGTCGGGGCACGGTGGCGATGTTCTCGGCAATGGTGCGGTGCGGCATGAGTCCGCCGGCCTGCATGACGTACCCCATGGAACGGCGCAGCTTATGGGGGGCGACGTCGGCGATGTTGCGGCCATCGACCTCGATGATGCCCGACGTCGGATCCACCATGCGGTTGATCATCCGCAGGGAGGTGGTCTTCCCGCAACCGGAGGGACCGACGAAGACGGTGATGGAGCCCTCGGGGATCTCCAGGTTGAGGTCCGAGACGGCCGGAGCACCGCCGTCGTACTGTTTATTGACGTTCTCAAAGCGGATCATGGACGGCCCCCGTCGACGTGGTGGTGGTGTGCCTTCACTGCCCAGTCGACCCTGGAGGTCCGCTCCAGCCGGGACAGGTCTTCGAGGTCGAACCATCCGGCCTGCGAGGTGGTGCCGTCGACTTCGAATTCCAGCTCGCCGCCGGTGATCTCGGCGGAGTAGAGCACCGCGACGTTCTGCAGCGGTTTACTGGTCGGGTGCAATCGGGATTCGGCAGGAATATGTCCGGCATCCACGTCGAGCAGACCCGTCAGGCGCACGTCGTAGCCGGTTTCCTCCGAGACCTCGCGGACCGCCCCGTCCTCGATGGCCTCTCCGAGTTCGACGCCTCCCCCGGGCAGCGTCCAGCGGGGGGTGAAGCCCGGAATCCGAGAACGCATATCCCACAGGGCCAGGAGGATCTTGGATTGGCGGACCACCACGCAATAGGCGGCCAGCCGCGTATCGAAACCTGTGTCCTGCTCTCGGGGCGCAGTGCTCATGGCCCCAGCGTACTGTGCCCGGTGGGCCGCGCTCCGCGAACCCGGCCGCATGTGGTGGAATATTGGCATGTCTGCCGCCAAGAAGCCCTCAGGAAACACCCCGTTGGACGAGGTCGACCGTGTGCTGATCTCCGAGCTGCTCGCCGATGCACGCATCAGCAATGCGGCGTTGGCCCAGCGGGCCGGAATCGCTCCGTCGACCGCTCTGCTGCGCACCCGCCAGCTGGTCGAACGCGGGATCATCGAGGGCTACCATGCCCGGCTGCACCTACCGGCCGTCGGTCGCAGCGTGCAGGCGTTGATCTCGGTGAAGTTGCGGATCCACGACCGCGTTCAGATCGACAGGTTCACCGGCGGGGTTCCGCAGTTGCCCGAAGTCCTTTCGATGTTCCATGTCTCCGGTGGCACCGACTACCTGCTGCATGTCGCGGTTCCTTCGACGGAGGCACTGCGCGATTGGGTGTTGGACAACCTGGCGACCGATGAAGCCGTCGGCCATACCGAAACGACGCTGGTCTTCGACCACGTACAGGGCCAGGCCGGCCCGCTCTGAGGACCTAGGCGGCGTCGGGCTGCCGGTGGGCCAGCACGCTGATGGCCACCGCCAGGCAGCCGGCGGCGATGATCCCGGCGAACCAGGCCACCGCTGCGGGCAAGCCGATGAGCCCGGCGACCAGGCCGAGGCAGAGCACGGGGACGGCGCTGCCCAGGTAGGTCACCACATACACGGTGCTGATGACCTGGGAGTGCCGGGCGGGTTCAACCGCCAGTGCGACGTCGTTGAAGGCCGTGCGGAAGGCTGTGCCTTGTCCGGCACCGGCAAGCAGGCTGGCGGCGATGAGTAGCGGCAGGCTGCGCACCGACCCGGCCACGGCGATCAGCACGATCCCGGTGGCCATGACGGTCAGTGCCACCGGCAGCAGCTTGCGGTGCGAACGTCCCAGCAGTTGGGCTGCCGCCGAGGCCATGAGGGTCAATGCGGCCAGCGTCCCGATGCCCAGCATCGAGGTGATCCCGAACAGGTCGGCGAAATAGCGGGGGGCCAGCGAGAGTCCGAAGCCGAAGAGCGCGAAGCTCAGGAATCCGATGGAGGCGGCCCGCCGGAACTGCACGCGGGCGTCGGCGACGGGGCCCAGGCGGCGCGGACGCAGGGCCTTCACGGCAGCGGCACCGGGGGCCGGGGCCAGGGCGGGCCGGGCATGCAGCGCCCACAATGGCACCAGCGCCAGCACCAAGGCGAAGCCCAGAAGCAGGAACGGGGTGCGGTCCGGTCGGGGCAGGACGCCCAGCGCGCCCCCGAGCAACGGGCCCGCGGCCACCCCTGAAGACGAGGCCAACAGGGTCAGCCGGCTGGCCCATTCGGGGTTGCGTGGCAGTAGTTCGCGCAGGGCGGCGCTGCTGGCTCCCGTGCAGAGTGCGACGGCGGCCCCCTGCAGGATGCGCCCGAAGATCAATCCCCCGAGTCCGGAGGCCATGCCGAAGACCAACGCGCCGGCCAGGCCCACGAGCACCGCGACCACCAGGGCGGCCCGGCGGCCGATGTGATCGGACCAGTGCCCATAGAGCACCAGCCCGGCGATGAGTGCCAGCACGTAGGAGGCGAACGCCAGCGTCACGGCGAAGGGACCCAGACCGAGCTGCTCCTGCAGCAGCGGATACAGCGGGGTGGCCAGGTTCGCCCCGATGAGCAGGAGCGTCATGGCCGCGAACGTCAGCAGCAGGCGGGCCTTCACCGAGGCATCCCAGCCGCGCTTCGGGGCGGTGGGACGGGCGCGCATGCGCAGTTCGCTGATGACGGTCACGAGGCCTCACAAGGTGGGTTGGGCGTTAGTGGTCCGAACGGTGGATATTCCGTTTTGACCTTCGAGTAATCATTCTGGGCGAGGATGACCCCAAATAACGCATGGTGAAGCCCAGAATTGATGATATTGATCAAAATTCGGTGCTGATGTGATCTACTGGGATGCATCATGGCTACTTTTGATGAACTCGAATTGCGTCTGGTACTGGCCCTGCTCGAAGAACCCCGGGCGCAGATCGGGGACCTCTCCACCAGCCTGGGGGTCGCCCGGAACACGGTGCAGTCGCGGCTGAAACGACTGGACAGGACCGGGGTGCTGCGCCACGGCGGGCGGGAAGTCGATCTGGCGGCGCTGGGCTTCGACGTGCTGGCCTTCATCACCATCGAGGTCTCCCACCGCGAGCTTGACGCCGTCATCGCCGCCCTGCGCACCCAGGAGCAGGTCCTGGAGGTCCATGAAATCTCCGGGCGCGGTGACGTCTGGTGTCGTGTCGTCGCCCGGGACACCCACCATCTGCAAAGCCTGTTGCGCTCGATCCTGCGCATGCGTGGGGTGATCCGCACCGAAACCTCCCTGGCTTTGAGCGAACACATCCCGTACCGCGCCGAACCGCTGCTTCGGCACCTCGCCGGCGCGGGCAGGCACTAGGCTGGAAGGCCACCGGCCACCCGGGAACGAACGAAACGCAGAACTTGGGAGAATCAGGTACTTGTCGGCATTGACGCAGCGGCTGCAGGAGATTTCCGGCATGCCGCAGCCGGACCCGCTGGCCTCGCCCGCCACCGCCCATGGCTGGCTTGAGCTGGCCTACGACCGCGCCTACTCGGAGGACCATCCCGGTGCCGCCCGCGCCGCGGCCGCGGGACTAGATATTCTCCGCCCCCTGTTGACCGGCGCCCCCACGACTCCGGGCCCGGACACCGGTACCGCCCACGACGAGGAGTCCCCCGCCCTCGAGACGGCCCTGTCACTGCTCGGGGTCCTGGCCTCGGTCCAGCAGCTCGACGGCAACATCTCCGACGCCGAGGAGGCCGCCGCCCGCCGCATCGTCCTGTTGCGCTCGGCGGAACGGACCCATCAGGCAGATCTCGAGGAACATCTGGGAGGGCTGCTCTTCCGTGAGCCCCGCCCGGAGGAAACCGCGATCCTGCAGGCAGCCCTGGCCACCCATGCGGCCTCGGGGGCCAGCGCCGACGTCCTGGCCGATGCCCGGCTTCCCCTGGCGGTGGTGCGTTTCGAAGGCGGCGACGAATCCGCGCTCGAGGAGTTGCAGCGCTGTGCCGACGACTACCGTGATGGTGGCCGCCCGGAGAGTGAAGCCGGGGCGCTGTTGTATCTGGCCCACGGATTCGCCAAACACGGCAGGCAGCCCGAAGCCATCGAGGCAGCCGACCGGCTGCTGGCCCTGCAGACCAACCTGGCGATGCGGGCAGCAATCTGGATGGTCAAGGCCTCCTGCCACCACGAACTGGGGCATCCGGTGGAGGCCGAAGGCTGCGCCGTTGAGGCACTGGAACTGTATTCGGTCACCGGGGTCCGCCGCGGGGCGATCTCCGCCGCCGCCTTGGTGGCCAATTTCGCCTCGGCCGATCTGGACCAGGACGCCGCGATCACCGCTTGGCGGATCGCCGTTGAACAAGCGGAGCGGGGCGAATTCGAGGAGACCTGGGCCGTCCGGCTCGCCCTGGGCAACCAGTTGTTGGAGGCCGAGGAGTTCCTGCTCGCCGAAGAGGTCCTTGAATCGCTGGCCAATCTACTGGAGGCCCGTGGACGAGAAGACGACGCCGCCCGGACGTTGATGTCCCTCGGGCATTGCCTGCGTCATCAGGACCGCGAGGTCGATGCCCTGCAGGCCTGGGAGAAGGCCGCCGCCGGTTTCGAGGCCTCCGGTCTGGCCGGGGATGCCGCCCGGGCCCATCTCAGCGCCGGCACACTCCTCTCGGACGCCGAGGACCCCGGTGCCTGCCTGGCGCATTTCTCCCGGGCCACCGAACTGGCGCGCGCCTGTGAAGATGATCCGACCGTCCTGCCGGTGGCCCTGCACGCCTACGGCCATGCCCTGTCCGAAAGCGGGGATCCTGCTGGCCTGGTGATCCTGGCCGAGGCGATCGAGCTCGCTGACGAGGACGGTGCCGATTGGCATCAGGCCGACTTCCGCGACACCCGGGCCCGGTCGCTCTGGGCCCTGGACTACCCCACCGAAGCCGTGGCCGCGGCGCTGGAGGCCGCCGACCTCTACCGGGTGGCCGAGGACACCGATGGGGCAGGGAACGCCGAACTCTTTGCCGCCCATGTCCTTTCCCAGACGGACCGCGGGGACGACGCCGTCCAGTTGTACCGGCTCATCGCGGCCGAACACCGGGAGAGCGTCGCGCACTTCTATGCGGCCCAACGCGGACTCTCCGAGGTGCTCACCGCGCTGGGGTTGCCCGTGCAGGCCAAGGAGGCCGCCGATCTGGCCAACCGTGCGCTCGTGGAGGCGCAGGAGACCTACGCCCGCGACGATCACGATGATCAGAGCGAGGAGGAGGAGGAGGAGGCCGAGGAGAACGACGACGAGGTCGCGCCGGAGGTTGAAGCCGCCGATCAAGCAGGCGCCGTCGATGGCTCGGATCCCCGGAACGCCCCGGAGGATCCGGAACGCGGCTAGCTTCCCTCGACTAACCCGCCAGTTCGGCGAGCCGTCGGGCCACGTCGAGCCGGGCTCCGGCCTCCCGGTTCCACGTACGCATCCCCGGTCTCCTGGCGCCGGCGATCAGGGAAACCGCCACTGCCGCGGCCCGTGCGTACAGTGAACGGGCCTCGACTTCCCGGGAGAATTCGGCGCCCCACGCCTCCAGCGTGGACCAGACGGCCCGCTCCCGCTCCTGGTTCCTACCCCCGAGCGCAGGGATCATGGCCAGGTGCCCCAGCAGGCAGGCGAGGTCATCGACCCGGTGTCCCGGACCCACCGAGTCCAGATCCAGAAGCCCGCTGACCGTTCGGCCGTCCATCAAGACATTGGCTTCGTAGAAGTCACCATGCACCGGAACCACCGGTCCGGGGTCGTGCGCGTCGATGACCGCGCGCAGGTGCCGGGACAGCGAGGCGATCCCCTGGCCCTCCTCCGGCAGGGCGCAGCCGGCCGCCTCGGCATAGCGGGCCAACCGGTCCGTCCAGGACGGGTGGCGGGGAAGATCCAGCACTGCGGCAGGCAGCCGGTCCAGCAGGGACACCAGCGTCGCCGGTTGCACGCCGCCTGCTCCGTCCAAGCGCAATGCGGCCCCCAGCGATTCGCCGGGGAGCCCGGCGGTGGCCACGACGCAGTGGGTCACCGGGCCGATCACTTCGGCCACGGGCAGGCCGGCCTCGACAAGCATCCGATGGCGCAGCGCCAACGGTTCGGCATGCCCGGCGCGCAGGACCTTCAAGTACATCCTGCGGGTTGCCACCACCGGTCCGGGGGTCGCGAAATCGGCGCGGAAGACGGCCCGCCGCAAGGGACGGTAGGTCATGGTCCGCAGCTCCGTCAGCCGGTCGCCCCCACCCCAGAGCCGCTCGGCTTTGGCCACGACACCGGCATGGGCCAGTCCCGGCAGCCGCGGGTCCTGCGGGTGGAGCCAACTGGAGATCCGCAACGGGACCCTCGCCCGGGGTGCGTCCG
>JBBSRM010000100.1:0-8853 GCA_038243055.1 Actinomycetales bacterium
GCGAACCCGATGGCCAACGACTTCCAATGAGCCGGAAGGTCGAGCAGGACCCGGGTCCCAGGACCGGCGTCGAACTCCTCGGCCAGCAGGTTGGCCGATTTCGCGACCCAGTTGTCGAAGACGTGGCCGCTCAGTTCCACGCGTTCACCGGGATCGCCGTACCATGTCAGCAACGGGGAGGCGGAGTCCCGGTGCCTTGCCAGCAGTCGGTTTGTAAAATCTAACGAATCGGTATCGGTGGTCATGGACTCAATCCTCTCAAACCTGTGAAAACCCTGATAATCCGGGCAACTGCCGGACACGCCCATCGGTACACTCATATAACGGGCGTGTTGCGACATGGATCAGGGGGCTTCCATCTATAGAATCACCGCCTCCACTTGACGTCGGTGAGTTACACCATTGTAATTAGTACGAGAAGCAGCTTTTTCCAGACCACGGACTAAGCCGTGGCCGCCCACGCGACCAGACGAAGGACGGACGGTTACCGTTCGACAGGTCGGGTAGGTGGCCCGAGCAAGAGACAGCCAACCAGCGGAAGGGCGCACACCATGGGGAACGCAGAGCGCATTTACGATCCCAGCCAAGCCGAACAGGCGTCAAAGAGGTACGGCTCCCGTGGAGTCCCCGCAGATTGGTTCCTCGACCCCGCAGACGATGCGGCAGCTGAGAACTACCGGGCGGGCGGACTGGACCTGGATGACCAGGCCACGGCCTTCCTGGCGGCCCACGAGTCCGATGTCGAGGCCCCCGAGGCCCTGCTGGCACCGGTGCGTGATCTCCCCGTGGAGCGTCCCGCCCAGACGGCTCCCGCCGAAGTGGACCCGCAGCAGCAGCTGTGGCTCGGCATGCCGGGTTACCCCGGCGCCGAGGACGAGGGCGAGCTCGGATGGCAGACCGAAGCATTATGTGCCCAGACCGATCCTGAAGCCTTCTTCCCCGAAAAGGGAGGTTCGACCCGTGACGCGAAGAAGGTCTGCGGTGCCTGCAACGTCCGCTCCGAATGCCTGGAGTATGCGCTGTCCAACGACGAGCGCTTCGGCATCTGGGGCGGCCTCTCCGAACGCGAGCGCCGCCGGCTGAGGAAGCGAGCGGTCTGATTCATTCGCAAGTACGCGTCACGGCCGTCGTCGTTGCGCATGACGGGGAGAGCTTCCTTCCGGCAACCCTCGAAGCGCTGACGAACCAAACCCGGCCGGTCGATCATTTCATCGGCGTCGACGCAGGTTCCCAGGACGATTCCGCCCGAATCCTGACCGACTCGCTGCCGGCCGGCACACCGCTGGTGAAGGCACGGGCGAGGGGATTCGGCGCCTCCGTGCGCGCGGGCGTGACCGGTGAGGATGCGCTCCCGCGCCGTGCCGGAGACCCGACGACGTCGGGCAACCTCCCCACTGCGGACCCCGACATCCAGGACTGGATCTGGCTGATCCACGACGACTCGGCCCCCGAACGCGGTGCCCTGGAGGCGTTGCTCGAAGTCGTGGAGACGTCCCCGGCAGTGACCGTTGCCGGCTGCAAGCAACTGGACCGCGATCAACCCCGTCGCCTGCTGGACGTCGGTCTGGGCGTCAGCCGTTGGGGCGAACGCCTGACCATGATCGATGTCGACGAACTCGACCAGGGGCAATACGACTCCCGTTCCGACCGCTTCGCCGTGAATTCCGCGGGTCTGCTGGTCCGTCGGGACATCTGGGAGGAGCTGGGCGGCTTCGATCCTGCCCTGCCTGGACTCGGCGACGACCTGGACCTGTGCTGGCGCAACCGACTGGCCGGCAACCGCGTCGTGGTCGTCCCCACGGCCAAGATGTTCCATGCCCCCGACAAGGTCCGTTCCATCGCCGGCCCGCTGGCCGGCCGTCGGGCCGAGGTGTATCTGCGGCTCAAGCACGCCGCCGCCTGGAAGGTCCCCTTCGTCGCCATCGGCGCGATCCTCGGTTCCCTCTTGCGGCTGCTCATCTCCTTGTTGGCCAAGGACCCGGCCTTCGGCTTCGGGCAACTGAGCAGCACACTGGCCGCCGTGTGCTCTCCGGTGGCCCTGCGCGGCTCGCGGCGCGGGGCCCGACGCACCCGCAAGGTCTCCCGTTCGCTGGTCCGCCCGCTGATGGTCCCGCGGCGCGAGGTGTGGGCCCACCGACGCAATCTGCTCCAGGCCGCCGGAACCTCCACGGTTCTCGGTGACGGCTCAGGGGTTGCTGCGGAGGCATCCAACCCTTCGGGCGACAGTTCCAACGACTTCGCGGAACTGGCTGCCCCGACCCGCACCGGCTCCTCGGTCAGTGCGGTGATCGCGATCCTGGCCACCGCCGTCGTCGCCCTGCTGGGGCTGCGGACCCTCTTCGGTTCCGGGGCGCTGGCCGGCGGGTCGATGCTGCCGGTGAGTGAACGCGTATCCGGTATCTGGGCCCACGCCACCGGGTGGTGGCAGGATCTGGGAACCGGGATGCCGGGTCACGGGGATCCCTTCGACTTCGTGCTCTGGCTGCTCTCGCTGCTCGGATTCGGCACACCCAACGCCGCCATCGTGGTGCTGTATCTGGCGGCGATGCCGCTGGCGGCGCTCTTCGCCTGGCTGGCTCTGGGAGCGGTCACCGCCAGTCGGGCTGCCCGGCTGCTCGGGGCCCTCGTCTGGGCCTTGGCCCCGGCCCTGCAAGTCGCCCTCGGCTCGGGGCGGGCCGGTGCCATCGCCGTGCACGTGTTGCTGCCGTTGGCCGGCCTCGGAGTGATCCGTGCCGTCGGCGCCGGACGACCGCGCACCGAACAACACGCGGTTCCGGCACTGGAGGATCCGCCCTCGAAGGCGGGATTGCACGGGGGTCCCTCGTGGACAGCTGCCGCCGGCGCCGCCCTGGCCCTGGCCGGGGTCACCGCCGCCTCTCCGACCTTGCTCCCCCTGGTCGTGGTGCTGGTGGTTGTGTTGGCCATTGCCTTGGGCCGTCGGGCCCGGACCCTCTGGTGGGTTCCGGTGCCGTCGCTGGTCCTGGCGCTGGGGAGCATCCCGGCTGCCCTGGCCAACCCGCGGGTGCTGCTGGCCGATCCGGGGGTCGTCCAGCCGTTCGAGGCCGCCGACCTGTGGCAACAGGCGCTGGGCTTCCCCGTGGCCTTCGACCCGGCAGCCGGCGCCAATGGATTCGGTTGGGCAGCGAACCTGCTGCCCGGCCCCTGGGCGTTCATCGCCGCCCTGGTGGTCGGCGTTCCGTTGCTGCTGCTGGCCATCGTCGGTCTGCTGCGCCGTGGGCGACGCGGAGCGATCATTCGTACCGCCTGGGTGGCGGGGATTCTTGCCCTGGCCGCCGGTTACGCCGTGCAGGCCCTTCCCTTCGGGGTCACGGCAGGCCGTGAGGTCACTCCCTTCACCGGTCCGTTCGTCTCCGTCTTCATGCTCGGTGTCCTGTTGTCCGCGGCGGGTGGTCTGGACTGGCTGCGCAGCGTCCGGCTCCACAGGACCTCGCGTCTGCGGATCATCGCCGGCCCGGCCATGGCAGCCGCCGTGGTTCTGGTCCTGGCTTCGGCCACGGTGGCCACCACCCTGTGGCTGGCCCCTCGAACGGTCGGAACCGCAGATGCGGCAGCGAGCGAAACCGGTGCCACCTCGGATCTGGGCCTGGGACAATCCGTGGTCCCCGTTGCCGCGCGTACGCTGCCCGCCACGGCAGCCGACCGGGGAAATTCCCCACTGCAGGACCGCACACTCGTCCTGGCGCCCGAAGGCAACGAAGGGGCCATGAGCGCCACCTTGATGAGCGGATCCGGCATGAGCCTGGACCAGCTCTCCGCGGTGTCCTCCAGCTCGCGGCTCACGGGAGGCCTCACGGATCCGCAGGCCGCCCCCGACGACGATTCCGCAAGGATCCTGCGCAGTACCGTGGCCGGCTTGGCCTCCGGCCAGGCCATCGACCCGCGTCCGGAGCTCACCCGTTTCGGGGTCAGTTTCGTGGTGCTGCAGGTCCCCGAAGGTGTTTCCACGCTGGCTGGACGACTTGACGGCGTTCCGGGGCTGGCACCCGTTGGCTACACCGAAGCGGGGTGGCTGTGGCGGGTGACCCCCGATACCGAGCTCAAGGATGCCGGGAACCCCAACGAATTCACCGCTCGGGTGAGGTTGCTTGACGCCGATGGCACGACCACCGGTCTCATCGGTTCCGAGGCGGCCCGCGTGCACGGACACCAGCTGCCCAACGGGCCGAAGGGACGCACCGTCGTATTGGCCGAACGGGCCGATCCGGGATGGGAGGCCACCTACGATGGCAAGGCCCTCGAAGCCAGCACCGACGAGTGGGCGCAGGCGTTCAAGCTGCCCAGCGGCGCCGGGGAACTATCCATCGGCTATTCGGCTCCCTGGTCCCTGCCACTGGGGATTCTGATGGTCCTCGTGTTCGCCGGGGCCCTGCTGCTGGTCATCCCGATCCCGGCCAGTCGACGGTTCGCCGCCCGCCGGGTCGAGGAGTTCAGGACCACCGGCAGTGCCGAATCGGTGCGGGACATCGATGAGGCGGATGGCGAACACCTGCAGGACGAGGACGATGGTGATGCCCCGCTGGAGGGCACGCCAGTAGCTGAGGAGCACAACCGATGATCCGGAACCGCACACCGCGCCGCGGACGCGCCGCAGCGGCCTCACTGGGGGCTGTCCTGCTGGTGGCCACCGGCGGGGGCATCGCCGCGGGTTCGCTCAACGGCCCCCTCTCGGCACCCGAGGTCGGAGCCGTTGAACAGGTCTCCGTACCCGCTGGCGATTATGTGGGCCAATGCCCCGCCACGGCCCGGCTGGTCGACGGCGCTGCCGGAGAAGGCACCGACCCGGCCTTCGCGGCCGCTTCGGATTCGGAAAAGACGATGATCCGTTCCACGGTGTTGTCCGATGCGGCCGAACGCCTCCCCGGTGCCGCGGTGGAGAAGCTCGACGGGACCACGGTGCGCACCCTGTCCAAACGGCTTTCGGAGGAAGCGGCCGACGAGGATAAATCCACCGGTGACGACGGCTTCACCGGCCGGAAGGCGAAGACGGCCTCCGGTGTGAGCGAACCGTCGGCCTCGAACCTGCGGGTCCAACCCCTGGGTGGCCGGCAGTCCACGGCCGGGGCGGTGCGCAGCTACGTCGCCGGTGATGGCGACCTGGCCGGGATGGCCGCGGCAAGCTGCCAGGTCCCGGCGAACGAACAGTGGCTGACCGGTGCCTCGACGACGGTCGGCAGTACGGCGTTGCTGACGCTGGCCAACCCGTCGGCATCCCCGTCCACCGTCGATCTGGAACTGTACGGATCCAAGGGGCGCATCGAGGCGGGCAACGCCCGGGGGATCGTGATCGCCCCGGGGGATTCGACGTCGATCGTCCTGGGCGGCATGGCTTCGGGCGAGAAGTCGCTCTCGGTCAAGGCCACGTCCACCGGTGCGCCGGTGGGCGCCGTCATCCAACAGAGTACGTTGCGTGGCCTGACCCCGGGAGGCGTGGACTTCATCGAGCCTGCGGCCACCCCCGATGAACACCAGGTCGTCCCCGGGATCCTCATCCAGGATGGCAAGACGCAGAAGGACATCACCTCGCAGAAGGGGTACGACGACGCCGCCCCGACCCTGGATCTGACAGTTCCCGGGGCCAGTGAACAGAACGTCAAGGTCCGTCTAGTGGGCCGGGACGGTCCGGTGGACCTGCCGCGTGACGGCCAATACACCGCCGAAGCCGGGGCGACCACCAGTGTGCACCTCACCGGGGTCAAGGCCGGGAACTACACGGCGATCGTGGACTCCGAGGAGCCGGTGGCCGCCTCCGTGCGGATGACCCGGGGGACGAAGGCCGAGAAGCGAACCGACTCGGCCTGGGCCGGGGCGGCACACCGGCTGGGTGGGGAACATCTGGTTGTCGTACCCGAGGGGGCCGAATCCCGGTTCATCTTCCTGGCCCGGGACGGGGCCGGCAGCATCGACCTGAGGCCGGTCACCTCCGACGGCAAGGTCGGCAAGGCGGTCACCGTGGAGGTGGAACAGGGCAAAAGCGTGGAACGCACGATCGACTCGTTGGGCAAGGACGTGGTCGCCGTGACCCTCAGCGCCAGCGGGGACCCCGTCTACGGCAGCCTGATGGCCACGCACGGGAAGACCGATGTGTCGGTTCTCCCGCTTCCACCGGCCACCCGTGGAGCCACCGACATCGGCGTGGATCTGCGCTACTGAGCAGCCGGCAGGGCGACCCGCTAGAAGCCGCCCTCCCACGGGCGGTAATCGGGATCGATCTCCTCGGGCTCGCGCAGCAGGAGCTCAGCCACCTGTTCGACGACGGCCAGATGGACGACTTCGGGGAGCACCAACGGTGATCCAGCCAGCTCTTCCACGGGCCGTCGGTAGATGGCCACGCGTGCGAGGCGACGCGGGGTGGCCCCCCACGTCCGGCCGAGGGGGACCGGGCGTCCCGAAGCCTCGGAATAGTCCAGCGAGGTGCTGCGCGGCATCAGTTCGATGGTGAATTCCATCGAGGCGATCGGCTGGCCCCATAGCAGTTCAAGGCGTTCGGCGGACTCGGCGACCAGATCCTCGAACCGGTCGGCGCGGGTCCGTGAGCCGGGCAGCCCGGGGTGCATCAGATTCCCGCGCAGACCGCGTCCATGCCGGTTTCGACGACGGCGCAGGAACGACCCGGGAGCCCGCTCGGTGTCCGGCAGCGCACCGGAACGGCTCGCCGTCCCCGGGCCGTCGAACCGCACTCTGAAACCTTCTGCCATGGCACCGAGCCTACCGAAGATCCCCGGCGCCGTCGGGGGAACCGTTTCCCGCCATGCCCGTCTGCTTGGGGCGCAGGCGACGGCACGGCAGGTAAGCTGTTTTCTCGTGGGATCCCTTCGACTTTGTTCACGCTCCGCCTGCGGCCGCTCGGCCATCGCGACCCTGACGTTTGTGTACGCCGATTCCACCGCCGTTCTCGGGCCACTGGCCACCTACCCGGAGCCCCACTGTTACGACTTATGTAGCGAGCACGCCCACCGACTGACGGTGCCGCGTGGCTGGCAGGTCCTGCGGCTGGAATTGCCCGAAGCCCCCCGTTTGGCCTCCGACGAGCTCTCCGCCCTGGCCGATGCGGTCTCCGAACCCCGCCGTCCTGCGTCGGATCACCGGGAGACCACCGTCGAGCCCGGAAGCGGACCGGCGAACTCCACCTCGGCGCGCACCGCGCCGACGCCCCTGGATCCTCCGGAGGACAGGGACGGCGGACGTGGCCCGCTGCGTATTCTGCGCGAACCACGCTGAAGCCATAAACTGGGCCCATGGCCCACATCACACCCCAGCTCCTCGAGATCCTGCGTTGCCCGGTCACCGGTTCGACGCTCAACCAGGAAGGCGACGAATTGGTCGCCTCCACAGCCGATGAGCACGGCGGCATCCCGCGTTACAGCCTGTACGAAGGAATCCCCGTCATGCTGGCCCCCGCCCCGGCCGAAGTCACCAGCCGGACCCCGGAGGTGAACTAGCCATGGGCCTGGATTACCGGATCGCCGATATCTCCTTGCATGAAGCAGGACGCCACCAGATCCGCCTGGCCGAACACGAGATGCCTGGTCTGATGTCGCTGCGGGCGGAATATGCCCGGTCCAAACCCCTGGCCGGGGCCCGCATCGCCGGTTCACTGCATATGACCGTCCAGACCGCCGTACTCATCGAGACACTGACGGCCTTGGGCGCCCAGGTCCGTTGGGCCTCCTGCAACATCTTCTCCACCCAGGACGAGGCATCCGCCGCCGTCGTCGTGGGTTCCGGCAGTGCCGCGGACCCCCAGGGGGTGCCGGTCTTCGCCTGGAAGAACGAATCCCTCGAGGAGTACTGGTGGACCGCCGAGCAGATCCTTTTCTGGCCGGGAGCCGACACCGACCCCGAATGCGGGCCGAATATGATCCTGGACGACGGCGGGGATGCCACCATGCTCGTCCACCAGGGGGTCGCCTTCGAAGCCGCCGGATCGGTTCCTGCGCCAACCGCCACCGATAGCGGCGAATACACGATCGTCCTGGACTTGCTGCGCCGTTCGCTGGCGCAGGACCCCGGCAGGTTCACCCGCATCGCCGCGGGAATCCGGGGAGTCACCGAGGAGACGACCACGGGGGTCCACCGGCTGTACCAACTCGCCGAGGCCGGGGACCTGCTCTTCCCCGCCATCAACGTCAACGACTCGGTCACCAAATCCAAATTCGACAATAAATACGGCATCCGTCACTCGTTGCCCGACGGCATCAACCGGGCCACCGACGTGCTCATCGGTGGCAAGGTGGCCGTGATCTGCGGCTACGGCGACGTGGGCAAGGGTGCGGCGGAGGCGCTACGCGGCCAGGGTGCGCGGGTGATCGTCACCGAGATCGACCCGATCTGCGCGCTCCAGGCCGCCATGGATGGCTATCAGGTCGCCCGTCTTGAGTCGGTCATCGGCCAGGGCGACATCTTCATCACCACCACCGGCGGGACCGGCATCATCCGGGCCGAAGACATGGCGCGCATGAAGGACAAGGCCATCGTGGGCAACGTCGGGCACTTCGACGACGAAATCGACATGGCAGGGCTCGCCGCGGTGCCCGGCATCGAGAAGGTCGAGATCAAGCCGCAGGTCCATGAATGGGTCTTCGAGCCCGGAACCGATGCCGCACGCTCGATCATCGTGCTCTCCGAAGGACGTCTGCTGAACCTGGGCAACGCCACCGGCCACCCGAGCTTCGTCATGTCCAATTCCTTCGCCAACCAGACGATCGGGCAGATCGAACTCTTCGGCCGGCACGGGACCTCCAATGAGGCCGGCACGGGCCCCGCCTACGACAAGCAGGTCCATGTGCTGCCGAAGATCCTCGACGAGAAGGTCGCCCGGCTCCACCTCGACGC
>JBBSRM010000101.1:0-8784 GCA_038243055.1 Actinomycetales bacterium
ATCGGCCAGGATGCCGATAAACGGCGATAGCGCATACATTCCAGCGATATGCAGTGAAATCGTGAACCCGATGAGCACCAGGACGTCCAGGCTCGCATGGTGTCCTGCCAGGGCTCCCCCGCTCGCTCCCGCGGCGATGGCGTCCAGGTCCTTGAAGTGCACCGGGGTCATGGACATCACGGCCACCATGACCAGGTGGGAGACCACGATGGTGATGACGCCGAGCCGGGCCGCCGGATTATGCCGCAATACCGCGAGTCCGCCGCCCAATGAGAGCCGCACCGGTGTCGGTGCGCCCGGTTCCCGGGAGATCCGCAGCGGGTCGGGCCTCAGGCCGATATTGAGGATCAGGACGGCGATCAGCAACCCGGCCATGGAGAAGATGAAGGGTCCGCTTTCGTCGGGCAGGCCCAAGGAACGGCCCATGGCGGCGCCCGGGCCGATCAGGTTCGGTCCGGTCACGGCGCCGATGGTGATGGCCCAGACCACTAGTCCGAGGTCCCGGCCGCGCGTGGCCGGTTCGGCAAGGTCGGTCGCCGCGAAGCGGGCCTGGAGGTTGGCGGCGTTGCCGACGCCCAATAGTCCGGCGGAGACCAGCAGCAGGGGGAAGCTCTCCAGGACCGGGGTCAGCATCATTCCCAGGGCGCCCAGCGCTGCAATGAGCATGCCGGCGGAGAGGGCCACCCGGCGTCCACGACGGATCGCCAGGCCAGCCAGGGGTAGGGCGGTCAGGGCACCGGCGACGGAGATCGCCATTGTGGTGGCTCCGGCGTAGGCGTTGCTTCCGGTCAGATCCACCGCCATGAGCGAGCCCAGGGCGAGCCCGGACCCGTTGCCGAGGCCACTGAAGAGCTGGCCCAGCGACAAGGAGAGGACCACCCGGCGTTGGGGGTTCCCGGGGACGGACTGCACCGGTACGGCGCCATGGTTCTGGCTCACCGCTGTAGCCTACCAACGCCGCCGTTCCCCGGCTGCACGGGGAACGACCTAGGCGTCTTCCTCGTCGTGCTTTTCGGCAGCGGTCCTGGCCTGTGCTTCGGCGGCCGCCCGCTTGCCTGACGGGCTGAGCAGGCTGGCGACGGTGGCGATGACCAGGGTGGCGACGATGACGATCAGTGACAGGCCGGTACTGATGTCAGGGATCCATTCGATGCCTTGGCCCCCATTGATGAAGGGCAGTTCGTTTTCGTGCATGGCGTGGAAGATCAGTTTGACCCCGATGAACGCCAGGATGATCGACAGTGCGTGTTTGAGGAAGATCAGCCGTTCCATCAGGCCGCCGAGCAGGAAGTAGAGCTGGCGCAATCCCATCAGGGCGAAGATATTGGCCGTGAACACGATGAACGCGCTCTCCGTCAGACCGAAGATGGCTGGGATGGAGTCGACGGCGAAGAGCAGGTCGGTCATGCCGATGGTGACGAAGACCAGCACCATCGGGGTGAACATCCGCTTGCCGTCCACGGTGGTGCGCAGCTTGTTGCCGTCGTACTGCTTGGCGACCGGGAGCTTGGCCGTCAGCTTGGCCACGAGGCCGCTTTCTCCCTCGTCCTCATCGCCGTCGCTGTCGGTGGCCTGCTTCCAGGCGGTCCAGAGCAGGAAGGCGCCGAAGATGTAGAAGATCCAGGTCAGGTGTTCGATCAGCGTTGCGCCGACCAGGATGAACCCACCCCGCAGGATCAGCGCGATGATGATGCCGAACATCAGCACTTCCTGCTGGTACTTCCGTGGCACCGAGAAGCGCGCCATGATGATGATGAATACGAAGAGGTTGTCCACGCTCAGGCTGTATTCGGTGATCCAACCGGCGACGAATTCCTGGCCGTAGTCGGGTCCCGCCTGCCAGAAGAGCACTCCGGCGAAGACGAGGGCGAGCGTGACGTAGAAACCGACCCAGAGGCCGGCTTCCTTCATCGAGGGCTCATGGGGGCGTTTGACCACATAGAGCAGATCGAAGAGCAGGATCAGGCCCAGGGCCGCAAGGGAAAGGACTTCAAATTGGGTGGTCAGATGTTCCGACACGGTAACCTCTCAGGGCGCGTGGAGCGCCGGCAGGGGACATGGGGCATTGCCGCAAGTCTCTCCGCCGCCCATATTCGGGTTCGGCCACTGTGCCCGGCCCGGCAGCATTGCCGTGCGTGTTGACGTCCACAGTGTTCGGGATACTCCCCTACGCCGAGACAATCCTACCCCACAGTGTTTGGGGCCCCTTCCGGGTCAGGCGTGGCCGGCCTGCTGCATCTGGCGCAACTCCTTCTTCAGGTCCCCGACTTCGTCGCGCAACCGCGCCGCCAATTCGAACTTCAGTTCCCCGGCGGCCCCGTGCATCTGCTCGGTCAAATCGGTGATCAAATCCACCAGGTCCTCGGCCGGCGCTGCTGCCAGCCCGTCCTTCCGGACGATGGATTCGGCCTTGTCCGTGGTGGATTTGGCTCGGCGGGTCCCCTTGGCCAGTCGCTGGTTGTTCAGCAGCTCCTGGGTATCGGCGTCCTCGCGGGCCAGCTGGTCGGTGATGTCGGCGATCTTCTTGCGCAACGGCATCGGGTCGACACCGCGCTCCTTGTTATAGGCGTCCTGGATCTCGCGACGACGGTTGGTTTCGGAGATGGCGTGGGCCATGGAATCGGTGATCCGGTCGGCATACATATGCACCTGACCGGAGACGTTGCGTGCGGCACGGCCGATGGTCTGGATCAACGAGGTCCCGGAACGCAGGAAGCCCTCCTTATCCGCGTCGAGGATCGCCACGAGGGAGACCTCCGGCAGGTCCAGCCCCTCACGCAAAAGGTTGATGCCGACCAGCACGTCGAAGACACCCATTCGCAGTTCGCGGAGCAATTCGACCCGGCGCAGGGTATCGACGTCGGAGTGCAGGTACTCCACTTTGACCCCGTGTTCGCTGAGGTAGCCGGTGAGGTCCTCGGCCATCCGCTTGGTCAGAGTGGTCACCAGGATCCGCTCGTTGTTCGCGGTACGGGTCCGGATCTCCTCGAGCAGGTCATCAATCTGGCCCTTGGTGGGCTTGACGACGATCTCCGGGTCCAGCAGGCCGGTGGGCCGGATGATCTGCTGCACGAAGCCATCGGCCTTTCCGAGTTCGTATTTGCCCGGAGTGGCTGAGAGGTAGAGCGTCTGTCCGATTCGCTCGAGGAATTCATCCCACTTCAGCGGACGGTTGTCCATCGCCGACGGTAGACGGAACCCGTGCTCCACCAGGGTGCGCTTACGCGACATATCGCCTTCGTACATCGCGCCGATCTGCGGGATGGTGACGTGGGATTCGTCAACGACCAGCAGGAAATCATCCGGGAAGTAGTCCAACAGGCAATGCGGTGCCGTGCCGGGGCCACGCCCATCGATATGACGTGAATAGTTTTCGATGCCGTTGCAGAAGCCCATCTGCTGCATCATTTCCAGGTCATAGGTGGTGCGCATGCGCAGCCGTTGTGCCTCGACGAGCTTGTTCTGCCCTTCGAGCTCCTCCAGCCGCACCTGCAGCTCGTCCTCGATGTCCTTGATGGCGCGGTTCATCCGTTCGGGGCCCGCGACATAGTGGCTGGCGGGGAAGATGTACATCTCTTCCTCTTCGCGGATCACGTCACCGGTCAGCGGGTGCAGCGTGTGAATCTGCTCGATCTCATCACCGAAGAACTCGATCCGGAGCGCCTGCTCCTCGTACATCGGGATGATTTCGACGGTATCCCCACGAACCCTGAAGGTCCCGCGGTGGAAGTCCATGTCATTGCGGGCGTACTGCATGGAGACGAATTTGCGCAGCAGTTCGTCGCGGTTCATTTCCATGCCCTTGCGCAGGGTGACCATGCCGGCGACGTATTCCTCCGGCGTACCCAGCCCGTAGATGCAGGAGACGGTGGCGACCACGACGACGTCGCGGCGGGTCAGCAGCGTGTTGGTCGCCGAGTGTCGCAGGCGTTCAACTTCCTCGTTGATGGAGGAGTCCTTTTCGATGAAGGTATCCGTCTGCGGGACGTAGGCCTCGGGCTGGTAGTAGTCGTAGTAGGAGACGAAGTACTCGACGGCGTTATTGGGCATCAGTTCACGGAACTCGTTCACCAACTGCGCAGCCAGGGTCTTGTTCTGCACCAGGATCAGTGTCGGACGCTGGACCTTCTCGACCAGCCAGGCCGTCGTGGCGCTTTTGCCGGTACCTGTCGCACCGAGCAGGACGACATCCTTTTCTCCGCCGTTGATCCGTTCGGCGAGCTCGGCGATGGCCTGCGGCTGGTCCCCTGCCGGTTCGAAATCACTAATGACCTCGAACGGGGCGACGACGCGGTTGATCTCCTGGGCAAGACTCATGGAACCAAGGCTACGCTCTGCGCCGCGGGCTTTGCACGGCTACGGCTCAGGGCTTAAACCGTGCGGGCGACGACCAGGACGACGACGGTGTCGTGCGACGGTTCAGGCAGGCGGGTGCTGCCGTTTCCCGAAACGCGAGGGCGGGTCCAGCAGCCCGTCGTGTTCGAAGCGGCCGAGGATGGCAACGAACATATCTGCTGGGCGAAGACCACACATCCACCCAAAGCCAGCACGATGCCGGTCAACGTCATCCAGGCCGGCACCAACACCTGCCAACTCCACGGTGCTGACCCGGCGGTGAACTCGACCCGGCCCCCGGCCACCAGCCACAGCACGATCGCCGCCGCCCAGAGCACACCGGTGGCAATGAACAACCACGTCACCCATTTCATCCCATACCCGAACCGGTAGGTGGCTGCCGGGCCCTTGCGCCTCATCCCGGTTCCCCACCGGTCGGGCTCGAGCCGGCAGCCAGCGGCTGCAACGTCCCGGTCCACAGGTCATCCACTGCGGCCTGGAGTTCCTCCAAGGTGCCCGCGTTCTGCAACACCACGTCGCTGACGGCTGCCCGTTCCTCGTCGGTGGCCTGCGCAGCCATCCGGGCGACGGCGTCGTCCTCGCTCATCCCCCGGTCCTCCACCATGCGGCGGACCCGTTCGGCGCGGGGGGCTTGGACGGTGACCACGACCTCGAAGGAGGCGGCCTGACCGGTCTCGACGAGCAGGGGGATGTCCTGGAGCACGACCATGGGCCGGTCCGGCGTTTCCTCCGCTGCGGCTTCGCCGCGGATCCGGGCTGCTTCGGCGCGCACCCGGGGATGGACGATCCCGTTGAGCGTGTCACGGGCCCCGGGGTCGGCGAACACGATGCGTCCCAACCGTGGACGGTCGAGTCGGCCGTCGGCATCGACCAGCTCCGGGCCGAAGGCCTCCACGACCGAGGCCAGCCCGTCGGTGCCGGGTTCAAGGACCCGGCGGGCAATGGCATCGGCGTCGATCAGGACGGCACCACGTTCGGCCAGGCGTGTGGCCACAGCGGATTTTCCGGAGGCGATCCCGCCAGTCAGTCCAACGTCAAGCATGGCCCCAGCTTATGACACCCCGGTCTAGGTGCGGCACCATGGGACCGATCAGGCCAGCAGCTTACGCAGACCCATGCCATAGGCCACCCGTGCCACGAGGGCACCGGTAGGTCGCAGCGGGCGTGGCAGCCAGGCGGGCCGAAGGCTTTGGCGCCACACGACCACGACGTCGGAGCCCTGCTGCTCGACCGTGGCCTCGACCTCACCGGCCACGGGCCCGAACTTCGACACGGCCAACCTGCCGGGACGTTCTCCGGTCGGAGCCTCGGCACGGCGCACCAGCATCCGGTCGGACAGGGTGAATGGACCCACCCGGGTCAGCCCCACGAAGGACAGGCCCTCGCTCATCCGGGCACCCCGCGGGGTCACCTCCGTGAACGGGATGGCTGCACTGTGGGCGTCCAGATCCGTCAGTCGAGCCCACAGGGTGGCAGCATCACCGGAACGACACAGCCGCACTTCGAAGGTGTCCGCGGCCTTGCGTGCAGCGGGAGTGCTTCGCCCTCGGCTTTCAAGTGTTGCCGCCGCTTCCGCGCCGCTGGCCAGCGCACCCTGGATGGACGCCTCGCTGTCATCTCCTGCCAGGACGACGCCGGGCAACGCGGTGCTCGGTGGGACATGCCCCGGCGGAATGACGGGCAGGGCGTCCGTGACGTCATGACGGACGAGCAGACGCCAGTCGGGGTTCTGGACACCGAGGATTTCCGCAGCCTGGTTCAGCGCCGAACCATCCTCCAGGCCGTGCTCTCCCACAGCGGTCGCCTGGACCAGATGACGCCCCGCCGGGGCGTAGGAAGGACAGACGTTGGAGACCACGGACGTGTGTGCGAGCCGGGCCCCGGCGCGCAGATCGAGATGCAGAAACGGTAGTCGGCTGGGCTGGTGCCCCGTGGCGAACCACCAGGTCGTCAGCGAATGCATCGCCGGGACCGGCCCACCGACCAGTCGGGCACTCGCCATCGGGCCGGCGGCGACCACGACCCGGTCGGCGGTGAAACGCTCTTCCGAACCGCAGGTGATGGTCCAGCCATCAGCTTCCCGGGTCAGGCTCTCCGCCATCTGTCCAAACAGGATGCGCCCCGCGAGTGGCTCGGCCAGCTGATGGGCGATCGCCGCCATTCCCTGGCCCGGCAGTGCGGGGGTTCCCCTCGCGAAGTATCCGGCGAGCCGACGGGCGAAGGGGGCGGAAACCTCCAGATGCGGATCCCCGAGGACACCCGAGAAGAACCGGCCGATGATCCGGCGCAGGGGTGCTGAGAACCCCACCCCATCCAGGGAGTCGCGCAGCGTTAGTGAACCGTCGCCGGCCCTCCGCACCCAACGCAGTGCGGCGATCAGATCCTTCGGTACCAGCAGACCGCTGGCTAGCCCTCGGAGACGGGACGGATGACGGAGGGGATCCGCCAGGACGTCGAGCCCACCGTCGCCGCGCACTGCGACACCGCGTCCCCAGGCATGTAGGTCAAGTGCTTCCAGCTCCAACGCACGTCGCGCCTCGGGGTAGCGGGGGTTCAGGAGCTGGAATCCACGGTCGCAACGGAAACCATCAACGATCTCGGTATCGACCCGTCCACCGACCCGCGTGCTGGCCTCCAGCACCGTGACCTCATGTCCTTGGGCGACTGCCAGACCGGCGGCACGCAGTCCCGCCAGGCCCGCGCCGATGACCACTACGTCCACGATGTCCCCGTTTCCTGTTACCTTCCCCGGTGTCACGACGACGGAGTCGCCATCCGACGAAGCTCCGCACCACTGTTGCAAGGGACCGTCGGACCACCCGGTGGTGGAGAGTCTACGGGCGATATGAACGATCGGCAGCCCGACGGGCCGTGCTCCGCTGCCCGGGCTCGTGAACTCGCATTAGACTGGCGGGATGGGCGAAACGGGGAGTGCAGTGATCGAATACACCACGTTGGCCGGCGATCACCAGCACGAGCTGGAGGTGAAACGTTCACGATTCATCACCTACCTCCGACGCACCCCCACCGAAGCCGAGGCCCGGGACTTCATCGCCGAACTGCGCCGCAAGCACTTCGACGCACGCCACCACTGCTCGGCGTTCCTGGTGGGTCCCGACCGAACGGTCCAACGCAGCAACGACGACGGCGAACCCTCGGGAACCGCCGGCCTGCCGATGCTCGAGGCCCTGGCCAAACGCCAAATGCCCTCCGGGCGGTGTGACCTCAGTGATGCCACCGCCGTCGTCGTCAGGTATTTCGGGGGTGTCCTCCTGGGCGCCGGGGGCCTGGTCCGTGCCTACTCCCAGGCTGTCTCGGGAGCAATGGATAACGCCGATCTCCTCGTCAGACGACGTATGGCCGTTTTTGCCATCGAGGCACCACATGCCGAGGCCGGACGGTGGGAAAACGAATTGCGCCAGGACGGCACCACGGTTCTGGGGACCGACTACGGACCCTTGGCTGTCACCCTGCGGGTCGCTGTCCCCGACGGACCGACCGCGGCAACAGATTTCGCTGGACGGTTGGCGACCCTGACCGCGGGAGCCGGAACCGCAGTCGAGCACGGTACCGAATGGACCGATCTCGCCGTGGCAGGGCACCGATGAGTGCTCCGATTCCCGAAGGCCTTCGGCGGTGGCCCGACGTGGAATCCCCCGAACTCCAGGCTTTCGACGGCGCGGATCTGCTTTTGCTCGACACCGCAGCCACCCACGGACTCGCCACTTCGGAAGGAACGACGACGGTGGTCAACGACCACTACGGTGCCCTGGTCCTGGGAGCTGCGTCCGCCGGTGCCCGCGGCGTGCGGGTCCACCAGGACGCGCTCTCCGGCGAACGAGCCATCAACGCCAATGCCGCCCGCACCGGCTTCGACTCCCCCGCCCGGGTGCCATCCAGCTTCACGCACATGCCGCTGGGGGCCGAGCTGTTCGCCGGTGCCCGCCTGATCATCCTGCAACTGCCCCGGTCGCTTGCGGCCCTGGAGGAGATCGTGGCGTTGGCGGCAGTGCATGCCGACCCCGATGTGGTGTTGTTGGCCGGCGGACGCACCAAGCACATGTCCTTGGCGATGAACGAAGTGCTCGGCAGCTATTTCGGTCACGTCAGCGCCGGCCTGGGGGCGCGGAAATCACGCGTTCTGACCGCCACGGCGCTCCGCGCTGCAAGCGAACGGCCAGTGTCCCGTTTCCCCTTGGCGTCCACCCACGACGTCGGGCTGGCCCGGCCGCTTCAACTGCGCGCCTTCGGTGCCACGTTCGGCGGGACGAAGCTTGATCCCGGAAGCCGTTTCCTTCTCCCTCATCTGGCCGACGCCCGCGACGCGGAGGAAGCCGTCGATCTGGGCTGCGGCAATGGCACCATTGCCGCCTATCTGGCCCTGACCCGGCCCGGTCAACGTGTGCTGGCCTGTGACCAGTCGGCCTC
>JBBSRM010000102.1:0-8732 GCA_038243055.1 Actinomycetales bacterium
CCCGGGCCGGATCGCCGCGTTCCGGGAGAAACCCGAATCGACTCCGGGTCTGCCCGATGACCCGAACAGCTTCCTGGCTTCGATGGGCAACTACGTCTTCACCACCGATGCGCTCCTCGAGGCGCTCGATGCCGATACCGTCCGCAACGACACCAAACACGATATGGGTGCCGACATCATCCCGGCGTTCGTGAAGCGGGGTGACTGCGGGGTCTATGACTTCTCGGCCAACCCCGTCCCGGGAGAGGACGCCGGGCTGGTGCGTTATTGGCGCGACGTCGGCACCCTGGATTCCTACTACGACGCCCATATGGACCTGGTCGCCCCGATCCCGCAGTTCAACCTGTACAACAAGGAGTGGCCGATCCATACCCGGCACCACAGCTCACCGCCCGCGAAACTCGTCCGGGACAAGGACGGCACCCCCGGCGAGGCGCACGATTCGCTGCTGGCCGCAGGGGTCGTGATCACCGGAGGCATCGTCACCCGGTCGGTGATCTCCACCGATGCCCGGGTCGAACAAGGCGCCCAGGTCACCGATTCGGTCCTGCTGGACGACGTCGTCGTCGGGGCCGGAGCCACGGTGAAGCACGCGATCATCGATAAGAACGTCGTGGTCCCTCCCGGAGCCAGCATCGGCGTCGACCACGACGTGGATCGGGCGCGTGGATTCACGGTGACCGATTCCGGGTTGACCGTGCTCTCCAAGGGGCAGCACATCGACGGGTAGCCCGACTCGTTGGACGCGGCGTCGGGGCGGTAGAGTTCTCCCGTCATGACTGAGCATTCCTCCCCCATCGCCGCCGACGATCTGGCCGCCTGCCTGAACGTCCTCGAGCGCATCCACGAACTCCCCGACGACGACGAACAATTCATCGCCGTGCGCCGCGCCACCGCGAAGATGTTCAAGGAGGTCAAACGCGCCCGCCGGACCGATGCCCGCCAAGCCGTGGTCGACGCCGACCGCCAGGTCATGGAACGCACCGCCACCGGCGCCGCGAACCGGCTCGATGACGAGACCGAAGGGCTGGACCTGTCCTCCACCTCCGCGAGCTCCAGCGCCGGGGAATACCAGCAACCGCGCAAATGCTACGTCTGCAAACAGCCCTTCACGAAAGTCGATGCCTTCCACCATCTGCTGTGCCCTGACTGCGCCGCCGGAGGCAGGCATTGGCGCGAGGCCCGCATCGACCTGAGCGGACGCCGGGCCCTGCTCACCGGCGGGCGGGCCAAGATCGGCATGCATATCGCCCTGCGGCTGCTGCGCGACGGCGCCCACACCACCATCACCACCCGCTTCCCGGCCGACGCGGCACGACGCTTCGCCGCCCTGGACGACAGTGCCGACTGGCTGCACCGGTTGCGCATCGTCGGGATCGACCTGCGCGATCCCTCGCAGGTGGTCTCGCTGACGGAACAACTCATCGCCGCCGGGCCGCTGGACATCCTGATCAATAATGCCGCCCAGACGGTCCGCCGTTCCGGCGAGGCCTACCGGCACCTCATTGAAGCCGAAGCCCAACCGCTGGCCCCCGAGCTCACCTACGAAAAGGGTGGCCCCGAGGTCTGGGGCGCCGGACAGGCACCACAAGCCCACCCCCAGGCGTTGGCCGCGGCCTTCGACCTGGACACCGGCGCCTTGGAATCGGCCGCGGCGCTGGCTCCGGGGCGGCTGGCCGAATTGGCGATGACTGCCGGATCGGCCTCATTGGACCGTGTGGCCGCCGGAACCGCGATCGATGCCGGCGGGCTGGTACCCGATCTGGTGAGCGTGAACAGCTGGACCCACACGCTGGGCCAGGTGGAGGCCCTGGAACTGTTGGAGGTCCAGCTCTGCAACGTCACGGCCCCCTTCCTGCTGGCGAGCCTGTTGCGTCCGGCGATGGCCGCCTCCGCGTTCACCCGAAAGTACATCGTGAACGTCTCGGCGATGGAGGGACAGTTCTCCCGGGTCTATAAGGGCCCCGGTCACCCGCATACCAACATGGCAAAAGCCTCGTTGAACATGTTGACCCGCACGTCCGCCGAGGAACTGTTCGAAACCGACGGCATCCTCATGACGGCGGTCGATACCGGCTGGATCACCGACGAGCGCCCGCACGAGTCCAAGATCCGACATGCCGCAGGAGGCTGGCACGCCCCCTTGGATCTGATCGACGGGGCGGCCCGGGTCTATCATCCGATCGTCGCCGGGGAAGAGGGTACCGACCTGCGTGGTTGCTTCATCAAGGACTACCGCCCCTCCCCTTGGTAACCGGCGAAGGAAATGTCGAACGGTGATCTTCAACACCTGCTTCATGGTTGAATGGTCCCGTGGAGAATCAGCAGCCTAGAAACCAGAACCTGTCCCGCGATGAGGCCGCCGAGCGCGCCCGGATCCTCTCCGTCGACTCCTATGAAGTCGATCTCGATCTGACCGGCGCACCGGATCCCGCGGTCACCGGCTACCGATCCCGGACGCGGATCGCGCTCACCGCCCACGTCGCCGGCGAGGAGACCTTCCTGGACTTCATCCATGGTGGCGTCGCTTCGGTGGTCCATAACGGAAAGCCCCTGGACACCGCAGCCGCGGTCCGTGGGTCAAGGATCCACTTCACCCCCGAGGCGGGCCACAATATCCTCGAGGTCGACGGCACCGCCCTCTACTCGACGTCCGGGGAGGGCATGCACCGCTTCGTCGACCCGGTGGACGGCCAGACCTACCTCTACACCCAGTACGAGCCGGCCGATGCCCGCCGAGTCTTCGCGAACTTCGAACAGCCGGACCTCAAGGCACCCTTCACCTTCACCGTGACGGCGCCCGCGCACTGGCATGTCGCCTCCAACCAGTCGGTGGCCGAACGCAGCGAACACGAAAACGACACGGCGACCTCGGTCTTCGCCCCGACACTGCCGATCTCGACCTACATCACCACGATCCTCGCCGGTCCCTACCACTACGTCACCGACAGCTGGCAGCGACGCCTCGAGGACGGCAGCACGCTGACCGTCCCGTTGGGCCTGAGCTGCCGCGCCTCACTGGCCGGGAACTTCGACGCCGACGCACTCTTCACCACCACCCGACAGGGGCTGGACTTCTTCCACGATCTCTTCGACTACCCCTACCCGTGGGGCAAATACGATCAGGCCTTCGTCCCCGAATACAATCTCGGCGCCATGGAGAACCCCGGCCTGGTGACCTTCACCGAGAACTACGTGTTCACCTCCCGGGCCACCGAGTCCCAGTACGAGGGCCGGGCGAACACGATCATGCACGAGATGGCCCATATGTGGTTCGGCGATCTGGTGACGATGCGCTGGTGGGATGACCTGTGGCTGAAGGAATCCTTCGCCGACTTCATCGGGACACTGGCCGTTGCCGAGGCCACCGACTTCGACACCGCCTGGGTCACCTTCGCGAACCGCCGCAAGGCCTGGGCCTATGTCCAGGACCAGCTGCCGACCACCCACCCGATCGTCGCCGACATCCCCGACCTCGAGGCGGCACGACAAAACTTCGACGGCATCACCTATGCCAAGGGCGCCTCGGTGCTCAAACAGTTGGACGCCTACGTCGGACGCGAGGCCTTCGTCTCGGCCGCCCGCACCTATTTCCGCCGTCACGAATACGGCAACACCACCCTGGCGGATTTCCTGGCCGTCCTCGGTGAGGCATCCGGCCGGGATATGGGTGCCTGGTCCGAGGCCTGGCTGCGCACGGCCGGTGTCGGTTCACTGAAGGTCGAGTTCTCCGAGCACGACGGCGATGTCACCTCAGCGGTCATCGTCCAGGAGGGCGTGGATCCCACCACGGGCTCCCCCGCCATCCGGCCGCACACCCTGGGGTTGGGCACCTTCGAACTGCGTGGGGGCGTTCTCGAACGCACCGGCGGATTCAGGCTCGATGTCACCGGTGCGCGCACCGAGGTGCCCGAGCTCGTCGGCCGGCCCCGCCCCGCCGTCGTCCTGCCCAACGACGGGGATCTGACTTATGCCAAGGTCAGATTCGACGAGGCCACCCTGGAGGTCCTGCTCGAACACCTCGGATCGTTGACCGAGCCGCTGGCCCGGGCGACCGCCTGGGCGGCATTGTGGTCGATGGTCCGCGACGCGGTCCTTCCGGCGCCGGTCTTCCTGACAGCGGTGCGACGCCACGTTGCCACGATCACCGATGTCGGGGTCCTGTCGATGATCCTCGGCCAGGCCGAAACCGCAGTCCAGCGCTACTGCCCGCCGAACGTCAGGGATGCCGAACACCGCGAGCTGGCCCAGGCGCTGCACGATTTCCTGCTCGCAGCCGAGCCGGGGTCGGACGCCCAGCTGGCCTTCGCCAGGGCCTTGGCCGAGTTGGCCCGCGCTGGCGAGCTCGACCATGTCGTGGCCGGGCTGCTGGACGGGAGCGTCGCCGTCGAGGGACTCACCGTGGACGAACAGCTGCGTTGGGCCCTGTTGCAGGCCGGCGCGGCCCGCGGGCACATCACGACCTCCACCCTGGAGGCCGAACGCCAGGCGAACCCGTCGGCGGTCGCCACCGTGGGACAGGCACTGGCCTGGGCAGCCCGCCCCGAGGCGCAGGTGAAGCAGGCGGCCTTCGATGCCGCCCTGTCGGGGACCGACGCCGAGGGGGCGGTTCTCTCCAATGACGTCCTCAGCGCCACCGTGAACGGTTTCCTCATCGGTTCGCATGAACTGCTCGATGGCTACTACGAACGTTACTGGCCGGTCCTGGCAGACATCTGGGAGACCATGAGCATCGGTCTGGCCACCCGGATCGTGCAGGGCCTGTTCCCCCTGGACCAGGACCTGGGCACCGAGGCACCGGAGCAGCACCGGGTTGTGCGCGGCGCCGATGCCTGGCTCACCGAACACGACCAGGCTCCGCGGGCACTGCGTCGGATCATCATCGAACAGCGCGACCAGCTGGTCCGCACCCTGCGCGGACAGGCGGCCGTGAACACGTCACGCCCCTAGCGGGAGTTTGCCGGCCGGCGAGTCCGGGACTCGTGTGGTGGTAGTCCATCGAGGCCTATTTCTCCATGGTGCTCGCCCCGTTCGCAATCACCAGATACCGCCTCGGGTCGACGGGGGCCAGGGTCACGATCGTCATCTGGCGGCTGCCCGGCCACTACCTCGACGAGGGGCATGCTCGTGGAGGTGGTGACCACGATCCCGTTCTCGGCACGGTTGACGTAGCATGGTTGCCTCGCATGCCGGGCCGTGGCCTCGAGCATCGCAATTCCGTCCGCCTACGGAGGTGCTTATGTTCGACGATGTCCAGAAGCGGCGACGGAGCAGCAAGGACGCCGCTGACCGCCTCGAAGCGGGCCTGAGAAGTCTCCCGCGGTTTCCCAGCAGTGGCGGCGGGCCCTCCCCCGCGACGACCGGGCAGATCCTGCCGTTGGAGCGGAAGGCGCATATCCGGCGCAACGACCTGACACCCACCCTGTGCCGGCGAAGCCGGAGCGTGACGATCGGCATCCCGTCAGGCGACGATCAACGCCAGGAACCACTTCCACCGCTCAAGCGGCACGAACACCGTGGCGTGGGCGGAACCCCGCTACCGACGTCCACGCCCAGCGCGAGAGATCTGCCATGACCGACTCCACGTCACGGAAAAAGTCCCCGACGGTCCAGCTCGCCGGCCAACTGGTCGGCGGCGTACGCCGCTTCATGGCGAAGGAGTCGGCCGGGGCGGCGGTGCTGCTGGGCGCGACGCTGGCGGCGTTGGTGTGGGCGAACTCCCCGTGGGGAGCTGCCTATGAGGATTTTTGGAGCACCCACCTGAACATCACGCTCGGCGGTGCGAGCCTGGACCTGGACCTGGAGCACTGGGTGAACGACGGGTTGATGGTGTTCTTCTTCTTCGTTCTCGGCCTGGAGGTCAAGCGCGAGCTGATGGTCGGCGAGCTGTCCGACCCACGACGTGCCGCTGTGCCGATCGCGGCCGCGGTCGCCGGGCTGGCGGTGCCCGCCCTGATCTACCTCGCTTTGAACCCTTCGGGTGCGGCGGCCGCGGCGTGGGGTGTGGTGATCTCCACCGACACCGCGTTCCTGCTGGGGATCCTGGCCCTGCTCGGACCCAAAGGCTCCCAGCAGCTGCGCATCTTCCTGCTGACGCTCTCCATCGCCGACGACGTCGGTGCCCTGACGGTGATCGCGTTCTTCTACACCGACGACATCGCGTGGGGGCCGCTGCTGCTCGCCGCCGGCGGCATCGCGGTCATGGCGACGCTGGCGCGGCTCAAGATCGGCCGTGGACCGCTGTACTTCGTCCTGGGCGCAGCGGTGTGGGTGGCCACCGTGGCCTCGGGGGTGCACCCCACCATCGCCGGGGTGGTCATCGCGCTGCTGACCCCGGCCTTCATCCCCCGCCGCCACGGGGTCGCGGCCGCCACCCGTGCGGCGACCACCTACCGCCAGGATCCCGGACCCCGCTACGCGCGACAGGCCCGTTGGTCCATTGACGCCTCCATCGCGCCCACCGACCGCCTCCAGCTGCTCTACGAGCCCTGGGCCACCTTCGTGATCGTGCCGCTGTTCGCCCTGGCCAACGCCGGGATCCCCCTGGACGCAGAGGTGCTGGCTACCGCCGCGATCTCACCGGTCACCTGGGGCGTGGTCGCGGGTCTGGTCGGCGGAAAGCTGCTGGGGATCCTCGGAGGAACGGTGGCCGCGGTGCGGCTGCGCCTGGGGGACCTGGCGCCGGGGCTGGACCGGTGGCAGGTCGCCGGGGGCGCAGCGCTGTCGGGAATCGGGTTCACCATCTCGCTACTCATTGTCGATCTCGCCCTGGGCGACGACGAGATCCTCGCCGACCAGGCGCGCATCGGGGTGCTGACCGCCTCGCTGGCCGCCGTGGTCCTGGGATGGTCGCTGTTCGCGCTGGGCCGCCGGTTCGGGCCCGCCGCGAACACCACGCCCACCACGCTGGTGCCCCCGGTCGACCCCGAACGCGACCACGTCCACCTCCACGACGGCCCACGCGACGTCCCGGGGGAGCCGGAGGCCACCCTGGTGGAGTTCGCCGACTTCGAGTGCCCGTTCTGCGCCCGGGCAACCGGGTCGATCGACGAGGTACTGGCACACTACGGACCCAGGCTGCGGTACATCTTCCGCCATCTGCCGCTGGTCGACGTCCACCCCCGAGCACGCCTCGCCGCCGAGGCCGCGGAGGCCGCCGGCGCGCAGGGCAGGTTCTGGCAGATGCACGACGCCCTGTTCGCCGACCAGGACCACCTCGCCTACGGGGATCTGATGGACCGTGCCAGGGCCCTGGGTCTGGACGAGCAGCTCTTCGCCGACGCCATCGACGCACCCGCCACGTCAGCGGGCATCCGCGACGACCTCGCCAGCGCCCAGGCCTCCGGGGCACGCGGTACCCCCACGTTCTTCATCGATGGGCAGCGCTGGACCGGGGCGATCGACGCGCCCAGCCTCATCGTCGGCATCGACGCGTCAATCGACGCCGCGCGCCGCGCGGCCACCGCGGTTTCCGATCCCGGCGAGGGCCGAGACGGAACAGGCCCGTCAACTCCCTGATCAGGAGCACTCGTGGCCGAGCACCTGGAAGCCAAGACCGTGGCACTGCCGGCCGAGAAGCATAAGCTGCGCCCGCGACCCGCTTCGTCGCCTACGGGACCCGGTTCAGCCACTCATCGGTGCGGAACTTCTCGTCGGCAAGGCGCTCGGCCCGGGCCAGCGTGGTGTTGTCCAGCTCGGTCCGGGTCGCGCCATAGCGTTCGGCGAAGGTCGAGATCATCGTCTCGATGATCTCGGCCCGAGGGATGCCCGCCTGCCGCTTGAGCGGATCCACCCGCTTCTTCGCGCTGGCGATACCCTTATCGGAGATCTTCTCCTGGCCGATGCGCAGCACCTCGGTCATCTTGTCGGCGTCGATGTCGTAGCTCATGGTGACGTGGTGCAGGATGGCTCCGCCGGCGAAACGCTTCTGCGCGGCTCCCCCGATCTTGCCTTGCGGGGTGGCGATGTCGTTCAGCGGTTTATAGAACGCCTCCACGCCCAGGCGCTGCAACGCGTCCATGACCCAGGCGTCCAGGAACGGGTAGGAGTCTGCGAAGCTCATGCCGTCCACCAGCGACGCCGGCAGGTAGAGCGAGTAGGTCACGCAGTTGCCGGCTTCCATGAACATCGCACCGCCGCCGCTGATGCGACGTACCACGGTCACCCCATGGCGTTGGGCCCCTTCGGGGTTGATCTCGTTGCGAACCGACTGGAAACTGCCGATGACCACGGCAGGCTCGTTCCAGTCCCAGATCCGCAGGGTCGGCTTCCGGGTTCCCTCCATGACCTCGCGGGTCATGATCTCGTCCAGGGCGACGTTGGCTGCGATGGGCAGGGAGTTGGGGCCGATGACTTCCCAGTCGTGGTCGGCCCAGGTCGTCGCCAGGCCCAGGGCCCGGCGCACCGCCGTTGCCACGGCCGCCGGGTCGAACCCGAACATGACGGCTTCGGGGCCGACCGCGGTGCCGACGGCTCCGCTGATCACCGCATGCGGGGCGGAGGCTTCCATCCCGACCACGGCTGCGTTGATGTCATCGAGCGCTTCATCGGGTTCGAGGAAGAAGTCCCCGTTGATGTTGGCCCGGACGATCTGTGCAGCGGCGCCCTCTCCGGCGACCTCAAGATCGGCGACCACGAGTTTTCCTCCATGGACCTTGAATTCTCCGTGGTGGGTGTAGGGCGTGTTGTTCAGCTGGGGAAGTTCTTCGACTGGCATGTTTCCATCCTAATGA
>JBBSRM010000103.1:0-8712 GCA_038243055.1 Actinomycetales bacterium
GGCGAACGAGGCGGTCCGAGCCCATGTGCGGTGGGCCCCGCCGAAGCCCTTGGCCTCCATCGTGACCGCCAGCCGCGAGGCCCGGCGGATGGCCTGGACCATCAGCCCCAGGCTCTGACCTGCATTGGCCCGCAGTCGCTGCACGAAACCGCCTTGGGCGCCCACACCACGGGCACGACGGGCCATGCCCAGCGTCACCCATTCCTCGGCCAACAGCCCGATCAGGCGCATCCCGGCCAAGGCCCCCAACACGAAACGGTGGGGCAGTCTGGCTTGTTGGGCCAGCGCATTGGCCAGATCGGTGGGATCGGTGCTGGACAGGACGATGACCGCCGGAACCGCGACCGCGAAGATCCGCAGGCCGGTGGCCACCCCGGAGATCAGCGACCCCTCGCTGATCGTGGCCACCCCCAGGTTCAACAGGACGGCTCCGGCATCGTTGCCGACCAGGGCGGTGCCCCAGGCGGCGAACAGTGCTGCCACCAGCAGTGGCCACGCCCGCAGGAGGAATCGCGCCGGGGCGATACCACCGAGTCGAAGCAGCAGCAGGCTGGCGAGAACGACGATGCTGGAGGTCACCAGGTCCAGGGAGGCGATCAACGGCACGGTCCCCAGCACCACCGCGGCGAGTTTGGCCAGCGGGTTGCAACGCCCGAAGAAGCTCGCCCGGGCACCGGCATCGGGTTCCAGCCCCGGCATCCCCCCGGAGGCTCGGGTACCCGTTGCCGGATCATCCGGCGTGGACGTGCCCGGTTCCCGGGCGGGGCGGGGATCGGCGATGACCTGGAACGTGGACGCCCCCAAGGCGGCGGCGAACGCCGCGTCGTGGGTGACCGCGACGACGGCGACCCCGTCCTGGAGTTGTTCGCGCAGCAACAGCGCCAGTTCCCTCCACGTATTGGCGTCCTGGCCGAACGTCGGTTCGTCGAGGATCAGTAATCGCGGCCGGGCGGCGAGCACGGTGGCCACAGACAACCTGCGCTTTTCGCCTCCCGAGAGGGTGAACGGGTTCGCTTCGGCCAGATGCCGCAGCCCCAACCGGTCCAACAGGACATCGACCCGTTCGGTGATTTGTTCGTCCGTGTACAACCGGGTCTTCGAACCCGGTCTGCGGGCATGTCGGGGGCCGAAGGCCAGTTCCTCGCGCACGCTGGCGGTGACGAACTGGTGCTCGGGCTCCTGGAAGACGGTGCCGATCCGCGCGACGAGCTCCCCGGCCCGCCATCTGTAGGGCCGGTCCGGTTCCTCGGGTTCGGTTTCCTCCGTGGCAGCCGGGCCACCGGATAGGGCAGGTAGTGCCCCGACGCTGCCCCCGCGTTCGGGCAGCAGCCCGGCCAGGGTCAGGGCCAGCGTCGACTTACCCGCCCCGTTGTCTCCGGTGATGCACAGCGCTTGCCCGGCTTCGATCCGCAGGTCCAGCCCCGACACGGCGGCGGGGCCCTGGGCTGTTCTGGACACGGCCAGCCCCCGGGCCCTCAACAAGCTGGCTGCCGGTTCTTCGGCCGGAGGCCGCGCAGGCAGCACGGGGGTGTGGCCGGGAACCCAGATCCCGGCTTCGATGAGCCGGTCCCGGATCGGTCCGGGGGCGAAAAGCCTGGCCGGTGTGCCCTGGTAGGCGACGCCGCCGCCGGGCTCCAACACGATCACGCGATCCACGGCATCGGCCCAGGCCGCGAGCCGGTGTTCGACGATGATCATCGTCGCCCCGCTGGCACCGACGGCATCGACCACGGCGTCACGCACCTCCAGCACCCCGTCGGGGTCGAGGTTCGCTGTCGGCTCGTCCAGGAGGACGATCCCGGGTCGCATGGCCAGGATCCCGGCCAGGGCCAGGCGTTGCTTCTGCCCTCCCGACAAGGAGGAGGTGGGGTGGTCCAGCGGCAGGTGGAGTCCCACGGCGTGCAGGGACTCCACGACGCGGGGCCAGATCAGCTCCGGGTCCACCGAGAGGTTCTCCGCACCGAAGGCGACGTCGTCCCCCACCCGGGCCTGGACGATCTGGGTTTCGGGGTCCTGTTGCATCAGTCCGGTCCGGCCGTGGGCAGCGGCAGCGGGCAGACCGTCGATCAGTAGTTCACCCGCCGAGGCGTTGTCCTCGTCGTCCTGCAACACCCCGGCCAGGGCGTGCATGAGGGTCGATTTGCCGGCACCGGAGGGGCCGACGAGCAGCACCTTCTCCCCGGCATGGATGTCCAGGTCGAGTCCCAGGACGGCGGGCGCCTCGCGCCCGGCATGCTGCCATCCCCAACCGCGGGCTGTGACCGCCGCCGCGCGGACGTCCCCGACCCCGGTGTCCGGAGAAGAGCCTCGTGTGCCGGTCGGTGCATCATGTGTCATCGGATCAGCCCAGAACCCGTTCTTGTGCTGCCTTCCTCGAAGCCATCGAGGACAAGGCCCCGGTCCGTGACAGGGCCCGCGTCAGCGCCCAGGAGCCCAGTCCGGCAATGACCAGGCCCGAAATGGCCATGAACACCACGTAGGCCAGCTTCATGCTCGCGGTGTATTCGGGGAACCAGGAGAAGACGAAGGCGTCGTTCACTCCCCCGAAGATCCCGGTCAGCACTCCGGCGAACAGCGCCACCGGCAGCGACCAGCGGCGGTAGAGCAGCAGCGCGACGACGACTTCGGCGCCGAGACCCTGGATGATCCCCGAGGCCCAGACCGTCCAGCCGTATTCGGAGCCCAGCAGCGAGGAAACAACCGCGGCGACCATCTCGCAGAACAACGCGGCACCTGGCTTGCGGATGATCAGGGCACCCAGGACCGCGGGGAAGAGCCACATTCCGGCCAGCAGGGCGGAGGACGGAGGGAAGGCCACGAAGATGAAGTCGAAGACGTGGTGAGTGGTGTTCCAGGCCCAGAAGATCACGCCGGAGGCCACGGCGATGACGGAGGCGACGACGATGTCGACGACCCGCCAGGTGTAACGGGCGGTCGGCGCCGCCGAGAGGGTGCTGCTCATATGGTGTTCCTCCTTGGTTCCAAGGAGGGGAGGACTCCGCGGAGGCTCCGCGTGTCCCGAGATTCTCGACTCCCTTCGCCGGTACGAGCCGGAGCAGGTTCGAGGGTCTGCGGTGATCCGCACTCTCAGCGTCGACGATTCCGGCCGTGGCCGGGGGACAACGCTCCCCTGTCGTAGGTCATTCAGTGGTGCCGAGTCTACAGCGCGTTATGCTGGGCAGGTAATCACCTACCGACGGGAGAATCGCTCGTGAATTCATTATTGAAGATCGTCGGCATGGTCGTGTCGATCGGCGCCGGCTTTGTCGGCGGCAAGCTCGTGGACATCATCTGGTACAAAGTCACCGGAGAGAATCCCCCGAAGCCCAACGACAAGGAAGCCCAAGCCGAGGCGTCGATGCGCCATGCCGTGGGGTTCGCCGTGGTCTCCGCTGTGGTCTCCGCAGTGATCCAGGTGCTGACCAACCGTGGCACGCAGCAGGCCATTGCCCGTTTCAACCACACGGCCGACGAGGTCTGATACTTCGTTACCGACCTTCGTCCAGGCGACGCTGGGCCTCGGAGACCACTTCATTGAGGTCGTCGAGGACCAGCGTTTCCTGCTTAAGGTGCCTGGTCCGATAACCGGCACGGCCGACCATATGTGCTGTCACCGGTGCGGTGAGCAGCTGGAAGAACCAAGCCAGCAACAGCACCGGCACGGCCGACCAGGCCCGGATCTGCAGGGCGACGGAAAGCAGCATCAGGAACAACCCGAGAACCTGTGGCTTCGTTGCCGCATGCATGCGGGAGAAGAGGTCGGGGAAACGCAGCAGGCCGATGCCTGCGGCGACGGACAGCAAGGCGCCGGAGACCATGCAGATCACGACGATCCAGTCCAGGACGATGTCCATCGTCCCGCCGTCGACCAGGCCGAGCACGATCATGGGGTCCTCCGATCCGTGACGTAACGCGCGATGGTGACCGAACCGACGAAGGCCACCAGCGAACCGACGACGATGAACACGATGTGGTTCAGATGCCGGTTCACCACCATGTCCACGCAGAGCCCGCACAGGATGATGATCAACAAGACATCCAGGGCCAGGGTCCTATCCAGGATCGACGGTCCCCGGGCCAACCTGATCAGGGCCATGATGGCGCCGAGCGCCAGGGCGACACCGGCAATCCAGGCGGCGACGATGATCATGGTTGCTCCTTCATCGGTCGGATCGTTCGTTCCCCGAGGTCGGGTCCGTCCGGACCTTCGGCGTTCAGGGCCGCCAGTTCCTCCCGGCTTCCCATCACCCGGATGATCCGGGCTTCGATGGCACGGACCTGACGCCGGAAGTCCTCGGCCTCCTGCACGCTGTTGATGTCCAGCACGTGCAGGTAGAGCGTGGAGGTCGTCCGGTCGACCTCCACGACGAAGGAACCCGGGATGAGGGTCAGTACATGCCCCAGGGCCGTGGCCATGATGTCCTCCTGGCTGCGCATGCGGATGCCGATGACCGCGTTGCGCACCTTCGGGCCGAGCCGCAGGACGACGGACACGACCTGGAGGCTCGCCCGGACGATTTCGCGCAGGAACAACAGCGAGAACACCAGCGCCTGCCACGGGTTGAACCGGCCGCTGAGCTCCACGGGAGGCAGTTTGAAGGTCGTCACCACGCCCAGGGCGATGACGAACCCGAAGATCAGGTTCCCGGAGCTGAAGTCCCGCCACAGGGCGCCCCAGACCAGGACCAGCCACAGGATCAACGGAAGTTCGATCACGAAGCGGGCACGACGCCGTCGTGCCCTGGCCCGGGCGCTGCGGGCCCCGGTGAGCAGTTCCGCGGGGCGGGCGGGGCGTGGATGCCGGTGCGGACTCATTTCCCTCCTCCCGCGTCGGAGCCGCCCAGGACGGCTTCGATGTACGGTGTGCGCTCGAGCATCTGCTGCGAGGCCTGGTCGGCCAGGTCGAAGAGCGGTCCGGCGAAGATCGTCAGTGCCACGCCCAGCGCCACCAGGACCCCGGTGGCGAAGACCATGGTCGGGGGCAGCACCGCTGCGTCCCCGCGTCCGCTGAGGCGGTGCGGTGGGGTCTTGACGCCCGTCGTCCCGGTGGCGGGACGACGGGCCTCCTCCGCGGCGATGAGCAGGATCGGATCGGCGTCCTCGGCGTCCTCGGCGCGGCGCCAGAACGCCCGGTTCCAGACCCGGGCGACGGCCAACAGGGTCAGCAGCGAGGTCAGTAGCGCCCCCGCCAGCAGGACCCAGGCCAGCGGAGTGCCCAGGTCGACGCCGCCGCGCAGCAAACCGACCTTGCCCAGGAATCCCGAGAACGGAGGGATTCCGGCCAGGTTCATGGCCGGAATGAAGAACAGCACGGCGAGCACCGGCGAAAGTTTGGCCAGCGAGCCGAGCCGGTCGACGTTGGAGGTCCCTCCCCGGCGTTCCATGAGCCCGGCGACCAGGAACAACGAGGTCTGCACGATGATGTGGTGGGCGACGTAGTAGACGGTCGCCGCCAGGGCGATGGCGCTGCCGGTGGCCACACCGAACATCATGTAACCGATGTGGCTGGTCAGCGTGAAGGAGAGCATGCGCTTGAAGTCGGCCTGGGCGAGGGCGCCGAGGATCCCCACGAGCATGGTCAGCAGGGCGACGACCAACAGGGCGGTGTTCAGCCGCCCGCCGGGGAAGAGCAGGGTTTCGGTCCGGATGATCGCATACACACCCACCTTGGTCAGCAGGCCCGCGAACACGGCTGTCACGGGCGCCGGGGCCGTCGGGTAGGAGTCCGGAAGCCAGAAGGACAGCGGGAACACCGCAGCCTTGACGCCGAAGGCGACCAGCAGCATCACGTGCAGGATCTGTTGGGTCCCGGGATCGATCTCGGCCAGTTTCCCGGCCAGGTCGGCCATGTTCACGGTCCCTGTCGCCGCATAGACCAACCCGATCGCCAGCAGGAACAAGATGGAGGAGACCACCGAGACCACGACGTAGGTGACTCCCGCACGGATCCGGGCCGTGGTCCCGCCCAAGGTCAGCAGGACGTAGGAGGCGGTCAACAGGATTTCGAAACCGACGTAGAGGTTGAACAGGTCCCCGGCCAGGAAGGCGTTGGACACCCCGGCGACCAGGATCAGGTAGGCGGGGTGGAAGACCGAGATCGGCCCGTCCTCGTCCCCGTCTGCCATGCCCTGGCCGGTGGCGTAGAGCAGCACGGTGAGGCTGACGGCGGTGGAGACGACGAGCATCAGCGCGGAGAACTCGTCGACCACCAGGGAGATCCCGAACGGTGGCGCCCATCCACCGATGATGACGGCCTGTGCCCCGTGATTCCAAGCCGAAACCAGGAGCCAGGATTCCAACGCCAAGGTCAGGCACAGGGTCCCGATCGTCGCGGTGCGCTGGGCCAGCGGATGCCGTCGCAGCATGAAGGCCAGGGCCGCGCCCAGGATGGGCAGCAGCACCGCCAGGGGCGCGAAGTCGACCGCGGGCAGGTTGTCCATCATCGGGCCTTCCTGTTCCGTCGCTTGTTGCTGGTTCCCGCGCTCTCCTCGGAGGAGGCCTGCCGCAGCTCGCTGGCGAGCCGATCCCCGGCGACCCGGGCGGCAGCCGCCCTGCGTGATTCCGTGGCGTGCCCCGCAACGTCGTCGTCATCGATATCGGCCGGGAACTCCGAGGTCTCCAGCTCGACTTCGGAGTCCTCCTCGAAGTCGAAGGTGTCCTTGGAGGCGACCCGGCGGTCCTCGGCGTCGTCGGTGAGTTCATCACGGCGGGCGATGACCCACGACCGGTAGATCATGGCCAGCAGGAACGCGGTGACCGCGAAGGTGATGACGATGGCGGTGAGGATCAGCGCCTGCGGCAGCGGGTCCGCATAGTCCTCGGCCGGCGTGTCCGCGTCGTAGAGGGGGGCGAGCCCGCCCCTTCCGCCGGCCGCCAGGATCAACAGGTTCACCCCGTTCCCGACCAGGATGATGCCCAGCAGCACACGGGTCAGACTCCGTTCGAGCAACAGGTAGATCCCGGTCGCGAAGAGCACGCCCATCACGATCAGCAGGGTCATGTTCACAGTCATCGTCGGCTCCCGACCCGTTGGACGCCGGCCGGTCGGGGCCGGCGCACTCCGCCGGAAAGCAGTCCGCGCTTCTCGGTCTTCTCATCGATCTCCGAACCGAGGCTGCGCAGCACGTCCACGACCAGCCCCACGACCACCAGGTACACCCCGATGTCGAAGAACGTGGAGGTGACGAATTTCTGCTCACCGAAGATCGGCAAGGCGAATTCCAGCACTGCGGTCTGGAACAACTGTCCACCCAGGACCAGGGGGACGACGCCGGAGAGGGCCGAGGTGGCCAGGCCGAGTCCCAGCAGGGTGCCGGGGCTGATCGGGGTGGCTTCGGCGAGTTCGAAACGTCCACCGGCCAGGTAGCGGATGGTCAGGGCGAGTCCTGCCAGCAGCCCGCCGGCGAATCCGCCGCCGGGAGAGTTGTGTCCGGCCAGCAGGAGGTAGACGGAGAAGATGATGATCGTGTGGAAGACCAGCCGGGCGACCACTTCGAAGATGATGGAGCGGCGTTCGGGAGCCAGCGTCTTGCCGGCCACCAGCCAAGCGTCCTTGGCCGACTGGGCGAAATGCCGGGCGGTCGCCAGCGCCGCGGCGGCGCGGGTTCCTCCGGCTTGGGGCCGTTCCCGTCCCACGGATCCCGGTTCCGCCTCGAAGACGCGGTGTCTGATGTCGCCCCGGCCGCGGACGAAGATCAGCGAGGCCACGCCGGTGGCGGCCACGGCCAGCACGGTGATCTCCCCGAAGGTGTCCCAGACACGGATGTCCACCAGCGTGACGTTGACGATGTTCTTGCCGGCACCGCCGAAGTAGGCCAACTCCGGGAACGACAACGACACCGGGTCGGCGGTGCGCGAGGCCATGGCTGCTGCGGCGATGGCGATCATCGCCACCCCGAACCCGATCCCCAACAGGGCACGCGCGGTGCGATGACCCGTGGGGTTCAACGTCCACAGCCGTGGGGGAAGCACCCGCAACGCCAGGACCATCGCGACCAGGACGATCGTTTCCACCAGCAGTTGGGTCAGCGCCAGGTCGGGGGCGCCCTGCAGGGCGAAGATGAAGGCCATGCCGTAACCGGTGACGGAGACCATCAACACGGCAAGAAAGCGCTTATTGGCCCGGACGGCCGCCATGGCGCCGACGATCATGCACAGTCCGGCGATCAGTTGGGCGGGGGTGTCGAACCAGACGATGTTCTCGGGCAACGGTGTCTGGTTGGTCAGTCCCGCGACGGCCGGGACCACCAGGGCGACCAGAAGGATGACACCCAGGTAGAACGGCAGCGAACCGCGCTGGGTCCGCCCGGTGGTCCAGACGGAGACCTCGTCGACGGCGTTCAGGGCCCACTTATAGACCTGCTCGGCCTCGAAGAGTGCCGGGACGCGGGACTGCAGGGTGCCGAATCCCGACCGCCACCGGTGCAGCAGCAGACCGGCGGCGATGACGATCACCGACAGGCCCAGCACCGGGGTCAAGCCGTGCCATAGGGCCAGCTGGACCGGCTCTTCGGGGGCCGGGAACAAGGAGGCGAATCCGGCCACCGCCTTCCCCAGCGGTGCCGGGGTCAGTCCGAACACGAGCGTTGCTGCGGTCAAGACCGCCGGCGCTGCCAGGAAGGACCAGGGCACGGCCGTGAACGCCGTGGCCGGCATTCCCGGTTTGGAGGCGAATCCGCCCCAGATGAACCGCGCGCTGTAGGCGACGGTGAA
>JBBSRM010000104.1:0-8546 GCA_038243055.1 Actinomycetales bacterium
CATGCCAGACTGGGTCGATGATCCCCCAGCCGGACTACCGCAGCTACGCAGCGAAGATGCGGCACCTCGTGCTGTCCGGAATCGATCTGGAAGTTGAGGCCCGCTTCGTCGACATGATCAGCCGTCGAGGTGCCCGTATCCTCGACGTCGGCTGCGGGATCGGCAATGCCGTCGGTGCCTTGCGCGGCAGAGGTCACGCGGCCTACGGGATTGATCCCACCCCCGCAGTCCTCGACGTGGCAGTCGATCTCTACGACCCCTCGTGGTTTCGCGCTCTCGGCGCCCTGGACATCGCCCCTTCGCACCTGGCTCGCCAGGGTCTCCCCGACTCCTACGACGTCATCCTCATGTCAGGAAACGTTCCCGCGTTCCTTTCCGGGGACGAACTCGAGGAAGTCTTCGGACACGTGGCCACCCTGTTGAACCCCGGGGGAAAACTCGTGGTCGGAACCACCACTGCCATCCGCGGCGGGCCCGGAGACCAGGACCGGGCTGCGGCATCGGCCGGGCTGAAGCTGGTTCAGCGCTACGCCGACTGGCATCTGGGCCCCTTCGACGCCGAATCACCGTGGTCGGTAGGCGTCTTCTCGGCACCCGGCACGCCGGAACCTGCCGACGGACCCGACGGAATCTTCATCCTGGCCTGATGGACGCGCCTACTGCGTAGCGCCGCGCGCTCTACCGCCCCTCCCCCGCGTCACTCGCCGCGGCAGCAACCGCGGCGGTATCGGGGGTCGTGCGTCGTTGGCCGGTTCTGGTGGCGCCGATCCCTGCGGCGATGACCAGGATGATCCCGATGATCGCTGCCGGACGCGGGACCTGATGCAGGATGGTCAGCCCGATCAACACGGCAATCGCCGGTTCCAAGCACATCAATGTCCCGAAGGCAGCGGTGGTCAGCTTCCGTAGGGCCAGCATCTCGAGGCTGAACGGAATGACGGGCAGCAGCAGGGCCAACCCGAACCCCCACAGCAGGATCGGCCAGTCCAGGCTCCCCAGGACCGAGGGTCCGACCGCCAGCGTCGCGACGATCCCGGCCACCGGCATCGAGATCGCCAACGCGCTGATGCCCGAGACGGCGTCCCCGGCCTTCTGGGTGAAGAGTACGTAGCCGGCCCAGCAGGCCGCAGCACAGAGGGCGAAGAAGATCCCCACCGGATCCGTTGACCCCAGCCAGGGTTCGGTCAGTCCCAGGACGCCGGCCCCAGCCACCAGTGCCCACCACCGTGCCGGGCCGCGTCCCTGGACGATGGCTACGGAAAGCGGTCCGAGGAACTCCAGTGCGCTGGCAGTGCCCAACGGAATCCGCTCGATGGCGAACATGAAGAAGATCGTCACTCCGCCGGTCGCCACCCCCAGCAAGGCACTGGTGCCCAACGCCGCCCGACTGTACTTGACCTTCCAGGGGCGACCCACCACGACCAGGATCACCGCAGCCCAGGCCAGGCGCAGCCAGGCGACCCCGGCAGGGCCCAGCGTGTCGATGAGTCCGACGGAGACGGCCAGCCCCAATTGGACGCAGACCATCGCGGCGAGCGCCATGAGCGAGCCGGTGCCTGCCGAGTTCTGCGCCAGACGGGGTGAGGAGTTCATGGATCCATTGGAACGGAAATACTCCATCAACGTCCACGTGACAATCATCAACGGATCGTCCGGGTTTCCTGCACAATAGGAGAATGGAAACCCGGCGTCTGCAATATCTCTACGAACTCTCCCGGATGGGTTCCATGCGCGGGGTGGCCGACCTGTTGGGTACGACGACGTCGACCGTCTCCCAGCAGATCGCTTTCCTGGCCCGGGAGACCGGCGCCCGGCTCCTGGAACCCGACGGACGCGGGGTGCGTCTGACTCCAGCAGGACGGCGGCTGGCAGACCATGCCGAGGCCATCCTGACCGCCGTCGACTCGGCCCGTCTTGATCTGGTCCCGGGGGCTGCCCCGTCGGGGACCCTGCGGGTGGCCGGCTTCGCCACGGCGATCCGCACCACCTTGATGCCGATCATCGCCGAACTGGCCGGCCGCCATCCCACCATGGACATCGTGGTCTTCGAGCATGAGCCGGCGGAGGCGATGAAACTCCTCGGCGTGGACCAGATCGATCTGGCCCTGACCTATGACTACAACCTGGCACCCGACCAGGTCGATGCGGGGGTGGATACCCTGCCACTGTGGAGCACACCGTGGGGGCTGGGCGTGCCGACGGCCGACGCCCAACGGTTGGGATTTCTTCCCGCCACAGACATCGAAGACGCGCCGGGGACCGCAGCCCCGGATGCGGCCACGGTCTTCTCGGCGTTCCGCGACCACGACTGGATCGGGAACTCACGCAATATCGCCGATGAGACGGTTCTGCGCATCATCTCCTCGATGGCCGGGTTCGAACCCCAGCTGCGCCACCAGTCCGACAGCCTGGACCTGGTCGAGGACCTCATCCTGGCAGGTCTCGGCGTCGGCCTGCTCCCCGGGAACCGGCCGGCCCGGGAAGGGATCACGATCCTGGAACTACATGATCCCGACGTCAGGCTGCGCGCCTTCGCCCGCATCCGACGCGGTCGCAACGACTGGCCGGCCCTGGCACTGGTCCTGGATCGGATCAGTGCTTGACGTAGCCGCTGCGCCCCGCCAGCATCCCTGCCGGAAGCTGGACGACCAGGGCCACGAGCAGGACCCATAGCAATCTCGTCCAGCTTCCCGTGGCGTCATGCAACACCCCGGCCAGCAGCGGCCCGCTGGCCGACATGGAATAGCCGATGGTCTGGGACATGGCACCCAGTTCCGCGGTTGCCGAGCCGCCGCGGGCCCGCAGCAGCGGCAAGGAGAAGCCGACGCCGGTCATGATGCCGAAGCCCACGCCCAGCAGCAGCATCCACAGCAGCGTCATCTGGGTGGGCGCTGCGAGGACGCCGATGATCCCCGCCACGGTCAGCAGGGTCCCCGAGACGGCACCGCCGATCTGCGAATGGTATCGGGCGACGGCGATCGAGGAGATCAGGGCAGGAACGATGGCCGCCAAGTTGGCGATCGAGAGGGCGTTGCCTGCTTCGGCAGCGGGCAGACCCGCATCCATGAGGATCACGGGCAACCAGGCATTGGTCGTATAAAAGACCAGCGAAAGCACCGCGAAATACAGGGTGACCGCCCAGGCCAACGGCTGCCGCCACACGGAGACACCGCCGTCGTGCGTTTCCAGATGTACGGCACCGGTGGTGGTTTGCCGACTTCCCCGCAAAAAGGGCATCCAGACGACCAACCCGATGATCGGCAGGATCCCCCACAGGGCCAGTGCCCCCGACCAATCCAGCCCCAGTGCGCGTTGCAGCGGCAAGGTCAGGCCGGCGGCGGCTGCCGGGCCGGTGAACAGGGCCGTCGTATACAGCCCGGTGAGTATCCCGGTCCGTCCTGCGTAGTCGCGTTTGATCAGGGCCGGGAGCAGGACGTTGCCGAAGGTGATGCCCACACCGACCAATGCCATCCCGGCGAAGAGGAATCCGGCTCCCGGAAGCATCCGCAGGGCGGTGCCGGCCAGGATGATCACCAGTGCGCCGAAAATCGTGCGCTCGATGCCGAAGCGGCGGCCGATGCGCGGGGCCTGGGAAGAGAGCAGGACGAAGCTGAGCAGCGGGGTGGAGGTCACCAATCCGGCCATGGCCGAGGAGAAGCCCAGTGAGTCCTGGATCTGTCCGATCAACGGGGCCACTGCGGTGATCGGCGGGCGCAGGTTCAGTCCGACCACCACGACGGCTACCGCGGCGAACCACAGCGGCACCAGGGATCGGTGCGGGGCTACGGTGGGCACTTCCGGATCGGCTCCGGCGCCGGGTGTTGCGGTGGATGGTGCTGTCTCTGCTGGGTTCATCATTGTCCTTCGGTGGTGGGGCCCGACCAGCCTAGGAGGACACTGCTACCCTTTCAACATGGCCAATAACGAGTTTGAGCATTACAAGGGTTGGGCGGTGGACCTCGCCATCGACCTCGTGAACACGGTAGCCACCGAAGATGACCGGCTGGTCGACGCCGGGGACGTGACTGAACTGCTGGCCAGGCACCACGTGGCAGCGCGTCGTCCGGCCACCGACGACGATGCCGCCCACCTGCGGGCCGTCCGAGGGCAACTGCGCGCCGTGATGGAGGCCGACGACATCGGCCAGGCCGCCCCCTCGCTGAACTCGCTGGCCGCGGAGGGTGGTTGCACCCCGCGGCTTTCCAATCATGACGGGCACGATTGGCATCTGGATCACCACATTCCGGGAGACCTGCTGTGGAGGCACGTCGCCGCCGAATGCGCCGCCGGGCTCATGGACTTCGTGTTGCGGCATTCACCGCGACGGCTACGCAGCTGCGAAGCAACCGACTGCGATCGTTACTTCGCTGACCGCACCCGCAACGCTTCGGCACGCTTCTGCCCGCAGCGTGGCTGTGCGAACAGGACCCGGGTGCGCAGACACCGCCAGGCCCGGAAACCGTAATGGCCTAATCGTCCTCCGAGACACTGCCCGGTGTTGAAGAACACATCAGGACAGGCGTTCACGCAGGAGGGCGCAGGCACTGGGGATCGGCTCGATGATCTCCACCGCACCACCCGTCGCCAGGCGACGCGCCGATTCGCTCAACGGTCCCCCGGCAATGATGACGGCACGGGCGCCGGCCGCCCAGGAACGAAGCGCAGCGGTCTGCAGTTGGGCGAATTGCGCTTCGGGCTCGGTGGCGAGCTGCAAAGGCCCCGAGGCGGTCGTTTCGACCCCGCAGAAGAGTCCTGCTTCGGCATGCTCCTGCGCGAGCCGCTCCAATGAGGCAACCAGGCGAGGTGTGGTGGTGGCCATCCCGAACCGTCGACCTCCCCGCGCAGCGGCCAGGATGGAGGCCTGGCCGATTCCGACGACGGGGATCCCCAGCTCCCGGGCCAGCACGCTGCGGCCGGGGTCCCCGAAGGCGGCCACGAGGACGGCTGCCACCCGGCCACCCTGCTCAGAGGCCAGGACCTCGTGGACGGTGCGACGCACCTGGTTTCCGGCCTCGGCCAGGGACTCGGAGTCCGTGATCATGCGTGGTCCGGAAGGGACCGTCGCCGCGAGCAGCTGAAACCCGGAGTCGGCGAGCTCCCGCTCGGCAATGGCGGCCATCAGCGCGGTGGTTTCCTCGTTGGTGTTCGGATTGATCAGAAGCACCAGCCCGCCGGGCCCGGGATGGGCAGTGCTCACGGGTGCCGGACCCCGATTCCGTCAAGCACCGCCGCATAGCCTTCCCGGTAGCTCGGATAGGCGAATTCAAAGCCGGTGGCGCGCAGCAGGTCACCCCGGAGCCGCTTGCCGGCGGGCTGAGCCGGGGACGGCACCTCCTGCCACGGAACCCCCATGCGTTCGGCGAGGAAGGCGAGCACCTGAAGTTGGCTGACCGGTTCCTCGTCCACGCCCAGGTACAACGGGCCCGGTTCGTTCACGGCCGTGGCCAGGTGCACGATCGCTCCTGCTGCATCGTCACGGTGGATGCGGTTGGTATAGCGCGGGGCGGCGGCCGGCTCGGCCGTCCCGTTGCGCACCTGGTCGATCAGGCGCGTCCGGCCGGGGCCGTAGATGCCTGCCAGGCGCAGCACGGTGCCCTGCGGGGCCCGGGCTGCCAGCAGTTCCTCGGCTTCGCGGAGCACCGCGGCCGTAGCGGTCGGCGGATCCAACAGGCTGCCCTCGTCCATCCACTCGCCATCGATATCGGGGTAGACCGCAGTGGAGGAGACGACGATGATGCGGTCGGGGCGCACGCCATCGCGTTCCAGCGCGTCCAGCACGTTCCCCAACCCGTGCAGGTACACCTGGCGGTAGGTCTCCTCAGTGCGTGCCCCGGCCGCCGGAGCCACGACAACGATGTTGGCGTCGGCAGGCACGGGAGGCAACTGACCGGTCAGGTCCGCTGCCACCGGCTCGATCGCATCGGGGAGTTTCTCCGGCGAACGGCGCCAGCCAACGACCCGGTGCCCGAGCGCTGAGAACCGCAGCCCGGTCTCGGTCCCCACGTCGCCACATCCGGCAATCAATACGGTCATGATTGGTTTCGCTCCTTCAAGATGTTTCGGACTTCCAATCGTATCCGCGGGGACGAATATCGGCCTCCGTCGGACCATCCCTCATGACCGCCTGCTGGCCCGCATGGTCACCTACTCGTGGGTAAGCAGATTTTTCCACTCGTTCTACATAGGATTTGGTTCAACACGTCTTTTGGCCCGGACCGCCGAGTACCGGGAGGTGTATTCCGGGGGAAACCATGAACCTTTCAACACGTTGCCGGCTGACATGCTCCGTCGTCGTTCTGGCGTCGCTGGGCTTGTTCACGGCCTGCGCCACACCCGGCGCCCAGGTCCCACCAGGCCAGAGTTCCACCACCACCCCGAGCCCAACGACTACGGAATCCACCCGGATCCGGATGCTGGTCCGTTCCGTGGCCAATGGCTATTTCGAGTTCGAGGCACCACCAGCCTGGAGTGTGGAGGAGCTGGAGGTCGAGCCCCACATCGCCCACCGCCCCGAGGCCGGCCACATCCGGGTCCTGAACGAAGACGGCAACGTCATGGCGGAGTTCGTCTCCGGCGACGCCCCGCTTGCGGAGGGAAAAGAGGTCGACCAGACCCGGCCCTACACCAGGTTCGATTCCGCCCCGACGTTCATCGAGGAACACGATTTCGTCTACGACGCACTCGGCGCGGACGGCGACGACGCGTCAATGGCTCTGAGCCCGCACGACGACCCGGGTGATGAACCCTCCGCCGTGCCCCGCCGCTTCTCCTACGTCGGCGGCAGCGGTACGTTTCGCCGGGACATCGGACCCGACACCACATTGGCCGGGGTGTCCTCGAAGTTGAAGGGGGCGAAACGGCTGAAGGCCTACACCAGAACCCACGAGTACCTGCAGATCAAGGCGATGCTCACCTCGCTGCAGCAAGCCAGGACAACGCATGATTCCTCCCCCGCAGCTTCGGAGTGCGTCGGGGCACGCTTCACCTACGACCTGTCGGCCTCCGAGCTGACCTGCCGGCAGGCCAAATCGTTCTTGGAACGATTGGAAGCGGAACCGATCAGCGCTGGTGCAAAGGGGCTCATCGGTCTGGGCTCCTGCCAGATCCCCTGGGAAAGCCAGCCCGGCTACTGCCAGGTGGACGAACCCAAGACGACCTTCACCTACACAAACCGCTAGTCAGGCCGCTCCAAGCAGCGACGCCGGCGACCGCAGGAAGATAGCGTGGCAGGCAGCCGGCCCCGAGGCACCTCGATCAGCAGGAGTTCCATTCAACAGATGAAAGTCGCAGCCTTCCTCAGTTTCACCATCGCCGGAACCATCGCCGTCCTGTTCGGAACCTACGGCGTCGGACAGTTGGCTCCCGGGTCACCGGTGCCTGCGCTGCTGGCTGGTCTGGGCCTCCTCGTGGTCCTCGGGGTGTTGGCCTGGTGGGGATTCAGGCGTGCCCTGTCCGCGCCGGGCTCGCAGCACAACGATCCCTCCGGGCTGTTCTGGACCCCCGAAGCCCGGGAAATGGTCGGGCGCAAATTCGCCCTCGTTGGAGCCGTTCTCGGCGCGGGACTGGCGGTCCGCGTCGCCGTCTTCGCCGTCACCAACACCACCGACCCGGCCGCCGAGGCCCTTGAAGCGCTCATGGCCCATCTCAGCGTGGTGTTCATGCTGGCCGCCGTCACGGGCATTTTCGTCCTTTTTCCGTTGAACAGCACTCTCCGCGACGCCGCGGGAGACTCCCCGGCACGGAGGAAGCGGATCAACCACGTGGCCTTGGACGGGAGGACATCGCCCTTGACGAAGACGAGAAACTCCACGCCGTTCGCGTGGCCACCATGGCACCGGTCTTCCTGCCGCTGCAGAACTTCGGCTTCGCCTACCTCTATGGCTCTCTGGCCATGCAGAACATCCGATTCCTCCTGGTGGACCCGGGCGACGTCTTCCCCGCCGTTCTTCTCATCTTCCTGGCCGTCGTCGTGGTCATATCCATTCCCCGCATCGCCAGACAGGTACGTCATGCCCGCCGCTACGCGAACCAGAACGACGCCCTGATCGCCGGCTAAGCAACCTAGCAGTAGCGTGGGAGGCAGCCAGCCCTTCAGGGCACCTCGATCAGCAGGAGTTCCACCCCTCAGATGAAAGTCGCAGCCTTCCTCACCACCACCATCGCCGGCACGCTCGCCGTCCTGTTCGGAACCTATGGTGTCGGGCAGTTGGCTTCCGATTCCCCGGTGCCCGCGCTGGTAGCCGGGCTGGGCCTCCTGGCGGCCCTTGGCGCGCTGGCCTGGAGGGGGTTCAGGCGCTCCCTGTCCGCACCCGGCCTCGGGCACAACGATCCCTCCCGGCTGTTCTGGACCCCCGAGGCCCGGAAGATGGCCGGCCGCAAACTCGCCCTGATTGGTGCCATCCTTAGCGCAGGGCTGGCAGTCAGCGTCATCGCCTTCGCCTTGACCGGCGCCACCGACCCGGCCCCCGAGGCGCTGAAGTCCCTGTCCTTCCACCTACAGATGGTGTTCGTGGTGGCCGGCTTCACCGCCATCATCGTGACGTTCC
>JBBSRM010000105.1:0-8535 GCA_038243055.1 Actinomycetales bacterium
CGTCGGCTGGCGTTCCAGTGCGATGCAGACGGCCTTGGCCGCGATCGTCAGCGGGGTGAGCTTCACATCCTTGTAGGCACGGTCCGCGCGCAGCCGGGTGAGCAGCTCCATCATCGGGGTCACATCAAGGGTCAGGAACTCGGTGACATGCGGTGCGGTGAAGGCGCTGTCCACCATGGCCTGCGCGGTGTGCTTGCGCATCCCCTTGATCGCGCTGCGCACCTCGCGCGGCTGCCCGCCGAGGGTGCGCACTCCCCCGGCAGCCACGGCACCGGTGTCCGGGCCGGCCGACGCGTCCGGGAACGACGCCGCCTCTCCTGCCGAGGCTCCGGCAGCATGGGCTGCGGTGACGTCGTCCCGGGTGATCAAACCCCGGGGGCCGCTGCCGCCCACTTGCTCCAGGTCGACGCCGAGATCACGGGCGAGCTTGCGGACCGGAGGCGTGGAACGCGGTCGCTCCGCAGCTGGTACCTGCACCTCCGGGGCCGGTGTCGGAGCCGGTGCCACCTCGGGTGCCGACGTGGCAGCAACAGGCGCCGGCGTCGCTGCCCCCTGGCGACGCGATCTGCGGGCCGGACGTTTTCCGGTTTCGACTTCAGCGCCGTATCCGACCAGGGTGGGTTCACGCTGGGCGGGGGCCTCGTCGGCGGCGGCTTCGTCCGAAGCCGCGGGCCCGACGGGTGCGTCACCGGATCCCGGCTCTCCAGGGACGTCGAAGGAAACGATCGGGTTGCCGACCTCCACGACGGTGCCGGGCTGCTCGTGCAACTCGGTGACGACCCCGGAATAGGGGCTGGGCAGCTCAACCACTGCCTTGGCGGTTTCCACCTCGGCAATGATCTGGTTCAGCTGGACGGCATCGCCGACGGCGATCTTCCAGCTGACGATTTCGGATTCCGTCAGTCCTTCGCCGAGATCGGGAAGTTTGAAAACCTTCAGCACTGTACTCATCTAGCCTTCCAGACTGCTCAGGGAGTTGGGACGGTCCATCACCCGGTCGACACCATCAAGGATGCGGTCCAAGTCGGGCAGGTGGTGCATTTCCAGCTTCGAGTACGGGTAGGGGATGTCGAACCCCGTCACCCGTACGGGAGCATGCTCGAGCTGGTAGAAGCAGCGTTCGGTGATCCCCGACGTGATTTCCGCGCCGAGGCCCAGATTCTGGCTGGCCTCATGGGTCACCACCAGGCGACCGGTCTTCTTCACCGATGCCTCGATCGTGTCGAAGTCGATCGGCGAGATGGAGCGCAGGTCGATGACCTCGACGGAAATGCCGTCGTCCTCCGCTGCGGTGGCTGCCGATAGTGCCGTCTTGACCTGGGCGCCATAGGCGACCATCGTGACGTCGGTACCGGGACGGCGCACGGCGGCGCTGCCCATTTCGGGTCCGGAAAGCGAGGCCTCGAGGTCGACTTCACCGCGTTCGTGGTAGCGGCGCTTCGGTTCGAAGAACACCACCGGATCATTGCAGGCGATGGCCTGCTGCATCATGACGAAGGCGTCCTGCGGGGTCGAGGGGCTGACCACGCGCAATCCTGCCGTATGGGCGAAATAGGCTTCCGGGGACTCCGAGTGGTGCTCGGGGGAACCGATGCCTCCGCCGAACGGGATGCGGATCGTCAGCGGCATGGAGACCATTCCATGCGTGCGGTAGTGCAGTTTGGCGACCTGGCTGACGATCTGGTCGAAAGCCGGGTAGACGAAGCCGTCGAACTGGATCTCCACCACGGGCCTGAACCCCCGGTAGGCCATGCCGACAGCGGTGCCGACGATGCCGGATTCGGCCAGCGGGGTGTCGATGACCCGGTGTTCGCCGAAGTCCTTCTGCAACCCGTCGGTGATGCGGAAGACCCCTCCGAGTTTTCCGATGTCCTCACCCATGAGCACGACCTTCGGGTCGGCTTCCATGGACTGGCGCATGCCCGCATTCAGGGCCTTGCCGAACGTCAGCTTGCTCATCGCGCACCCTCTTCCGTGGCCGACCCGGCGTCGGCGAATTGTTCCTGGTACAGCGCATAGTGTTCACGCTGGCGGTCCAGTGCCGCATGCGGCTGCGAATAGACGTTGTCGAAGACCGCCATCGGTTCCGGATCCTCCAAACCGATGATGCCCTTGCGCAAGCTGGCGGCCACGCCGTCGGCGACGTCCTCGGCCGCTGCCTTCAGCTCGGTCCCATCGACGCCGAGGTCGGCCAGGTGCTTCTCGAGGCGTTCGATCGGGTCCTTGGCGGCCCACAGGTCCAGTTCGTTGGCATCGCGGTAGCGCGTCGGGTCATCCGCCGTGGTGTGCGGACCCATCCGGTAGGTCACCGCCTCGATGAACGTCGGACCGTTGCCGCTGCGGGCACGATCCAGGGCGATGCGGGTGGCCGCCAGGCAGGCCAGCACGTCGTTGCCGTCCACGCGCAGCGACGGGATCCCGAAGCCTGGTGAACGGTCGGCGATGTTGGTCAGGCTTTGCAACCCCACCGGTTCGGAGATCGCCCAGTGGTTGTTCTGGCAGAAGAAGACCACCGGTGCCTGGTAGCTGGCGGCGAAGACCATGGCTTCGTTGACATCGCCCTGGCTGGTGGCCCCGTCACCGAAGAAGGTGATGGCCGCTTGCGAACCTCCGTCGTATTTAATGCCCATGGCGTAGCCGACCGCATGCAGGGCCTGTGCTCCGATGATGATCTGCGGGGTGGCCATGTTCTTGCCGAAGGGGTCCCAGCCGCTGTAGGCGTTGCCCCGCCACACGCGCAGGGTGTCTTCGGCGCTGATGTCGCGGCAGTAGGCCAGACCCGTCTCGCGGTAGGACGGGAAGATGAAGTCATCGTCCTCCAGGGCCCGGCCGGCACCGATCTGTGCTGCTTCCTGTCCCAGGAGCGGTGGCCACAGGGCGAGTTCGCCCTGTCGCTGGAGCGCTGTGCCTTCCTGGTCGACACGGCGGATGGCCACCATGTCGGTATGGAGGCGACGCAGGGCCTCCACGTCGATGTCTCCGACCCAGCGGTCGAATTCCTCGTGCGGGGTGCGGCGTCCGCTGGGGTCGATGAGCTGGATCAGCTCCTCGCCCCGCTCGCCGGCTGCCTGTGGATTATTCATGGTCTGCGCTGCGTCCTTCGTTGTTCGTCGGCCGACTCGCTGGTTGCCGGATGGGTGATCCGGTATCCGAACGGCGGGGCGGACATCATCGTCGTTCCCTACCTGTGACGGTACTCACAAGAAGCAGTGCGCACAACCATCGATAAATCTTCTGAGCACTATGCACGGTTGCCACCAGAACTTACCTGATAACGTTGCGCACTATGGCTGACTTGGATGAGGTTGATCACAGACTGTTGGGGGTCCTGGCGCTCGATCCCAAGGCGACAACCGTTGCCCTCGCGACGACGCTGGGGTTATCCCGCAACACCGTGCAGGCGCGGTTGAACCGACTGGAGAACCACGGTGCCTTCCTCTCCTTCGAACGCCGGATCAATCCCGCGGCCCTGGGCTACCCGCTGACCAGCTTCGTGCACATCCATGTCCAGCAGAAGAAGCTCGGTGACATCACCGCCGCCTTGGCCCGCATCCCCGAGGTCGTCGAAGCCCACGGGCTCAGCGGTACGGCTGACATCCTGGCCACCGTCGTGGCCCGCGGTGCCGAGGATCTGTTCCGGGTCAACGGAGCGATCCTGGATATAGAGGGCATCGAACGCGCGGACACCTCGCTATCCATGGCCGAACTCATCCCCCACCGCATGCGCCCGCTGCTGGAGCGCGGGGCCTGACCGACCTCACTGGTGGCGCCCTGGGACTACTGGTGGGTGCGCCTGGTTCCCGACACGGCAACGGCAACCAATCCAGCGATCAGAATCCCTTGAAGAACCGCGCGGAGGACCGGCCGCCCGGCGACGGGCGCTCCCATGACGGTGCCGATGCCCCGGGAGGACATCACGGTTCCCAGCCCGAGCCAGGACATCGCGGAGCCGACGCTCAGGGCGCTGGCCAGGCTGAACGCCGACGCCGCGCTACCCACCGATGCGATCGAGCACACACTGCCGACCGAGCAGATCGAGAACATGGAGCCTCGGCTACCGATGCTCAGGAACGAGTCCTCGGAGGCAATGGACCATGATGACGACATGGCGTCAGCATAGCCGGACGGGGCTGCCCCGGTAAGGCCAGGGGCCTCCACCCACGGAGGAAGCCGGGTCCGCCATCGCGAACCCGGCTCCCCCCGTCGTACCGGATCCAGCATCCGGGGTGGACGACCTAGTGGTCGGTCGCCTTCTCAGCACCGAAACCGGTGAGTGAACGGACTTCCATTTCGGCCTGCTTGGCCGGGTCTTCCTTTCGGTTGCTGAGCACGGTGCCCAACCAACCCAGCAGGAACGCCAGCGGAATCGAGACGATGCCCGGGTTGCTCAGCGGGAAGATCGCGAAGTCGGCGTTGGTGATCATCGAGGTATCGGTTCCGGAAACGACCGGGGAGAACGCGATCAGAATGATCGCGGTCGCCAGACCGCCGTACATCGACCAGACGGCGCCCTGGGTGGAGAAGCGCTTCCAGTACAGCGAGTACACGATGGTCGGCAGGTTCGCCGACGCGGCGACGGCGAAGGCCAGGGCGACCAGGAAGGCCACGTTCTGTCCCTGGGCACCAATGCCACCGACGATGGCTGCGATGCCGATGACGACCACCGTGCGACGGGCGACCTTCATCTCCTTCTCAGGGGTCGTCTTGTCCTTGGCGATGACGTTGGCGTAGATGTCATGGGCGAACGATGCTGCGGCGGTGATCGTCAGTCCTGCCACGACGGCCAGGATGGTCGCGAAGGCGACCGCCGAGATCACCCCGAGCAGGATCGGTCCCCCGAGTTCGAACGCCAGCAGCGGGGCCGCGGAGTTCACGCCGCCCGGTGCGTTGGTGATGCGTTCGGGGCCGATCAGTGCGGCGGCTCCGTAGCCCAGGACCAGGGTGAACAGGTAGAACGCACCGATGAGCCAGATCGCCCAGACCACCGATTTACGGGCTTCCTTCGCGGTGGGGACCGTGTAGAAGCGCATCAGCACGTGCGGCAGGGCGGCGGTACCGAGCACCAGAGCCAGGGCCAAGGAGACGAAGTCCAGCTTGGAGGCCTCGGAGACGCCGTACTTCATGCCCGGATCCAACAGGGCCGGGTTGTTCGCGGTTTCCACGGCGTCGCCGAGCAGGGCCGAGAGGTTGAAGCCGTACATGGACAACACCCAGATGGTCATGACCAGTACGCCGGCGATGAGCAGGCAGGCCTTGACGATCTGTACCCAGGTGGTGCCCTTCATGCCGCCGACCAGTACGTAGACGATCATCAGGGCGCCGACGACGGTGATGACCGCCGACTGGCCCAATCGTCCGTCGATGCCCAGCAGCAGGGAGACCAGTGCGCCGGCGCCGGCCATCTGGGCCAGCAGGTAGAACAGGCACACCGACAGCGTGGTGATGGCCGCCGCGATGCGGATGGGCCGCTGCTTGAGCCGGAAGGACAAGACATCGGCCATGGTGAACTTGCCCGTGTTGCGCAGCATCTCGGCCACGAGCAGCAGGGCAACCAGCCAGGCCACCAGGAAGCCGATGGAGTAGAGGAAGCCGTCGTAGCCGTTGATGGCAATCGCGCCGACGATCCCCAGGAACGAAGCGGCCGAGAGGTAGTCCCCCGCGATCGCCGTCCCGTTCTGGGTTCCGGTGAAGGACCGCCCTCCGGCGTAGTAGTCGGCGGCGGTCTTGTTGTTCTTGCTGGCCTTCAACACGATCACCAGGGTGACGCCGACGAAGAGCGCGAAGATACTGATATTGACGATGGGGCTGCCCACCGACGTCGATTCCGTCGCTGCGGCCAGAGGCGCCGCCGCGGTCAGGGCCAGAATGCTCATTTCAGGTCTCCTTCGTCGACGTTGGCTTCGAGCCGCTCGCGCAGTGCGGTGGCCTTGGGGTCCAGCTTCCTGTTCGAGAAGTGGACGTAGGCCGCAGTGATGCCGAAGGTCGAGACGAATTGCAGCAGTCCCAACAGGAGACCGAGGTTGATGTTCCCGATCACCTTGATGGACATGAAATCGTGGGCGTAGTCGGCCAGGAAGACGTAGGCGAAGTACCAGACCAGGAACGCGATGGCCATCGGGAAGATGAAGCTGCGTTGGGTTTTGCGCAGGTCCTGGAACTCGTCACTGGCCTGGACGGCCATGAATTCATCGGACACCTGGTCCGGTGCTGGGTCGGTCCGGACGGCGGCGTCATCGGCGTCGTCCTGCGGAACGGGGTCCGGGGTGGTGGGGTGGGCCATTTTCTTCTCCTCAAAGTGGTGGCATCCATCCGCCGCAGGACAAACCGTGTCCACACGCATCCCCGGCGGAGGGGTGACTCCCATCACTCTCGGCCACCATTGGTCGATAGTGAAGCACCTCACACCACGTCGTGGCCCAGCGGTGGGCCCCGTGCGCCGAGCGGTCACCCGTCCCGCCGAACGGTCGGACCCGACACGTCGGTCGGCACCGTCCCCCTGAGACACCGCGGGCCGGCGTCTAAGCTGTCTGCATGCTCTCCGCTGCCGCCCAGACCACGCTGATCATCGCGATCCTCACCATCGCCGTGGCCGTGGTCTACTACGTCGGGTTCCATGTGCTGCGGTCCTCCCGTGACCTGGGCACCGACGTCGACCGGGCGACCTACGAGACGCTGCACCGGGTGTCCCAGGCTGCCCCGCATTTCAGTTCGGGGTTGCAGGCCGAGGGAGCCGGGCGGGCCGCACGGCATCTACGCGACGTGCTCGGTTGCGAAGGCCTGGCGATCACCGACGCGACGAGGGTCCTGGCCCTGGACGGCCAACTCGCCGAGACCGTTTCCCGGGAGCCGGGCCGGATCGAAGAGCATTCAGCCGACGCCGTGCGCGCCGCCCGGACGCAGGTCATCCGTGGGCAGGGGGCCGACGGCGTCTACGCACCCATCATGGTTCGCGGTAGTGCCGTGGGAACCGTCGTGGCCCTGGCCCCACGGGCCAACGCCGGCCTGGTGCGGGCCACCACCGAGTTGGCCGCCTGGGTGGCCGCCCAATTGGGTTTGGCCGAGCTGGACGAATCACGGGCCTTGTTGATGGAGGCCGAGGTACGCGCCCTGCGGGCCCAGATCAGCCCGCACTTCATCTACAACAGCCTCAACGCGATCGCCTCGTTCATCAACACCGACCCGCAACGAGCCAGGACGCTCGTCGTGGAATTCGCCGACTTCACCCGGTATTCGTTCCGCCGGCACGGGGACTTCACCACCCTGGCCGAGGAGCTGCAGGCCATCGACCGCTACCTGCTGTTGGAGAAGGCCAGGTTCGGCGAACGCATCAGGGTATCGCTGGCGATCGCCCCCGAGGTCCTGGGCACCGTCATCCCGTTCCTGTCGCTGCAGCCATTGGTGGAGAACGCGGTCCGCCACGGGCTGGAAGGCAAGACCAACGGAGGATTAATCACCCTCACCGCCGCCGATGACGGGGAATTCGCGGAGATCACCGTCGAGGATGACGGGGTGGGCGCCGACCCGCAGGAACTGCGCTCGCTGCTGGCCGGGACCACCACCGGCATCCACGTGGGACTGCGCAATGTCGATGTGCGCCTGCGCCAGCTCTACGGCGACGACCACGGGCTGGTCATCGATACGGCACCCGGCGCCGGGACGCTGATCACCGTGCGCATCCCCAAATTCCAGCCCGACTACGACGCCGGCCCGCCGCTGTGAGTGCCCGGCAGCACGGCTGTCCCTAGACTATGGGAATGATCAATGTCGTCGTCGCCGATGATGAGCTGCCCGCCGTCGAGGAACTGGCCTTCCTCTTGGAGCGTGACGCCCGGGTGGGGCAGATCCACCGGGCCACCTCAGGTGCCGCGGCCCTGAAGGCGCTCCAGGAGTTCGACGTCGATGCCCTCTTCCTCGACATCCACATGCCTTCCTTGTCCGGGCTGGACATCGCCCGGGTCATTTCACGATTCAGTCGTCCTCCCGCCGTCGTCTTCGTCACCGCCGACGAGGCGCAGGCGCTGGAGGCCTTCGAACTGGCGGCCGTCGATTACGTTTTGAAACCGATTCGTCCGGAGCGGTTGGCCGAGTCGGTGCGGCGGGTCTGCGAGCTGATCCAGGACGGGCCGGAGGAACCCGAGGTCATCACCGTCGACCAGGGTGGGATCACCCGGATGATCCGGCGCGATGAGATCCGCTACGTCCGGGCCCAGGGTGACTACGCCCGCCTGCATACCGCCGATGCCAGCTACCTGATCAGGGTTCCGCTGAACGATCTGGAACAGCAATGGAGCTCCGCCGGGTACCTGCGCATCCACCGCGGCTACCTGGTGGCCATGGACCGGGTGGATCAGGTCAAACTGGCCCCGGGCAAGGCCTCCGTCGTCGTCGGGGACGCCGAACTGCCGGTGAGCCGACGCGCCCTGCCGCTGCTGCGCGAACAATTGGCCGCGAACCGCATCCGGCCGCTATGAGCACCCCGGACTCCGAGAAGCCCTCCGAGGTCTCCCGACTCCCGGCCCGGGTCCGGGTCACCGC
>JBBSRM010000106.1:0-8330 GCA_038243055.1 Actinomycetales bacterium
ATCCGCGGGCCCTTGGAAACGGCAAAGGTGACGGTCGTTCCCCGCTTGGCCTTGCCGGAGGCAGGCTTCTGCGAAATGACCGTTCCCTCTTCGACCTTCTTGTCGAACTCCGTGCCGGACTTCTTTGGATCCAAGCCCGCGTTTTTCAACGTGGCGATGGCATCCTTCTCCGTCCGTCCGGTGACGTCGGGGACCTTCACCGGGGCCCGGCCACGGGAGACCACGTAGGAGACCTGGGTACCCCTGCGTACTTCCGCTTCAGGCTTCGGCTTCTGTGAAACGATCTGCCCCGCGGCGATGGATTCGTCATACTCCTTCGTGGCTTTTCCGGGCTCGATCTGAGCGTCCTTTAGGACTTTCTGGGCGGTTGATTCCTCCAGACCGACCACATTGGGGACGGCAAAAAGCTCCGGACCTTTGGAGATCAGGAGCTCAACTGACTGGTACCGGCGGATGGTGGTCCCCGCTTCCGGCTCGGAACCGACCACCAGCCCCTCTTTGACCTCGTCGTCGAAGATCTTTTTCGGGCTGGACGTGACGCGGCCTGCATCCAGGGCCTGCTCGGCTGAGGCAGCTGACTGCCCACTGAGCTGTGGGATCTGCACCGGGGAGCCGGGGCCCATGCCGAAGAACCAGGCTGCGGTTGCCACCAAGGCGGTGACGAGGAAGAGCACGATACCCAGGATCCAACCGCGTCGTCGCGATGAGGGGGAGGCGAGGCTTTCCCGGGGCCTTTGTGCTTCCCGGGCCCACTGCCGACGAGAGGTCTTGGCATCCTTGCGGGCTTGGCGTTCACGGGCCCGCGGGGAGAGGCCGCTCTCGCTCGACCGAGGATCACCGGAGGCCAACGGGAGACCCGTGAGCTTCCCGGTATCAGTGGAGTCGTTGTAGCGAGGGATTGCCTCCGTGGCTCCGGCAGGTGTGGAAATGACGCTGGTGGCGTTGTCCGGGGACCCGATCACCTCGGTCGCTCCGGCGGGACGGCTGGGGTCACCGATGGCCTCGGTGGGAGCGGCCCCATATCCGGAACCGTTACCTTCGGGATCGACCCCGGGATGGTCGAGTTCCGCGTCGGTCAGGGTCCGGCGGATCTGCCGGATCTCTCCCAACAGTGCCTCGGCGTCCTGGGGACGGTCCTCGGGCTCCTTGCGGGTGCAGAACTCCACGAGTTCATCGAGGTCGGCGGCCAGGTCCGGCAGGAGGAGCGAGGGGGCCGGCACATCATTGGAGACATGTTGGTAGGCAACGGCAATGGGGGCATCGGCCACGAAGGGTTGGCGCCCGGTGAGCATCTCGTACAACATGATGCCCAAGGCGTAGATGTCACTTCGCGCATCAGCGGGGGCCCCGGTGACGAGTTCGGGGGAGACATAGGCAACCGTGCCGATGAGGTTGCCAGTGGAGGTCTGGTTGGTCGCCGCGCGGGCCAGTCCGAAATCGGCGAGTTTGATCTGGCCCGAATTCGACAGCAGGACGTTCTCCGGTTTGATATCCCGGTGGACCAGTCCGGCAGCGTGTGCCGCGGCGAGACCCTCGACGACCGCGTCCAGCAACGCCAAGGCCTGACGTGGTGCCATGCGCCCTTGGCTCTTGAGCAGGTCGCGCAGGGTATGTCCGTTGACGAGCTCCATGGCCAGGTACGCCATGTGTCCGTCGACGCCGGTATCCAGGACACCGACGATATGTGGGTGGGAGAAACCGGCTGCGGTGATCGCCTCGGTACGAAAACGGTCGACCAACTCTGGGTCCTCGGCCAGATGCGGATGCAGGATTTTTAGTGCCACATTGCGCTCGAGACGGATGTCAGTGGCGAGGTAGACAGTGGACATGCCGCCGACGGCCAGACGCTCGACAATGCGATAGCGGCCGTCGATCATTGTGTCCCGGTCGGGACTGGCTCCATGTTCACTCACCCCACGATGGTAGCCAAAACCGGACGTCATTCCGTGGACATCCGCCCGGGGAGGCGGAATCGTTGGTGGGCGCGGAGGTCCTTAACGAGCCGGAGGGAGCGAATCCGTGGATTCGCTCCCTCCGAACGGCTAGAGGTTCTGTCTCGCTATGATGCGCGGCGGGCCCGGGCTGCGCGGCGCTTCAGGGCGCGGCGCTCGTCTTCGCTCATGCCACCCCACACACCGGCATCCTGGCCGGATTCGATGGCCCACTGAAGGCAGGTGTCGATGACCGGGCACCGGCGGCAGACGCTCTTGGCCTCTTCGATCTGGAGCAATGCTGGTCCGGTGTTCCCCACGGGGAAGAACAATTCGGGGTCTTTGTCCAGGCAGGCTGCGCGACTACGCCAATCCATGCTTTTTGATGCTCCTTGGGATAGGTTTCGGGGGACGACCCACTACGGCCAATCCGATAAGTGGGGCGGTGGCAGCACAAAAAAGAGCACTCAAGAATGCTCCCCTTTACCTGCCCCATAAGATTGTCATGTTACTTGTGTGTAAACAAGGGTTGGACGGCAACTAATCATTTCCCGACACTGAGGCTTTTCTCACTCCATCGAAGCCTTGCGGGGCGGCATTTCCCATGCCACGGCGTTCCAACCTGTTTTGTGCGTGCCATCGTTCGGTTGGGGGCACGGAGCACGTCGAGTAGATTCGAGGAGTGAGTTCCCCGAGTTCCCAGCCCCTTCCTCCCAACGATCCGGCACCCGTGCGACGGCGCCCGCCGTCGATCGTTGTGGTGGCAGCCTTGTTGTTGCTGGAGGCTATCGCGGCATTGGGCGCTGCCGCCTGGTATGCCACATCGCTAGGTGAACCCGGCCCCCTGCCGATGGGCGGGCGCATCTTCATGTTCGTCCTGATTCTGGGAGCGGCAGCGTGGCAGGCCAATATCGGGGTCCAGGTGTTCAAGGGGCATGCCTGGACGCGCGCCGCAGCCGTGGTCTGGCAGGTCTTCCAAGTCATCTTCGCTGTTTCGTTCCTCGGCGGCGGGGGGTGGAACCTGGTGCTGGGCTTCACGCTGCTGATCCCGGCGGCAGCGGTCATCCTGCTGATTTTCGATCCAAAAGCCACCGCGTTCTTCGGAGACCGCGCCCCACAAAGCTAGGCCCCGGTACCCTCTCCGACGTCCACGATTGCGCACTGGACCTGGCTCAGCGTTCCGTGGCGCATCACGACGGCCCGACCCGGCTGTGCCTGTTGATGTGGCCGGAGTCGCCATCCGGGGAAATCGCCGTCGCTGGCTTGCCGGGGGTTAAGTAGAAGAAACGCCGCAGGCGGCAGCATTCGTGCAGCCGGGGGGAGTCGAGCCAACCCGCCTCGCTCAGGTGAAGCCGACATGACGACGTGGGTGCCGGAGCGGATCAGGGCATCCAGATGAACCAGATCGGCGTCGTTGAGTTCCAGGACGTCGTCGAGGAACAACAGCTCCGGTGCGTCCGTAAGCGGGCCCAATGAAAAGCGGGCATCGACGAGGGACCCCAACTGGGCGGCCAGTAGGCGTAGAAGAGTCGTCTTTCCCGTCCCGGTATCACCGAGGATGAGCCCAACGCGGCCAGGCTCCCAGATCCAGGGGCGGTGATCTGGTGCCAAGAGCCCGATCGGATACCGGCCCGGCCCGGAGTTGACGCTCGGCATCTGGTCAGCCCTGACCCGAGCAGGTAGGGGATGGCACGTCCGTAGTGGCAGGGCCGCAGGCGGGCCCTGAGCGTAGACGGTCGACGTCGCGGGCGTGCAGAGTTGGACGACGACCCCCTGCTCATCGGTGACCGGGGACGTCCATACGGCACGCCCAGGGTAAGGGCCGGTGTTCTTGAGCTTTGGCCAACCCATCACGGTTTCCTGGCCCAGACCGAACCGGAGGTATAGCCGGTGGTCCGCCAAGGCGTGGAATCGTGACGAGGTCAGGTCTCGGTCGCCGGTGACAATGATGCAAGTGTTTTCTCGCTCCGTTGTCCGGGCCAGTGCGGCTAGCCGGTCGTCGAGGGAGGCGAAGTCCGAGACCCCCAAAACAGTGGACCAGGCTGCCAAACCGCTGACGAGCAGGATCCGGGTTGCTGTCGGTTCCCCCACCGCATCGGGTGGGGCGTCGAATACGTCCAAGAGTTCATGGACCCGCTCCGGTTCCCCGGCAGGGACAAAGCCGGCTATCCGGGGGCTTCCGGCAGCCGAACCGAAATGCCCTGCCCCGTCCAGCACGTAGATGTGGCGCTCCGGTTCCTCACGGGCGAGGGCGTTGAGTAGCCCGAGGAGCGTAGCCGCGGCGGAACTTCCTGGACCAGCGATGACCGCTAACCGCCTTTGATGCTCTGGAGTCCACCAGAGCGGCGTCACGCGCTGTCGCGGGATATCGTCGATCAGGCCCAGCGGGATGGCCCCCTCAGGCCGTTGCATACGCAGTCGACGGGGAATGAAATGAAGTTCGATAGGTAGAGGCGCAGCGAACGACGTCACCGGGAACGGTGGCTCGGGAACATCCGCCGTCCTCCGTTCCAGGACCCCCGCCGGCGAGGAATCCGCCGGAGGTGTTCCATGGATCGTCGCGACCGGACGGCAGTCCTGGAAACCTGGACCTATTTCCTGCACCTTCCAAACCGGGGCGTCGTCCTCGATGGGAAGGGAGCGAAAAGGCAGCGGTGGGTCCCCAGCTCGACGCATGAAGCCGAGACCGGGGCTGGACGCCGAGAGTTCGGCGGCTTCCGACGTGCCGAGGAGCTCGCTCGAATCGAGTGGACTGAGTAGCCGAAGGGCGATGACGGTGTTGATGTTGGCGCGCATGGACGCCGTGACGACACCTTGCGGGCGTTGAGTGGCAAGCAACAGATGCACACCCAGTGATCGGCCAACCGTTGCGATGCGCATGAGCTCTGGAACAGCGTCGGGTAGTTCGTCGCTTAGAACACGAAACTCGTCGACGATGACCAAAAGACGCGGAAGGGGTTCAGCAGCCGAATCGGCAAGGCTTCGATAACGTGCGTAGTCTTCTGCTTTGGCCTCCCTGAAGATCGATTCCCGGCGTTGTAGTTCAACCCGGAGTCCGCCGAGGACCCTCTCTCCGGATTCGGCATTGAGATCGGTCACCAGGTTTTGGCAATGGGGTGTTTCCGCGTAGGGGCCCAGCGTGGATCCACCTTTGAAATCCAGCAGGAGCAGCGATAACTGGTCCGGTCCGTAGCGGCAGACCAGATCCAGGGCCATGGCCTTGAGGAGTTCGGACTTTCCTGAACCGGTGGTCCCCGTGACGAGGACATGTGGGCCATCGCAGACGAAATCCAAGGACACCGGGGTCCCGTCCCAGATGCCAAAGTGACTCAGGAGGGAGTTTGCGGAGGAGCTCTGCCAGGCGGGGGTGCGGTCTGTGGAAATTCCCTGCGAGGTTTGGACAACGTCATCGAGGATGGGGCTCCCAGCTGCAGGAAACTCCAGTTCTCGTTGTGCCGCCGTGCATGCCGCGGAGAGAGTCGAGGAGGAGATGCCGTCCAACGCGACCAGGACTTCGTCGCCTCTGCGGCTCAATCTGGACGTGGTGACGTCGAGGCCCCAGTCGGCCGTTGCATCGGATGCAGGCGCGGTGAGGATCAAGGCCGGTGGATGCAGGCTGCCGCCTATATTGCGGATCGCCGCAGCGAGGCGTTCGGCGCCAAAAACCTCAAACATGACCAGCACGACGGAGGAAGCACACAAGCCGGATACGAGCGTTATTGCTTCATCGACGTCGTTGCAAGCACGCACGCATGGCATGAACCGGACTTCGGCCGGGAGGCTGTCGCCCTTCCCGACGATTAGGAGAGTCGAGCTCGCAAGGGAGCAGGCATAGGAGAGCTGGATGACCGCCGACCGGACGAGCGGCTCGAGGCCCGGTTCCGGTCCGGACAGGATTCCCAGTTCACCTGGTGCAATCGTGATGATGACGGGACCACTGACGGGTATTACCTGTGGGCCTCGTTCGGATGGAGGCTCGAGAATGACCGGCGGTGTCACGTTTCCGGAACCAAGACGCAGGGGATGGAGAATTCCCGGTTGTTGCCGTGGTGGCGTGGTGGCCTCGGCCCGCACCGTGCCTTGAAGGACCTGGAGTCCAACGGGAGGAACCATGTGCTCCATGTTGCAGATCCGGTCGGCCGAGAGGCTGCGGATGCGTCGACGTAATCGCCGACGTGCAATCAGCTCCATGCTGGCTGGGACCCCGCCGGTGACGAGACCGAAGGCGCTGAAAGCCAGAAAGAACCACGAACCCATGGTCAGCGCCAGAACGATGCCGATGAGGAGGGGAAGGCCCGCTGTAGCCATCATCAGCCACGGTCTACTGCCGGAAGCCGGGCGGGATAGACGCGTAGGAGGTGGCGGCCATAGCGTTCGACGATCATTCGGGGACTGTTCAGTGCCGTCAGTTCGGATGGAACAAATGCGGAAGGTCGTGTTGCCCAAGGAGAACTCGTCGTCGGCACCAAGCAACCGCTGCTTTTGCATTGGTGCACTGTGTTCGGTTGAGGCTGAGCCGGTGGTCTCCACGAGTGCGATGGAGGTCTTGTCGACGATGATGTCGGCGTGGTGACGGGAAAGCGCGGGATCCGAAGTAGCCAGGTCGCAGTCCCCGCGTCCGATGGAGTACCTGCCACGGGTGAGGAGCAGGTGGGGACCGCAATCCGGCCCCTTGATGGCGACGAGCCATATCTCGGAGCTTGAATGCGGGGGTGAAGGTGGGCGGCTGAACGGTGTGAGGGTCAACATCCCTTCAGCGGGTAGTTGATCCAACTGAACCAGCCGGTCGCCACCAGCCGGCCAGAGTTCTGCGTAGCCCAGGTCGGCCAGCACGTCTCCAAGCTCGGCTCCCGTGAGACCTTTGGGGCCGGTGACTTCGAATGACGTCGTTGGAGCAGTGTCGAATGAGCCCCGGGGCTTTCGGACGACGGTGACGTGAAGTGTCATGTGAAGGCGCCTTTCGCTCAATAATCCCCGGCTCCAGGTCACGCTAGTTCTGATTCACGGACGCAGTAGTTGCTGGTCGGATGTTGTGGACAACTTGGACAGGGATTATCCACACGTGGGCCTAATCCCTTGTTTGGGGTATGCGGTGTGGGTAATGTCACAAGGACTGTCCCAGTTGCGGACACCACGGGTATCGAGTCCTGTGCCCAGAACTTTGCACGGGAGTTGCAGGTGGACGGACAACGCATCATCGAGGACGAGGTGCGCGAGCGTGTTCGGCGCCGCGGCCTAGACCCTTCCGAACATGTCACTGAGATCCGGCGCATCGTCGACGCGGCAGTGCGTGACTATGATGAGCGATCCTTATTGGAAGGGCTGCCACGTCTCGGTGGCCTGGAGGAAACAGGCCGCTCGGTCTTCGACGCCATCGCGGGCTTCGGGCCGCTGCAACCGTTGTTGGATGACCCGGAGGTTGAGGAGATCTGGATCAATTCTCCTTCGGAGGTCTTTGCCGCGCGTGGCGGCAGCTCGGAGTTGACGTCGATTCGGTTGGACGACGAACACGTGCGGATCCTGGTGGAGCGCATGTTGAAGACTTCAGGACGTCGCTTGGATCTGTCCACGCCCTTTGTCGATGCCGCACTGCCCGACGGGTCGCGTCTGCATGTGGTCATCCCGGATATCACCAGAAAATACTGGTCCGTGAACATCCGGAAATTTATAGTCAAAGCATCACGTCTGGACCACCTGGTTGAGTTGGGGTCCCTCAGCCGGCAGGCCGCTGACTATCTGCACGCCGCCGTAGGGGCCGGACTCAATGTCCTGGTCTCAGGGGCGACCCAGGCCGGAAAAACAACCTTGCTGAATTGCCTGGCGTCCGGGATCGGTAGCCGCGAGCGAGTCATCACGGTGGAGGAGATCTTTGAGCTCAAGATTCCTCTCCGTGATGTCGTGGCGATGCAGTGCCGCCAGTCGAATCTGGAAGGCCACGGCCAAATCGATATGCGCCGAATCGTCAAGGAAGCTTTGCGTATGCGTCCCGACCGGATCATCGTCGGCGAAGTCCGTGAAGCAGAAGCGTTGGACATGCTGATCGCGATGAACGCGGGACTTCCCGGGATGGCCAGCGTCCATGCCAACTCCGCCCGTGATGCGGTCACGAAAATCTGTACGCTTCCGTTGCTGGCTGGCGAAAACATCAACTCCAATTTCGTGCTGCCGACCGTTGCCTCCTGCATCGACCTCGTGGTGCACTGCGAGCGGAGTGCGGCGGGACACCGCAGGGTCTCCGAGATCATCAAACTCGGTCGCAGGGTGGAAAACGGCATCATTGAGTCTTCGACGACCTTCAAAAGAACCGACGGCGAACTACGGATGGCTCCCACGGCGGATCTGGCACATGACAAGTTCGATAACGCCGGCATTGACCCCACGTTGCTTTTGGGGGTCGGA
>JBBSRM010000107.1:0-8286 GCA_038243055.1 Actinomycetales bacterium
CGTTAACGACAAAAAGACCCCGGAGGGTCCTTTTGCCACATGAAGTGTCCGCTTACTTCTTGCCGAAGTTCTTGAAGCGGGCGTTGAAGCGCTCGACGCGGCCTGCCGAGTCCATGATGCGCTGCTTACCCGTGTAGAACGGGTGTGATGCTGCCGAGATCTCGACGTCGATCACCGGGTAGGTGTTGCCGTCTTCCCACTCGATCGTCTTATTCGACGAGCGGGTGGAGCGGGTCAGGATCTTTTCGCCGGAGGCGAGGTCGTTGAACACGACCTCCGCGTACTTCGGGTGAGTGTTGGACTTCATGGGGAAAACCTTTGTTCGAGCCACTGGATTTTGCCAGCAGCCATACGGGTAAAGCCGTTCCGTTCGTCACGGAACCGACTATTAACTGTAGCCCACCGGCATATGCCGAGAAAAATCGCCGCGCCTAGCGGGCCCGCAGTTCCCTACTGGCCCGAACGGCCACTACCCGCCCCTCACCACTCCAGCGGCCGCCCGGACTCGTTCCCGGAAGGCGACGCATCAACGCTGATGTCTGCGGCCGTAGGGTTTTGTGAGACAGCTTGATTGGAGCCCTCGTTTCAAATACCGCCAGTAGCAAGAAGAATTACGATCCAAGCTTCCGTGAATAATCCGTCCGCCTCGCCCTGGGAGCGGACCGCTCGGTGAAGCTAGTCGCCGAAGAAATCGGGGTGGGCCCAATCAAGTGACTGAAATGAGACAGAGCACTCTATACCGTGACAGGGCGCCCTCTTTTTGCGCCAAAAGTGGGAATACCTTTGATCGGGCCGCTGCCTACGTGCGGAGTCTTGAGATGGTTCTGCTCACGCTTGTCGGTAGGTCGCCGCTGTCCCACGCGCACGACCGGTTGCTGCGGGGTGGCTCCGCTGGTGCGAGGGGCCCGACGAAGAAAACAAAGGACATCAAACGGCTCGAGCCAGTGCTCGTCAGGCTGCTCAGCGGCAGGGCTGAGTACTCGTGATGACGCCGCGCCCGGTCCGGATACACACGTCTTTCGTCCGTCCTGCCTCATCTCAGAAGCGTCGAAGGGAATGCGGCTCCATCAATGTTTGTGAGATCGAGACCGTGCTCTGGCAGAGGGAAGGAGACCTGCGTAGCAACACCAGATTCTCAGCCTCTTTACCGCGTCACCGCACTTACGAATATGTCACGAGGATCAATGGTCGGCGGTATCCAATGGTTCGTCCGTCGTGATCCCATCGAAATGAAGAGCCCACCTCTTTCGCCCAGCTAAAGCACAGGTTAGGACAGTCTGGAGAGCCTGGCTACGCACTCACGACTCACTGACATCCGAACGTACCGTTTGTATGTGCGGGCTCAATGTCAGGGGTGCATGACAAACTGCTTTCAGAGTGGATCAAGCAACACACGGAAGGACAGCCATGGAAACCGCTTCACAGATGCACATCCAGATTCCCGAGGAAACACTGGAAATCATCACCTCCGGTCTTCAGTACCACGACAAACACAATTGGATCCCCTGGGCTTGGGCGGCTCTTGCCCGGGAGGGGGACGTACAGGCGATCGTGGACGAATCCAGTAGTGACTATGCGTCACAACTCATCACGCTCGCTGCCTTGGGCCATCTATACGACAAATTCCAGGATATCTATGCCGGAGTGCAACCCGAAGACGACCTGCTGATCGAGCTGCTGGGCGACGATCGCCCAGCAATCAATCAAATCGAACTGGCGCGCTACTGCGAACGCCACGGGCACTACGACGACCTGGAATTTCCCGAGTCCGCAGCCGGACTCGAACATGTTGCTGTCGTCAGCCGAACAGACGAAGTCCAAGCTCGGCTTCGCCATCTTGTCGGCCATGGAAGGCTGTTCACCTCGCTCGTCGTTGCCGGTAGCGCAATGGCGACCGCTGAATTCGACGCCGAAGACGGCGATGTCGAAATTCTTCCCATTGGCGACTCGCTGACCCTTGAAGCGTTCGACTCCTATTTGGGAGAGGTTCTGAACTTCAATCTGACTGCCGAAAAGCACCGGACATACGAGTGGCTCTCCGGCGACCTCGACCTTGGATGATTCGGCAGCCCGTCACTCGACCCAGTCGTCAGTGAAGCGCTGACGGCCCTGACAGAGACGAGCAAAAACACCATCTCCGCCGGGTACGAGAACGACCGGGTCGTCGGCGTGCTGCTGATGCTCTGCAATGCCGGGTTCCCACTCGAAGCCGAGACCGTTCAGTGCTGGGCACTCGCCCACTGCTGGTCGGCTAATATGCAGGGCCGGCTGTTCGAGTACGTCCGCGACATCAACCCGGGCAAGTGCCGACGAGCACTAAGAGTCGTCCGCTCCGAATACATCGACACTCTGCGCGAACGCGCTCGGTCCGCAACTGACGAGAGCGAGAGCTGAAATATGGGCGGCCCGAAAGAGCGAACACCTCGCCTCTGCGGCGGCGGACTGTCATGGAGGTCAAGCTGACGGACGCACTTCGACTCTCGCTTGATTCCATCTGCTCGAGTACAGAAAAATGGACACGCTCGAAGGAATTGTTCGTGAAGGTCAGTCTCTCATTATTAGTCACGGTAAGTCGCTACCGCGTCGTATACAACGCCACAGCGGGCGCCGCAGCGACGTTGAGTGAGTCGCCTCCGCCCACCATCAGGATCATCACGCGCCGATCGAGCCCGTGGTCTCCAGCCGGACTCAGGCCCTGGCCTTCAGTGCCGAACACCAACGCCAAGTTCTGATGGTCTCCGGCAATCACGCCGGCCATCGGACTCGTACTCCCCCGTCAGCGTCATCCCAGCCGTGTAGCGCGCATATTGTGACGGCCGGATCCACTCTGGCCAAGGTTCCAGGAGACCCGATGAAGGCCCGTGAAAACCGCCGCGCCTAACGCGCCCGGAGTTCCCACATGGCCACGGTGGAGGCGGCTGCGACATTCAGCGAGTCCACGCCTTCACGCATGGGGATCATCACGGCCAGGTCCGCGGCGGCGAGGGTGCCGGGCGAGACGCCAGCCCCTTCGGTGCCGAGCACGAGGGCCAACCGGTCGATGTTCTCGGCGGCGACCTCGTCGATGAGCCGGGCCGAATCGGTGACTTCCATGGCTGCCAGCGTGAACCCGGCCCGACGCAGCCCGTCCAGCCCCTCGTTCCAATCGTCCAGCCGGGCCCACGGAATCTGGAAGACCCCGCCCATGCTGACACGGATCGACCGGCGATACAGCGGATCGGCACAACGAGGGGACACCAGGACGGCGTCCACTCCCAAGGCAGCCGCCGAACGGAAGATCGCCCCGAGGTTGGTGTGGTCCACGATGTCCTCGAGCAACAGCACCCTGCGGGCCCCGGCCACGACCTCGGCCACCGGAACCGGTCGCGGCCTGTTCATGGCAGCCAGTGCCCCACGGTGCAGGTGGAAGCCGGTGATCTCCTCCAACACCCCCGGGGACCCGACGAATGCCGGGACGTCGGGGTGCGCATCGAGGACATCAGCCAGGCCATCGAGCCATTTATCGGCCAGGAAGAAGGAGCGCGGCACGTGTCCAGCGGCCAGGGCCCGACGCAGGACCTTGGAACTTTCGGCGATGTAGAGTCCACGTCCCGGGTCGGCGCGTTGGCGTAGGGCGGCGTCCGAGAGCGCAACGTAATCGGAGACGCGGGGGTCGGCCGCCGATTCGATCCTGATGACCGGCATCAGGTGACCAGCTTGCCGATCATGACCACCAGGGCGACGAGCCCGAGCACCACGATGAAGGAACGCAGCAGCAGTGGTGAGAGCTTCCGGCCGACCCGGGCCCCGATGAACCCGCCGACCAGTGAACCACCGGCGATGAGCAGCACGATCAGCCAGTTGATCCGGTCGAAGGCAAAGAGCAGGTAGGACGCCGCGGCGACCAGGTTGACCACCAACGAGAGGATGACCTTGATCGCGTTGGACTGCTGCAGCGAACCGTGGAAGAAGATGCCCAGCACAGCCATGACCAGGATGCCCTGTGCTGCCGTGAAGTAGCCACCGTAGACGCCGATGAGGAAGACCAGTACGTAGACCAGTGCAGGCAGTTTCTGATCGTCGGCATGGGCCGGACGCAGCGCGTCACCGCTTTGACGTTCGCGGACCCACCGCGCCAGCCGCGGCTGGAAGATGACCAGCAGGATCGCGATCGCGATGAGTACCGGGGCGACATAGCCGAAGACCGTCTCGGGAAGGTGTAGCAGCAGGAAGGCACCCAGGACGCCGCCCACCAGCGACGCCGGGACCAGCTTCAGTATCGTCTTGGGGACGGTGCGGGCTTCCCGCCGATACCCCCAGGCGCCGGAGAAGCCACCGGCTACCAGGCCCATGGCGTTGGAGATGATGGAGTTGACCGGCGCGAAGCCCAAGGCGACGAGAACCGGGAACGTCACCAGCGAGCCGGAGCCGACGATCGTGTTGATCGTTCCCGCCCAGAGCCCGGCAAAGAGGACGAGCAGTTCCCTCCATAATTCCATGCGCTGCGCTGGCCCTAGGCGCCGTGTCGGGCGACGGCCGTGTAGCGGCCCTCGTCTACGCGCAGGCTCAGGTCCAGTTCGAAGGTCTTGGAGAGGTTGGCTTCGGTCAGCGTCGTTTCGATGGGGCCGGCGGAGACGATGTTTCCTTCATGCAGCAGCATCGCGTGGGTGAAACCCGGGGGGATTTCCTCGAGGTGGTGGGTGACCAGGACCATGGCTGGCGCGTCTTCGTCGGCGGCGAGCTCGGAGAGGCGAGCCACGAGGTCCTCGCGTCCTGCCAGGTCCAGTCCGGCGCCGGGTTCGTCCAGGAGCAGCAGCTCGGGGTCGGTCATCAGGGCGCGGGCGATCTGTACGCGTTTGCGTTCGCCGTCGCTCAGTGAGCCGAATTTCCGGTTGATCAGGGTGGACATGCCCCAGTCGTGCAGCAGGGAGAAGGCCCGGCGTTCGTCCATGGGCTCGTACTGTTCACGCCAGCGACCGGTGGTGCCCCAGGAGGCGGTGACCACGGCGTTGAGCACCGTCTCGTGTCCGGGAATATGCGTGGCGAGGGCCCCGGAGGACAAACCGATCCGTGGGCGCAATTCGAAGACATCGACGCGTCCGAGGGTCTCGTCCAGGATTTCCGCGGTGCCACGCGTGGGGTGCATTCGCGCTGCGGCGATCTGCAACAGGGTGGTCTTTCCGGCCCCGTTGGGACCCAGAACGACCCACCGTTCGTCCTCCTTCACCTGCCAGTCGATGCTCGTCAAGAGGTTCTTCTGACCCCGGACCACGTCGATACCGGTAAAGGAGAGCACATCATTCATGATCAAAACACTAAGGCAACACCTAGGTGATCGGCCAAATGCTACCGGGTGCGCCGCCCAACCGCGTCGCGAAGTAGCGCTGTCAGGGCGCCGCACGGGAGAATCGTTCCATGAAGATCAGCAGTTACCTCGTCTCCCATCATCGGCTCGTCTCCTCCCCCGACCACGGTGTGGGGACCCCTGCGGATTCCGCCGGGCCGGAGGGGAACCGGCTCGGCCCGGCGCGGATCGAAGCGCTCCTCGACGCCCACGGGTTCACGGTGACCTCCTCCACGGGGTTCTCGGGGCCGGGTTACGCCGGAACACGCCGGGCACTGACCCGCACGACGCCGGAAGACCCCCAGGGAGCGCAGGCGAAGGCACTACTGGAGCGGCTCGCCGACGACGGCGCATTACATGCTCTGGTGCCGGCCACGCTCCTCGAGGCACCCCGCAAGCTGCTGATCATGGACGTTGATTCCACGTTGATCCAGCAGGAGGTCATAGAGCTGCTGGCCGCCCATGCCGGTCGTGAAACCGAAGTCGCGGCCGTCACCGAAGCGGCCATGCGCGGCGAACTGGACTTCGCCGAGAGCCTCCACGCCCGGGTCGCCACCTTGTCCGGGCTGGATGCCAAGGTCATCGACCAAGTGCGCGACGCCGTCGTCCTTTCGGCAGGAGCCCGGGAACTGATCGAGGCCTGCCATGCAGGCGGACACCTCGTGGGCGTCGTTTCCGGCGGGTTCCTCCAAATCCTCCGGCCCCTGGCCGACGAGTTGGGCCTGGACTTCGCCCTGGCCAACGATCTGGGCGTCACCGCGGGCCGGCTGACCGGAACCGTCCACGGGGACGTCGTCGATGCCGCCACCAAGGAGTCGTCCCTGCGGCGTTGGGCAACCGAGGCAGGCATCCCCGTCGAGCACACCATCGCCGCCGGCGACGGAGCCAATGACCTGTTGATGGTCCAGGCGGCTGGACTCGGGATCGCCTATTGTGCGAAGCCCGCCCTGTGCACCGCCGCCGATGCCGTGATCGACCTGCCGCGGCTGGACATCATCCGACATCTGGCAGGTATTTGATCATGACGATTGCATAACTACCGGCGCCCGCGGACACGACCAGCGCCTTTGCGCGCGCCCGCGGCGCTAGGATTTCTTGTGGTGCGCGTTCCGACGGGCGCACGGCGTCGATGAACATGGAGTATTCGCGGGCAATGATTCGGGACAAACAAGGCACGAGCAAGAAGAAAAAGGGCTGGTTGATTGGCGGTGGAGCCGTCATCCTGTTGGCTGGAGCCTATGCAGGCGGGGCCTCGATGCTCGGCGACCAGATTCCCCATGGGGCCACGGTTCATGGGGTTGAGATCGGCGGCATGAGCAGCTCCGAGGCCGCCGACCGTCTGCACCGGGAACTGGACCCGTTGGCTTCCGAGCCGATCACGATCGCCGCCGGCGAGCAGTCCGCGCCTCTGACCCCCGACCAGGCCGGCTTGGGGCTGGACATCGACGCCACCCTGCAGGGCCGGACCGGGTACACACTGAACCCGGTGGTCCTGTTCCAACGCCTGACCGGTGGCTCGTCTATTGAACCGGTACTGACCCAGGACGACGACGCATTGCACGCCGCCATCGAAGAACTGCGCCCCAAGCTCGATCAAAAGGTGTCCGAAGGCAAGATCGCCTTCAAGGACGCCAAAGTCGATTACCAGGAGCCGACCACCGGCGAAAAGGTCGACGCGGACCAGGCCGGCGAAGTCATCGGGAAGTCCTGGTTCGGTGCGAGCGAACCCATCAAGGTGCCCACCTCGACGGTTGACGCCAAAACTCCTGCCTCGGCCTTCGAGAAGGTCCGCGACGAGCAGGCCAAGCCCCTGGTCGCCGGTAACGTGACCGTGGCCGCCGATGACCTGAAGGCCACGTTGAAGCCTGCCGAGTTGGCTGAGGCAGCCTCCTTCAAGATCGCCGACGGCGCGGTGAAGATGTCGCTGGATAACCAGCAACTCGCCGACCGGCTGCTCAAGGCCAACCCCAAGATGGCTTCGACGGCCAAGGACGCCCGCATCGTCCTGAAGGACGGCAAGCCGAAGATCATCCCTGCGGTCACGGGCCACGGCGTCGAGACGAAGGACCTCACCGAGAAGATCCTCACCGCCACGACCGCCGAATCCCGGACCGCCAAGATCGACGTCGCCGTCACCGAGCCGGAACTGACGACCGCCAAGGCGAAGAAACTGGGCGTGAAGGAGGAGATCGTGAAGTTCTCCACCCCCTACCCCACCTACGACACGGTCCGGACCAAGAACCTGCGCGCCGGCGCCTCGAAGCTCAACGGAGTGCTGGTCATGCCCGATGACACGTTTTCGCTGACCAAGGCGCTGGCACCCATCACGGAGGCGAACGGCTACTTCAAATCCGGCGTCGTGGAGAACGGTTTCTCCTCCGAAGCCATCGGCGGCGGCCTGTCGCAGATCTCCACCCAGTTGTTCAACGTCGGATGGCTCGGTGGAATGGACGACGTCGCCCACCGCCAACATAGTCGCTGGTTCGACCGCTACCCGGCCGGCCGCGAATCCACCCTGTGGGAAGGCCAGATCGACATGGCCTGGAAGAACAACACCGGTCACGCCGTGATGATCCAGGCCTGGGTGACCGACAGCCACGTGAACACCCGCCTGTGGGGAACCAAGAAGTACAAGGTCACCTCCAAGACCTCCGGCCACTACGACCGGACCGATCCCAAGACGGTCTACAACGACGCCGAGAAGTGCGTCTCGGAATCCGGTGGCCAGAAGGGCTTCTCGGTCGACGTGCACCGCACCCGGACGGCGGGTTCGGAAACCCTCAAGGACAGCCTGCACTGGACCTACCAGCCCTGGAACAAGGTCGTCTGCGGGAAGAAGCCCTAGTCCCCGGGCCGACCCATGACAGAAGGCGGCGGCTCCATCCGCGAGGGTGGAGCCGCCGCCTTCTGTGGTGGAGACGCTGCCGGTCCAGACTCGGCAAGTCCAGACGCGACAAGTCGAG
>JBBSRM010000108.1:0-8269 GCA_038243055.1 Actinomycetales bacterium
CCATCCCCGGGTCTCGGGTTCCCTGATCGGCGCCCTCGGTGGCTGCGCGTTCATCTTCTTCAACAGCGCAGCGCTGCAAGATCCCTGGACCTGGTCCCTGCGGGCGCTCGGACTGGTCGCGTTGGTCTTCTGGTGCTGGGCGGTCCTGCTGCGGCGCCGACCCCTTCCAGCGCTTCCGCCGCCGGACCGGACGGGCGGACTGGTCTATATCGCCGGCATCATCGGGATGCTGGCCATCATGTTCGTCGGGATCCGCTGGCTCGAATCCGCAGGACAGGAGGGCCTTGAGCCCGCGGTGGTCGCCCTGGCAGTGGGTGCGCACTTCCTGCCCTATGCCCGGGCCTTCGCCGCTCCGGTCTTCCTCTGGCTCGGCGCGGCGCTGGTGGTGCTGGGCCTTATGGGGTTGGCCCTCGGGCTGACCACCACCGCGGTGGCTGCCCCGGCCTGCGCCGTCGCCGCGGGCTTCGTGCTGCTCATCGGCAGTGCTGCAGAGGCCCTGCGCCCCTGAAGAACACTGCGCCCCTGAGCGACGAGCCGCCCACAGGCCGCGACCACGGACGGAGCGTGGATCAGTCAGGCACCTCGGTGTCTGCCAGGGCGGGGCCACGCACGACCAGAACCGGGCAGAAGGCCCGGGCGATGCAGGCGGAGCTGACCGAACCGAGCAGCAGCCCGACGAACCCTCCGCGACCACGCCGGCCGACGATGAGCATATCGGCCTCCTTGCTGGCCTCGATGAGCGTCGGTCGGGCGCTGCCCTGACGCAAACGGACCGTCACATTCTCCGGAAGCTCGGGCCCATAGGCCTCCTTCAAGGCGGCAGCGACCGTATGTTCGACGCGTTCCTCGAAACCCTCGATGCCCATGACTTCGTATCTTTCGGGCATCGGCGGGTAGTCCCAGCAGGCGGTCGCCTCGATCCGTGCATCCAATCCGACGGCGACATGCTGGGCTTGACGCAATGCCTCCACCGATGAGGCGGAACCATCGACTCCGACGATGACCAATGCCTGGCGTTCCGGTGCCATCCCAACCTCCGCTCCCTCCCCGCGCGGGGAGGCGTCCTGATCGTCCAGCCTATCGTCGCCGGCTAGCGCAGGACCACTGTCCTGTTCTCCAGGAGGAAGACCCGGCCCTCGCAATGCCAACGTACGGCGTTGGACAGGGCCCGGCATTCGGTGTCGCGTCCTGCGGCCACCAGATCCGCCGGGGAGAAGGTGTGGTCGACGTCCTGGACCTGTTGGGAGATGATCGGCCCCTCGTCCAGCTCACTATTCACGTAGTGGGCTGTCGCCCCGACGGTCTTCACCCCGCGTGTGTGGGCCTGGTGGTAGGGCTTGGCTCCCTTGAAACTGGGGAGGAAGGAATGGTGGATGTTGATGGTGCGTCCGGTGAGCTGGCGGCTGAGTTCATCGGAGAGGATCTGCATGTAGCGGGCCAGGACCACCAGTTCGACGTCGTAGTCCTCCATCAGCTCCAACAGCCGTGCCTCGGCTGCGGGCTTGGTTTCGGCGGTGACCGGAACGTGGTGGTAGTCGATGCCATGCCATTCCACCAACGACTGGTGGTCGAGGTGGTTGGAGACGACGGCGACGATCTCCACGGGCAATTCACCCATGCGGGAACGGTAGAGCAGGTCGTTGAGGCAGTGCCCGAATTTGGAGACCATGACCAGCACCCGACGCTTCTCGTTCAGCGGGCGGAGGCTCCATTGCATCTTGTAGTCGGCGCCGAGTTCGGAGAAGGCCCCGCGCAGGCGCTGGAGTTCGAGCTCAGGATCCATGGCGACCTGCGGGGAGTCGGGGCCGGGACGGCTGACGAAATGGACCCGGAGGAAGAACCGGCCCTCATGGAAGTCGTCGAACTGGCGCAGCTCGTGGATGTCCCCACCATGTTCGAGCAGGAAACCCGAAACGGCATGGACGATGCCCGGGCGTTCGGGGCAGTCGAGGCTCAGGACGAATTCGTGGAGCGGGGAGTCGGAGGCCTGGACCATGGTGTCCTGCTTTCTGGAGGGGGAGGGATGCTCAGCACTCGATGACGTTCACGGCGAGCCCGCCGCGCGAGGTTTCCTTGTATTTATCCTTCATGTCGGCACCAGTCTGACGCATCGTCTCGATGGCCTGGTCCAGGGTGACGCGGTGTTCGCCGTCGCCATGGCGGGCCAACCGGGCTGCGTTGATGGCCTTGACCGAAGCGATGGCATTGCGTTCGATGCACGGAATCTGCACCAACCCGCCCACCGGGTCGCAGGTCAATCCCAGATTATGCTCGATCCCGATCTCCGCCGCGTTTTCGACCTGTTCCGGTGTGCCGCCGAGCACTGCGCAGATCCCTGCGGCAGCCATCGAGCAGGCCGAACCGACTTCGCCCTGACAGCCGACCTCGGCGCCGGAGATCGACGCGTTCTGTTTGAACAGGATGCCGATGGCCGCGGCAGTGAGCAGGAACGTGACGATCCCGTCCTCGTCCGCGCCGTCGATGAACCGCGCATAGAAGTGCAGTACCGCCGGAATGATGCCCGCGGCTCCGTTGGTCGGTGCCGTGACGATGCGCCCACCCGAGGCATTCTCCTCGTTCACGGCCAGGGCATAGAGGTTCACCCATTCCATCGCCCAGAGCGGGTCGGACGGTTCGGCGCCGCCGGCCCGATCGGCCACTTCCTGCTGGCGCAGCTTCTCCCGCAGTTCCGGGGCACGACGGCGGACCTTCAGTCCGCCGGGCAGCACGGGTTCGGCGCGGGTGCAGCCGTTCTCCACGCATTCGACCATCACCGACCAGATGTGCAGCAGGGCAGCCCGGGTTTCCGCTTCGGGCCGCCAGGAATTCTCGTTGGCCATCATGACCTCGGCAATGCTCATCCCGGAGGCTTGGCAGGCGGCCAGGAGTTCACCGCCGGTGCTGAACGGATGCGGCAACGGGGTTTCATCGGAGACCAGCTGGTCGGCTTCGGCGGAGACGTCGTCGACCACGAACCCACCGCCGATGGAGTAGTAGGTGCTCTCCCGGATCGTCATCCCGTCCGCCCCGAAGGCCTGGAAGACCATGCCGTTGGGGTGGGCGGGCAACGATTTGCGCCGATGGAGGACCACATCACGTTCATCGTTGAATTCGATGTCGGCACCCCCGTCCAGCGGCAGCCTCCCCTCACGGATGCAGGAGGCGACCAGTTCCCCGGCGGTATCGGTATCGATCGTCGCCGGATCGTGTCCGGCCAACCCGAGGATCACCGCCTGGTCGGAGTGGTGTCCGATGCCGGTGGCCCCCAAGGAGCCGAAGAGTTCGGCCTTGACCCGGCTGACCGAGGCCAGCAGGGAGTCCGCGGCCAGCCCGGAGGTGAACCGCCGGGCTGCCCGCATGGGACCCACCGTATGGGAGGAGGACGGGCCGATCCCCACCGAGAACAGGTCCAGTGTGCTCAGTGCCATCAGGCCACCTCTGCCGCCGAGTACTCGAGCATGGCATCGAGCAGCCAATGCACCATGTAGTCGGCGAAGGAGGCCCGCGGCATGATCCGGAACGTGGTTTCGTCCGTCTTCCACAAGAACACGGGCACGGGCCCGACGGCCGTGGAGACGGCTGAACCGGTGCCGAAGACCGACGGGTGCAGGTCGTAGTGGCAGCCCTTCTCCAGGACCGACCGGGCCGAGGGACCCGACAGTTCCAAGGTGGTGCGGTTCCCCGACAGGTCCACGACGGAGCCGGGCAGGGCGCCTTCGCCGTCGCCCAAAAGCTCGGCCAGGGGTGCGGCATCCACGCTGTCCGGGGCGCCGACGAGCAGGAACTCATCGGGTCCCTGCCACAGCACCGACAGGGTCTCGTCGCCGCCGACTTCGCCCACACGCTGCGGCAGGTTCAGCCCCAGCGCCGACTCCAGGACCTTCGCCGTGGCCGACCCCGGCACGACCCGCAGGCCGATCTGGGTCAGGAACGGCAGTTCACGCAGGGCGATGCCCCGTTCGCCGCTGACGGAGCCGGCGGCCATTTCCCGGGCCAGGTAGCCGACCGGGCTGGTGCGCAGCGCGGCGACCTCCTGGTTCACGGAGGGTGCTTCCAAGGTGTTCTCAGCCATCGCGACGGCTCCCTTCAGGGTCGTAGAGGATGGGGGATGTGATTTCGACGTCGACGAGTTCGCCGTCCAGCAGCGACTGGACGACCTCACCCATGCGGTTGCGGCCGTTCTTGACCAGGGCCAGACCGAAGGTGCGGCCCAGGGCCGGGCTGCGGTAGCTGGAGGTCACGTGGCCCTCCATGGGCACCGGGCCCAGCTGCGGGGTGATGGGTGTTCCGGTGTTCACCAGCTGGGCGCCCTCGGGCAGCAGCGTGGTCTTGTTCACCGGCAGCACGCCGACCAGGTGCTTGCGATCCTCACGGGCCGTGTCGGCACGGGCATAGGAGCGCTTGCCGATGAAGTCCTTGAGCTTGGAAACCACCCAATCCATCCCGGCGTCCTGCGGGGTCACGGTGCCGTCGGTGTCCTGCCCGACGATGATGAAACCCTTTTCAGCGCGCAGCACGTGCATCGTCTCGGTGCCGTACGGGGTGATGTTGAATTCGGCGCCGGCTTCGGCGACGTCCTCCCATACCTTGAGTCCGTACCAGGCCGAGACGTTGATTTCGAAGGCCAGTTCGCCGGAGAAGGAGATCCGGCAGATACGTGCCGGGATCCCGTTGGCCAACGTGGTCTCGCGGAAGGCCATGAACTTGAAGTCCTCATTGGAGAGGTCCAGTTCGGGGGCCAGCTTGGCGATCACGGCACGGGATTTCGGCCCGACGACGGCCACGGTGGAGTACTGCTCGGTCACCGAGGTGCACACCACGTCCAGTTCCGGCCACTCGGTCTGCAGCCATTCCTCCAGCCAGTCCAGGATCTTCGCCGCGCCACCGGTGGTGGTGGTCATGAAGTAGCGATCCTCCTCCAACCGCAGGGTCACGCCGTCGTCGTAGATCATCCCGTCGGGGGTGCACATCAGGCCGTAGCGGCCCATTCCGTTCTTGAGCTTCTTGAACCCATTGGTGTAGATCCGGCCGAGGAACTCGCCGGCGTCGCGACCACGGATCTCGATCTTGCCCAGGGTCGTGGCGTCCTGGAAGCCCACGGATTCACGGGTGGCCGCGCATTCGCGCTGCACCGCGGCATCCATGTCCTCCCCGTCCAGCGGGAAGTACCGGGGGCGCTTCCACTGTCCGACGTCCTCGAACACGGCGCCGTGGGCGAGATGCCAGGGATGGATGGACGTCAACCGGGCCGGGTCGAGCATCTGCCCGCGCTGACGGCCGGCCAAGGCGGCGAAGGCCACTGGGGTGTAGGGGGCCCGGAACGTGGTGGTGCCGATCTCCCCGAGCTCCTCGATGCCCAGGACCGCGGCGATGACGCCGATGGCGGGCACGCCGCTGGTTTTGCCCTGGTCGTTGGCAGTGCTGATCGAGGTGTAGCGCTTGATGTGTTCCACCGAGCGCATGCCGGCCCCGGTGGAGCGCACGACGTCGGCTACTGTCTGGTCGCGCTGCAGGTCCACGAAGTGGGTGTCCCATTCGCCCTCGCTGCCGTGGGTGCCATGGACCAGCCACAGGGGGCGCGATGGCGCGATCGCGCACGCTGCGGCGGAAGCAGCGGTGACGGAGGCTGACTGCCCGACGGCGGTGACGGCGTTCCCGCCGGCGGCATGGCCCTCGGACAGGCAGGAGGCCAGATCGTAGGAACCGTTCAAGGCACCGGCGGTGTGCATGTTCTTCAGCGGTTTGCCGGGCACGAAGGCAGCGAGCTCCTGATCCCAGGCGACCTTTCCCTGACGCTGGCTGTAGAGGTGCACCACCGGGCTCCAGCCGTTGGAGACGGCCAGCAGATCGGCGTCGATCTCTTCGGCGGTGCCGGTGGCCTGACCGTCCTGGTCCAGGGCGGAGACGGTGACGGCGCTGACCCGGCCCTGTCCGTCGGCTGCCGTGTCCACCACCGCGGAGCCGAGGAGCGAACGGACGCCGGTGGCCGCGAGCACCCTCGAAGCCTCGGCGGAGGCCTCGGTACGGGCGTCCACGACGGCGGCGACGTCGACACCGGCTGCGTGCAGGTCGGCGACCGTTGCATAGGCGGAGTCGTTGGTCGTGGCGACCACGACGCGGGAGCCGGCCGCGATGCCGTACCGGTTCAGGTAGCTGCGCACCGCGGAGGCGAGCATGACGCCGGGTCGGTCGTTATTGGCGAAGACCAGCGGACGCTCATGCGCACCGGTGGCCAGCACGACCTGCTTGGCACGGATATGCCAGATGCGTTCGCGGGAGACACCCTCTCCCGGATCCTCGGCCAGGTGGTCGGTGCGACGCTGCACGGCGATGATGTAGTTCTCGTCGTAGGCGCCGAAAGCCGTGGTGCGGGCCAGGTAGGTGAACTCTTCGGCCTGCCCCAATTCCTCGGCGGTGTCGGCGGCCCACTGCGCGGCGGGGGAGCCGTTGACTTCCTCGGTGCTCGAGGAGAGCAGCGATCCGCCCGGCTCCGGCTGTTCGTCGATGAGCATCGTGCGGGCCCCCGAGGCCGCTGCCTGGCGGGCGGCGGCCAGGCCTGCGGGCCCGGCACCGACGACGAGCACATCGGCGTGCACGTATTTGCGGTCGTAGTAGGCCTCGTCACGGCGTGGATCGAGCACCCCCAGGCCACTGAGGTAGTTGGCCTTCATCCCCTCGGTCACGTGGGTGACCGTGGCCGGGAGCATGGATTCGTCGACCTGGCCGGTAAAGCGGGAGGCAACGGTGATCAGGGCATTGGGTTCCTCGACACCTGCGGCCAGGATGCCGCGCGGGCGGCCCAGGTACAGCGAGTTGCCGCAGGCGATGCGGCCGGCGGCAAGGGCGGCCGAGGCCACCGTGTCACCGGGGTGGGCGTCGAGCTGCTGCCCGTCGAGGGTGAAGCTGAGTGTCCGGGACCTGTCGATGCCGTGGCCCTGGACCCGGCCGGCCTCAAGGCGACCGGCCAGCGGCGTTGCGGGCTGCGTGGGGCTCATCGTTTTCCTCCTTCTGGGGTGATCTGCCGTGCGTGGATCAGCTCGGGGGACGTGACGTCAGGTCGCGGCTCGTCCAACTGGTAAATGGCTTGGATTTCATACGTGGAGGTGTCCCGCAGTGCGTTGAACCATTTTCGGCAGCCTGCCGCGTGGTTCCAGCGCTCGGCGAAGATGCCCTTGGGGTTCTTGCGGTAGAAGAGGTAACGCGACCATTCGCTGTCTGTCAGCTCCGCCGGGTTCTCCGGGTAGGCAACATGCGCCTGACCGCCATAGTGGTATTCGGTTTCATCGCGTGGCCCGCAGTTGGGGCATTCAATGAGCAGCATGGGAAGTCCTTTTGACGGTGGGTACTAGTGGGCGACGGCGGCAGCGCCGTGCTCGTCGATCAGCTGTCCGGTCTCGAAGCGGTCCAGCGCGTACGGAGCGTTCAGCGGGTGGGCTTCCCCGGTCGCGATGGTGTGGGCGAAGGTGTAGCCGGCGGCGGGGGTTCCCTTGAAGCCGCCGGTGCCCCAGCCGCAGTTCACGTACATCCCCTCGATCGGCGTCGGAGAGACGATGGGGGAGGCGTCCATGGTCACATCGACGATTCCGCCCCAAGTGCGCAGCAGATGCGCCCGGGAGAAGATCGGAAAGAGCTCGACGGCGGCCGACATCTGTTCTTCGATGACATGGAACGCGCCGCGCTGGCCGTAGCCGTTATAGGGGTCCACGCCGGCGCCCATGACCAGCTCGCCCTTATGCGCCTGCGAAACGTAGACGTGGACGTGGTTGGACATGACGACCGTGGGGTGGACCGGTTCGAAGAGCTCGGAGACCAGGGCCTGCAGCGGGTGGGACTGGATCGGCAGGTCGAATCCGGCCATTTCGGCCAGGACCGAGGAGTGTCCTGCCGCGCATAACCCCACCTTGTCGGTGAGGATGCGTCCCTGGTTGGTCTCGACTCCGACGACGCGGTTGCCGTCCTTGACGAAGCCGGTGACTTCGCAGTTCTGGATGATGTCCACGCCCATCTCATCGCATTTGCGGGCGAAGGCCCAGGCGACGTGGTCGTGCTTGGCGATGCCGGCGCGCGGCTGGTAGGTGGCGCCCATGACCGGGTAGCGGATGTCGTCCCCGGTGTTGATGATCGGGCACAACTCCTTGACCTGGTTCGGATCCAACCATTCGGCGTCCACGCCGTTCAGGGCGTTGGCATTGACCCGGCGCTTGGAGTCGCGCACTTCCTGCAGGGTGTGGGCCACGTTCATCACGCCGCGCTGGGAGAACAGGAAGTC
>JBBSRM010000109.1:0-8215 GCA_038243055.1 Actinomycetales bacterium
CCCGTCACTATTTCCGCCTTGCCTTCTTCGAGGCGGTAGGTCACGCCGATCACTGCCGTCTCGCCGGCATCCACGGCGTCGGAGATGAGCTTGGAGGATTCCACCAAACGGTGGGTGGACTGCCTGACGTGCTCCTCGACCGTGGTGTTCACATCGGTGACCCCGGCCCGCTGGGACGTGATGACCGAGGGGGTGATGCGCTCGACGAGGTCCCGGATGAACCCCGGGGGCATCTGGCCGGTCTCGAAGGCGTCCATCGTCGCTGTCACGGCACCGCAGCTGTCGTGGCCCAGGACCACGATGAGCGGAACGTCCAACAGGGCGACACTGTATTCGAGCGAACCGAGCACGGCGTCGTCCGGAACGTGTCCGGCGGTCCGGACAACGAAGACGTCACCCAGGCCGACATCGAAGATGATCTCGGCGGCCAGCCGTGAATCCGAGCAACCGAAGATGACGGCAAAGGGGTGCTGGGTGTTCACCAGAGCCGATCGACGGGCGGAATCCTGGTTCGGGTGGTTGGTGGTTCCGGAAACGAACCGGGCGTTGCCCTCACGCAGTTTGGCCCAGGCCTCGGCCGGGGTGAGAGGTGCGGATTCGGGCTCAAGTGATTCAGCAGACATGAAAAAAGAGTACATGCGCCACGGCGCGGATCCGCTACTGCGTTGAGTCGCCCTGATCCTTCATGACGGCCCGGGCGGCCTCCTGGAGCACTTCGTCGCCGGAGTCGGAGCTGAGCAAGAGGGTCGAACCGTGGGCCTTGCGAACCCAACTGACCTTTGCCCCCCTGGTGTAGGACTCCCAGGCGGTCCCGTCGACGTCGACACTGCCGGACTCGGTGGCATCTTCGCTCATCTTGGCGATCCAGCCGGGCGTGGCATCGGCTGTCTGGCGGATCCAGACGAAGCCCTCCTCGCCGGTCACATAACCGACTTCCCAGTAGTCGATCTTGTCGGCGCTGCCGGAAATCCACCGGGCGAAGTTCGGATACCAGTCCGCGGGCACCTGCGGGGCCACCGGTGTGAAATCGGCTGCTTGGCCGGCCTGGGAAGCCACCGCCGTGACGTTGACGTCGGGTTTGAACTTGTCGTCGTTGCTCGCCGGATTCAGTGCGATGACCGGGACCGCAACGGCAACCGTCAGCAGCACGGAGATGATCATGCCCTTCAACGATTGGTTGGCTCGCTTGGACTGGGCGGGCGTCAGGACCGGTGTTACCGGCGGTTCTTCGGCATCTGGGGGTGTCTGGGGTGCATCACTCACGCCTCCATTGTCCCCGAAGTTCCGGATAGCGGATGACGCGGTGTCGGTCATCACCACCTCATCCGTCGTTCCAGCGGATATGCTCGGAGACGTTGCCCATGGCACCCATACCCACTCGACGACGAGGATCACCGTGACAGAAGCCACGAATTTTGCCCACCTGTCCCCCCGACTGTCCGTCGGCGACGCCGAACCGGACCGCAACCTGGCTCTGGAGCTGGTGCGCGTCACGGAGGCTGCGGCGATAGCCGCCAGCCCCTGGGTCGGCTTCGGCGACAAGAACTCCGCAGACGGCGCGGCCGTCGACGCCATGCGTTCACTGCTCTCAACCGTGTCGGTCAGCGGGACCGTCGTCATCGGAGAGGGTGAAAAGGACGAAGCCCCCATGCTCTTCAACGGCGAGCAAGTCGGCGACGGCACCGGACCCGAGGTCGATGTCGCCGTCGACCCCATCGACGGGACGCGCCTGACGGCACTGGGCATCAACAACTCGGTAGCCGTACTGGCGATGGCCGAACGCGGCTCCATGTTCGACTCTTCGGCAGTGTTCTACATGGAGAAGCTCGTCACGGGCCCGGAGGCAGCGGAACTGGTGGACCTGCGTCTGCCGGTGAAGCAGAACCTCTACCTGATCGCCAAGGCCAAGAACAAGCCGATCAACCAGATCACCGTCTGCGTGTTGGACCGTGAGCGTCATACCCAGCTGGTCCAGGAGATCCGCGAGGCCGGAGCCCGCACGAAGTTCATCATGGACGGCGACGTCGCCGCTGCCATCTCGGCCACCCGTGAGGGATCGGGAATCGATGCGCTGATGGGCATCGGCGGAACCCCTGAGGGCATCGTCACTGCTTGTGCCATCCGCTCGCTGGGCGGCGTCATCCAGGGCCGTCTGTGGCCCACCGACGACGAGGAGAAGCAGAAGGCCATCGATGCCGGTCACGATCTGGATCGCGTGCTGTCCACCAATGATCTGGTGACCAGCGACAACTGCTATTTCGCGATGACCGCCATCACCGACGGCGATCTGCTGACCGGGGTGCGTTATAAGAACGACAAGATCTTCACGCACTCGATCGTCATGCGTTCGAAGTCCGGGACGATCCGGACTGTCGAGGGCGAGCACCAGTCACGCAAGTGGGAGCCCTACACCCGCTAGGCGTTCGATCCCTGGACAAACCGACCCGCGAGGCCATGGGCCTTGCGGGTTAGTTTGTTTCAGCGGTGGTGACGGCGAACGCCACAGCTGGTCCCTCGCCGAGGCGTTTGGCGACCACCGGGGCCTCATTGGCGGGAATGAACGCCGACTCGCCGCGGGTCAGTTGCAGATTACCCCGGGGGGAATCCAACAGCAGGTCACCGGACACGCAGACGAGCGTCACCGGGCCGTTCTGGGCCACGGCGACATCCTCTCCGGCCAACAGCGCATCACCTGGCAGCGCGATGCGCTGGAGCTGGAATTCGTCGAACGGTGGCCGGTAGATCTCCTGGCCCATCATGTTCTCCGCGGCTTCCAGATAGGGAACGCCCAGACTCTGGAAGTCCACGGTGTCCATCAGCTCGGGCAGGTCGATGTGTTTGCCGGTCAGGCCACCTCGAAGCACGTTGTCCGAACTGGCCATGACCTCCACCCCCAGCCCACGGAGGTAGGCGTGGATGTTGCCCGCCGGCAGGTAGATGGCCTGCCCGGGTTCCAAGGTGATGTGGTTGAGCATCAACGAGACCAGAACCCCAGGATCCCCGGGGTAGAAGCCGTTCAGTGATTCCAACTCCGCCAAACCGGCATCGTGGACCGCATGGCGGCCCGAGGCAACGGCCGCGCTGGCGAGCCCGACGAGGCGGACGACGCCGTCGCCTCCCGAGAGCAGATCGGTGAAGGCCCCCCGCAGATCCCCTTGTCCCAGGGTGGTGGCCGTATGGTGCGCCGCGGCGACGGCACTGCCGTCCGCATCCGGCAGCTCGGGGTCGATCTCGATGGTTTCGGCCAGCCAAGTGAAGAGCGCCGCCGATTCGTGCGCGGAACGGAAGCCACACAGGGCCGAGAACCCGGTGAGCGCGAACAGGAGTTCGGGCTTGTGGTTGTCGTCCTTGTAGTTGCGGTGCGGCGCGGAACGTTCGACGCCGGCTTCCTCCTCCGCGGCAAAACCGGCCCGGGCCTGATTCAACGTGGGGTGGACTTGCAGGGAGAGCGGTTTCGACGCGGCGAGGATCTTGGCCAGGAACGGCAGCCGGCCAAAGCGGGTGGCCGTCTCCTCACCCAGGAACAGCGTGGGGTCGGTGGCGACCAGCTCATCGAGCGGGGTGGTGTCTTCGAGGTCCGGGTGGCTGGCCTCCGAGGGGGAATCGGGGTGCGCCCCGATCCACATTTCTGCTTCGGGGCCTCCCGTTGCCTCGGTTCCGATGAGTTCGGCGATGGCCGTGGTCGATCCCCACGGATAGTCCCTGACGGTATTGCTCAGGCGGTACATTCGGCTCCTTGGCAGCTGGGTCGATACGGGGCGCTACCACCCAATCTAGGCCAATGCGCGGGCTCCCCGATGCATCTGCAGGACGACGGCGATGCCGGTTACGGTGCGCTGCACTCGTTGTTGTTGGCCGCGATCTCTGAGATGAGGGTCCGTTGCCCGTTGAGTTCAAGCTGGACCAGGTACTTCTCGGTGATGGGGGAGCCATCCGGCTGCGTGGAAGGCATCGTTTCCGGATCGGTGTTTCCCTCGATGGCTTCCGGAACCGCCGATTCGGCGTCGGTGGCCGGCTTCGTGGGAGCGGAGGAGGAGGAGGACTTCGTCTTCCCGGATGTGGATTTATCCGCCGACGCCGACTTCTTCGCGTCGGCGGCCGACTTCTTGGCAGCAGCCGTCCGGGCGCCGGCATCGGTGGCCTCCTCGAGGAGCCCGTCGACGCGGGTATGGATCTCGCTGTAGACGGGGAAGGTGGAGAACCGGTCGGCGGTGGTGCCGAAGTCCGGGGCGCCGAGGGTGAGGCGTTTGAAGGGCGTCTTGCCGGCCTTGTTCGCGAGGTTGAGGAAGCTGCCGAGCTGGGACTGCGGGATGTCGGTTTCGAGCAGGTCCTCACCGGCGGACATGATGTCGGAGAACCGGGTCAACACCGTGGAGGGCTTGAACTGGTTGATCATCGCCTGCTGGAGGCACTGTTGGCGGCGGATGCGGTGGTAGTCGGTGGTGAAATCACGTGAGCGGGCGAACCAGAGTGCCTGCTTGCCGGAGAAATTCTTCGTGCCGGGGGAGAACCAGTGGGTGTTCACGAGTGTCCCCGGCCATTTCTTGGCGTTGTAGGGGACCCATCCTCCGGATTCAACGGTGACCCCGCCCATCGCGTCGACGAAAGAGGAGAATCCGTCCATGTCGATCAGCACGTACGCCTGGACGTCGATGCCGGTGATGCCGGTGGCCGCATCCATCATCGCCTCGGCTCCGGGGTTGGCCTTCCCCGGATACAGATCGGCATGATCGGCCTCGACCGTGGGGTAGAGGGCGTTGACGATGCACTCATCGCCGCAGTCGAAACCGTCGGGGTAGACGTCGTGGAGCGGGGAATCCTTCGGGAACGGCGTGTTTTGCAGGTTGCGCGGAATGGAGATCATCGCGGTCCGACCGGATTTAGCGTCGATGCTCACCACGGCCATCGAATCGGGGCGCAGCCCCGTCCGTCCGGCCCCCGCATCGCCACCCATCAACAGGATGTTGTAGCGACCGTCGACGGGATCCATGGACGGCCCCGACGCGAAGACGTTCTGGATCGTGTCGCGGCCGGTGTTCAGCAGGAAGGCGCCGTAGCCCAGGACACCGCCGGTGAGGACCATCAGCACCACCGTGGACGCCGCGACGACGCCGCGCATCGCCGGAGTCAACAAACGCGGCCGGATGATCAGCAACGTATTGATGAATATCACGATCCACCCGGCGGCCAACAGCACCAGCGCAATGACGAGGATCAGTTGGACGACCGGTTTGGCCAGGACCTCGATGACGATTCCGCGACTGATGAGGGCGATCACCAGGCCGACGATGATCAGGGCCCAGCAGGTCAGGGTGACCGTCAGGACCCGACGCCCCAGCGTCCGGTTGCCGGCCACCACCTGCGCCCCACCGGGGATGAAGACGGTCAGGGCCAGGAGGAAGAAGGCCCGTTTGGTCCGGATGGGTGCGGAGGCGTGTTCGGGGTCCCGCACTGGATTGCGTGCGGCGGAGTGAAGCGGCGTCTGTTTGGTCATGGGTCAGGAACCGAGCCCCATCTCCTCGGTCATCCGCTGGCGGAGGCGCTCTCCCTTGGCCGAGGCCTGCTGACGGAGGTCGTCCGCGAAGTCGACCAGTCGAGCACGCAAGCTGTTGGCCAGCTCATCGGTGCCGCTGGCCAGTGTACGCACGGCCAGGAGCCCGGCGTTGCGGGCGCCACCGATGGAGACGGTGGCCACCGGTACCCCGGCGGGCATCTGCACGATGGACAGCAGCGAGTCCATGCCATCGAGGGTCGTGAGCGGGACGGGCACGCCGATCACCGGAAGGGGGGTGACGGAGGCGAGCATGCCCGGCAGGTGGGCGGCACCGCCGGCTCCGGCGATGATGACGCGCAGGCCGCGTTCATGGGCCGTTTTGCCGTATTCGATCATCTCGTCGGGCATGCGGTGGGCCGAGACGACGTCGGCTTCGAACGGGATGTCGAACTCCGTGAGGGCTTCGGCGGCCAGACGCATCACGGGCCAGTCGGAGTCCGAACCCATGACAACGCCGACGAGGGGCTTCACGGTGTTCATCAGGGTCGGACTCCTTCGGTTGATGTCTCCGACGGGGCGCCGTCGCTGATGATGTCCGCCACCTGGGTCGCGGCGCGGCGGACATCGTCGACCTTCTGGCCCGGGGCCCCGACGAGGTTGACGTGGCCGATCTTACGGCCGGGGCGCACGGACTTGCCGTAGGCGTGGACCTTGACACGCGGCTGGGCGGCCAGGGCGGCGGGGAAGGCCGAGTAGAGCTCGGGATTCGCCCCGCCGAGGAAATTCTTCATGACCGTCACCTCGCCCAACGCACTGGTGTCGCCCAACGGGAGATCCAACACGGCGCGCAGATGCTGCTCGAATTGGCTGGTCACCGATCCGTTCATCGTCCAGTGGCCGGTGTTGTGGGGGCGCATGGCCAATTCGTTGATGACGAATCCGGGGCCTCGGCCGGGGGTTTCGAAGAGTTCGGCCGCCATGACACCGGTGACGCCGAAGGCCTCGGCGATGCTCAGTGCCGCTTTGCGGGCTGCTTCCGCCGTGGCCGGGTCCAGCCCGGGGGCGGGGGCGATGACCTCGTCGCAGACCCCATCAACCTGGATCGTGTGCACCACGGGCCAGCCACGGGCCTCACCCGAGGTCGTCCGGGCGACGAGAGCTGAGAGTTCCCGGCTGAAATCGACCTTCTCCTCGGCCAGCAGTGCGGCCCCGGCGGCGAACCAGTCAGCGCATTCGGACGCCGCGGCGGCATCGTCGAGCATGCGTACGCCCTTGCCGTCATATCCGCCGCGCGGGGTCTTCAACACCACCGGCCATCCGGTGGAATCACCGAAGGCGATGAGCTCCTCGATCGAACCGACCTCGGCCCATACCGGGTTCGGCAGTCCGAGCTTCTCGACGGCGGCACGCATGACCAGCTTGTCCTGGGCGTGGATCAGGGCTTCCGGACGCGGTTGGACATCAACCCCCGCGTCGATGAGGGCCCTGAGGTGTTCGTTGGGGACGTGCTCGTGATCGAAGGTGATCACATCGACGCCTGCGGCGAACTCCCGCAGGGTCTCCAGATCCCGGTAGTCGCCGACCGGGGCCTGGGCCACGGCAGCGACTGCCGAGACCTCGGGCCCCTCGGCCAGGACCCTCAGGTCAAAACCGAGGTTCGTTGCTTCAGGGGCCATCATTCGGGCGAGCTGGCCGCCGCCGACCACGCCAATCACAGGAAAATTCACCTCTTCAGGGTACCGAACCGGGAGGAGTCCACCGGTCGCGACGGGGCCGGCTGCTCGGGTTTATGAGGAAACTTTGAGTTGCAGCCGATAGAATGGGGAGCTGGCCGCGTCACGGACGCAGTGGACCGGCTCCCGCTGGGGCCCCGGATCCCGGGGTTTTTGCCCGCACCGAACACCGTCTGTGGAGGAACATGCTCAACGAGTTGGCGAAAAAGTGCCAAGGCCTTTTCACCATGCTGTGGCGCGAGGTCATGAAATTCGGTCTCGTCGGCGGTGTGGCGTTCATCATTGATACGTCGATCTTCGTGTGGATGATGAACGGGCCCATGCACGGCTCGGAGGTCAAGGCCAAGATCGTGGCCGGAATCGTCGCCACCATGTTCTCCTGGGTCGCCAACCGCTACTGGACCTTCAGGCATCGTCGCCGGGCTTCAGTGGTGCGCGAACTGTTGTTGTTCATCCTCATGAACGGCATCGGCTTGTTCATCGCCGCGGCCTGCGTCTGGGTCACCAAATACTGGATCGGCCTGACCGATTCAACGAGCCTGTTCATTGCCGGATCGGTGGTCGGTCTGGTGTTGGGCACGATCTTCCGCTTCTTCGCCTACCGTTTCTGGGTCTTCACCGAAGAGCTGGACAACGAGCCGGGCTTCAACCACGACCATGACCTGGTGGGCCTCCCCGAAAGCGCAGGCATTGCGCGCGAGGACGGCGACTCCAACCCCACGACCCCCACGACGCGCTAGCCGCCGGGCCACCCGAAGGCTCCGGACCCGCCCGCGACGTCGTCGTCGGGACGGGCCGGGTTCCTCAGAGCCGTCGGCTCACACGCTCGTCCTCGAGGATGCGTTGCGTGGGGGAGGCCCCGGAACCGAGCAGCACCAACGGTGAATCCCCCCGCCACTGGGCCACCGCGGCCCGCAAGGTCGTGGTGAGGTCGGTGACCGGACCGAGCAAGGCCGTGCCTTGGGCTGTGGGTAGGGAGAAGAGCCCC
>JBBSRM010000110.1:0-8213 GCA_038243055.1 Actinomycetales bacterium
ACCGCCTACGCCACGGCACTGGTCCACCCACCTGTCAGCTAATCTGGTGCGGTGAGTATCCGTTTTTATGACACCAGGCAAGCACAGGTCCGCGACTTCGTCCCGCTGACACCGGGACGGGTGGGCCTCTACTACTGCGGTGCAACGGTCCAGGGCATACCGCATGTCGGGCACGTCCGTTCGGCCATCGCCTTCGACATCCTCGTGCGCTGGCTCGAATATCGCGGGCTCCGGGTCGACGTGGTCCGCAACATCACCGACATCGACGACAAGATCCTGGATAAGTCGGCAGCCTCCTTCGCCGAGGACTTCGTCGAGGAGGACCACTACCTCCCCGAGGAGGAATGGTTCGCCCTGGCCTACCGGTTCGAGCAGTCCTTCACCCAGGCCTACGACGGACTCGGGGTCCGCCGACCCACCTATGAACCGCGCGCCACCGGCCACGTGACCGAAATGCATGAACTCATCACCCGCCTCATCGACGCCGGGCACGCCTACCCGGCCGAAGACGACTCCGGTGACGTCTACTTCGACGTGCGCTCCTTCCCCGCCTACGGGGCACTGACCCGCCAGCGGCTCGAGGACCTGCAGGAAGCCGCCGACGCCGACCCGCGCGGCAAGCGCGACCCGCGTGACTTCGCGTTGTGGAAGGGCAGCAAGGCCACCGACCCGGCCACCGCATCGTGGCCCAGCCCGTGGGGTCGGGGACGCCCCGGCTGGCACCTGGAATGCTCGGCCATGGCCCGCAAGTACCTGGGGGCCACCTTCGACATCCACGGCGGCGGACTGGACCTGCGCTTCCCGCACCACGAAAACGAACTGGCCCAGTCCACTGCGGCCGGCGACGGCTTCGCGAACTTCTGGATGCACAACGGGATGGTCACCTACGGGGGCGAGAAGATGTCGAAGTCGATCGGCAACACGATCTCCCCCGAGCAGATGCTGGAACAGGCCCCGGCGCGCGTGGTCCGCTACTTCCTGGGCCAGGCGCATTACCGGTCACAGCTGGACTATAAGCCCAGCTCCCTTCAGGAAGCCGGAGCGGCACTGGAACGCATCGACACCTTCGTCGCCAACGCGCTGCAACGCCTCCACGCGGTCGAAGCCGGTGCAGACTTCGACCTGGATCTGGAGCATTTCGCGGTCACCGAGGACTTCGCCGCAGCCATGGATGAGGACCTGAACGTCCCGCAGGCTCTCGCGGCAGTCCATGAGGTGGTCCGGGAGGGGAACACGGCGCTGGCCGACAACGATTTGCCGACCGCCGATCGGGCCCTGCAGCAGGTCATGGCGATGACCTCGACGCTGGGGCTCGACGACGCCGTCGGTGCCGGGGACGGAGCCGGAGTCGGCAACGCCGTCCTGGATGACCTGGTGCGGGCCCAACTGGCCGAACGAGACGATGCCCGCGCCTCCAAGGACTGGGCCCGGGCGGACAGCATCCGCGATACGCTGTCGGCCGCAGGCGTCGTGGTCGAGGACTCGGCGGACGGGGCCCGGTGGACGCTGAAATAGGTTTTGTCAAAGACCTGCCGTTCCACCTGTAAAATAGAAGGTTGGCGGGCATCGCGACCGCGCGGACCCCGACCCCACCAACACCGAGGATTTTATCCCATGGCAACACCCAAGCGTCACGGCGGCGCACCGAAGAAGAAGAAGGGCCCCTCAGTGGGCACCGGCGGCCACGGCCGCAAGGCGCTCGAAGGCAAGGGCCCCACCCCCAAGGCCGAAGAACGGACCTACCACCAGGCCTACCGCAGCCGGCAGCTCTCCGAACGCGCGGGATCCAAGCCCGGCGCGTCCCGCCAGCGTCCCGTTGGGCGCAGCGGTGGCCGCAGCAAAAACGCTGAGGAAATGGTCAGCGGCCGCAACTCGGTGCTCGAGGCGCTGCGCGCCGACATCCCCGCCAAGGCGCTCTACATGGCCATCCGCATCGACGTGGATGACAGGGTCCGGGAGATCCTGAAGCTGGCCGCCGATCGTGGACTGGCCGTTATGGAAACCGGCAAGCCCGAGCTGGACCGGATGACCGACGAGTCCATCCACCAGGGCCTGGCCCTGCAGGTGCCGCCCTACGACTATCCGGACGCGCTGGAAACGGTGAAGGCGACGCTGGCGAAGGCCGCCAAGGGGCACGTCAGCAACAGCCCGTTGTTCATCGCCCTGGACGGGATCACCGATCCGCGCAACCTCGGTGCCATCATCCGTTCGGCCTCGGCCTTCGGCGCCCATGCGGTCATCGTGCCGGAACGCCGTTCCGCCGGACTGACGGCATCGGCGTGGAAGACCAGCGCAGGGGCGGCAGCCCGGGTACCCGTGGCCCGCGCCACGAACCTGACGAACACGCTCAAGGCCATGAAGCAGGCAGGGGTGTATGTCGTTGGACTCGACGGGGACGGCGACGTCGACCTGACGGGTCTGCCGCTGGCCACCGAACCGCTGTGCATCGTCGTCGGATCCGAGGGCAAGGGCCTCTCGCGTCTGGTGAAGGAGAACTGCGACCAGATCGTTTCGATCCCCATCGAATCCGCCATGGAATCGCTGAACGCCTCCATGGCCGTGGGGATCACGCTCTACGAGATCTCGCGCCTGCGCAACGACTGAGTTGGATGACGACGTGAACCACAGTCCCGACACCGCAACCCCACGCCTGGAACCACCGGTGGGTGAATCCACGGCCATGGTCTCAGGGATTTCCGCAGCAGTGCCGGGCCCGGGAGCCGAAGCGCTCGACGACGCCGTGAACGTCGCCGTCTTCGCCCCGGACCTGGAATCCGTGGACGTGCACTACACGGACCCCTCGGGGCAGTTGGTGGTCACCGTGCTGACCGGGTACACCGGGCAGACCCATCACGGCCTGGTCAAGGGTCTGCGGCCCGGCGCCAGCTATGCCTTCTGGGCCCACGGGGCCGAGCTGCCCGCGGACGGGCAACTACTGCTCGATCCGTATGCCCGCGCCATCGCCGAGGACGACGACGGTGCCCTGTGGGGGGTGCACGTCACCGAGGACTTCGACTGGGGCGGGGACGCCCCGCCCATGATTCCCTGGCGCAACACCGTCATCTACGAGGCCCATGTGCGCGGGCAGTCCATGCTGCACCCCGAGGTGCCCGAGGAACTGCGCGGGACCTATGCCGGGATGGCCCACCCCTCGGTCGTGGAGCATCTGCTGTCCCTGGGGGTCACCGCAGTGGAACTGCTGCCGATCCACTTCCACCTGGACGAACCGCATCTTCAGGACCTCGGCCTGCCCAACTACTGGGGCTACAACACCCTGGGCTTCTTCGCCCCCCACGCCGACTACGCCAGCGCCGCCGCCCGTGAGGCAGGACCCGCGGCCGTGCGCGACGAGCTCAAGGGCATGATCCGGCTGCTGCACCAGGCGGGTCTGGAAGTCATCCTGGACGTCGTCTACAACCACACCGCCGAGGGCGGGCAGGACCAGAAGGCCTATTCGTGGCGGGGACTCGGGGACCTGGCCTACTACCGGCACGACGACGAAGGCCACTATGTGGACACCACCGGTTGCGGGAACACGTTGGACTTCTCCACCTTGCCGGTCATCAAGATGGCCCTGGCCTCGCTGCGGCACTGGGTCGCCGACTACCATATCGACGGATTCCGTTTCGACTTGGCGGTCACGCTGGGCCGCGATGAGGAGAACCGTTTCACCCCGCACCACCCGTTCCTGGAAGCCCTGTCCACCGATCCGCTGCTATCGCGCGTCAAACTCATCGCCGAACCGTGGGACGTGGGCTACGACGGATGGCAGACCGGCCGCTTCAACGGCGATTTCGCCGACTGGAACGACGGATACCGTGACACGGTCAGGGAATTCTGGGTCGCCGGACGCGGTGCCCTCGAAGGCGGGGGGCAAGCACCGAACGTCGCCCGCCTGGCCAGCGTGCTGGCTGGATCCCGGGAGACCTTCGCCGCCTCGGGGCGGGGGCCGCTGGCGTCGATCAACCTGGTCACCGCGCACGACGGTTTCACGCTGCGGGATCTGGTCAGCCACCACCGCAAACACAATGAGGCCAACGGCGAATCCAACCGGGACGGCTCCGACGACAACCGCAGCTACAACCACGGCGTCGAGGGCATGAGCGCCGATGAGGCGATCGACGAGGCCCGCCTGCAGACGGCGTCGAACGTCATGGGCACGCTGTTGCTCTCGCTCGGAGTGCCGATGATCACCGCCGGCGACGAGTTCGGCAAGACGCAGTTGGGCAACAACAACGCGTACTGCCAGGACAACGAACTGTCCTGGTTGGACTGGACGCCGGATGCCTTCGGCGAGAAGATACTGCACCGTACCAAGGCCTTCGCCAGGATCCGCAGGGAATTCCTGCAACACCAGCCGTTCGTCTACCCGACCATTGCCGAGAGTTCCTACCTGCTGTGGCTCAACGCCGAGGGCACACCCATGCGCCAGGAGGAGTGGACCGACGGCAGCACCCGGCTGGTGCAACTGCTGATGGGCTCCGCTTCGGGCAGCATCGACGGGTTGGTCGTGTTCAACGGGCATCTGGACGAACAACGGATCGGGCTTCCCGCAGCGGAATCGTTGAAGGATTTCCGCCCGTCGGAAGCCGCGGCGACGACCTTCGAACTGCGCTACGGCACCGCCACGGACATCAAGGCCCGGCAGGGCACCGTGTTCACGGCCGGGGACCAGGACACCGTGCAGGGAAACACGATCAGCGTCTACCGCTGCGAGGCACCCCGCAGCCGGGGCACCACTAACCCGTAGTCGCCACCAGACCCAGTTCGGCGACCGAAGCCAGCAACGGGTGCGCCGGAACCACCCGGACCGCGTAACCGAAGTCGCCGGAGCGTTCCAGGCACCAGCTGCCCCGGAAGCGGAACCTGCCATTGCCGAGATCCTCTGCCATTTCCAATGGATGCATCGTGGGGTGGGTCAGTTCCCCGTCGGCACCGATTCGCCCCTGGACGGCCTCCACCTGCACGGCCGCGGGATCGAGTCCACCGAGCCGGAGGTAGGCCTCGAGCCTGAAGGCATCCCCCAGACCCGGATCGGGGCCGAGGTCCGGAGCCTCGACGTGTTCGATGGCGACTTCCGGCCAGGCGGTGGAGACTTCCCGCACGAAGGAGGCCACCGAACGGGCCCCGGCGAAGTCCTCGGCACAGGCAACGCGTCCGGACCGTGCGGCCGGGAGGTACAAGGTGTTCACATAATCCTTGACCATGCGTTCGGCAGAGACCCGGGGCCCGAGGGCCGCCAGGGTATGCCGGATCATCCCCAACCACTCCCGCGGTACCGGCCCCTGGCCCGGAGCCGATCCAGCCTCGACATCCTGGCCGGGGTCCTGGGCGTAGAAACGCGGGGCTACCGTTCCCTCGATCAGCTCATACAGGGCGGTGGCCTCGAATTCGTCGCGATCATCGGCGGAGGACCCCTCAGGTGCCGTGGGAATGGCCCAGCCGTTCCCGCCGTCGTACATCTCGTCCCACCAGCCGTCCAGGACCGAGAGGTTCAGACCGCCGTTCAGGGCCGCCTTCATCCCCGAGGTGCCGCACGCTTCGAGCGGGCGCAGCGGATTATTCAACCAGACATCGCAGCCGGGGAAGAGTGTGCCGGCCATGGCCATGTCGTAGTTGGGCAGGAAGATGATCCGGTGGCGGACCTCGGGATCGTCGGTGAACTGCACGAGTTCCTGGATCATCTGCTTGCCGGCTTCGTCGGCGGGATGCGATTTGCCGGCGATGACCAGTTGGATGGGCCGGGTGGGATGCAGCAAGGCAGCCTTCAGCCGGGCGGGATCGCGCAGCATGAGGGTCAGCCGCTTATAGGTCGGCACCCGGCGGGCGAAACCGATGGTCAGCACATCCGGATCCATGACCGCAGCCGTCCAGCCCAGTTCAGCGGCGGTGGCGCCACGTTCCTGCCAGGAGGCACGGAGCCGGGCGCGGACGTCGTCGATGAGCTGGACGCGTAGCTCCCGTCGCACCGCCCACAACCGCTCATCCGTGAACTGGTCGTCTGCGGTGAGTCGGGTGATCCGCGGGTCGACCCAGGTGGATTCGTGGACGCCGTTGGTGATCGAACCGATGGGGGTCTCGGCGGCCTCGAAGCCGGGATACAGGCCGGAGAACATGCCGCGGGAGACCTGTCCATGCAATTGCGAGACACCGTTGGCGCGTTGTGCCAGCCGCAAACCCATGGCGGCCATGTTGAAGATGTCCTGCCCGCCGCCCAGCGCCGTATCGGAACCGAGGGCGAGCACCGAAGCGGTTGGTACCCCGGGGGCCAGACCCGCATCCAGGAAACGGGAGACCTGGGCGGCCTCGAATCGATCGATCCCCGCCGGGACCGGCGTGTGGGTGGTGAACAGGGTGCTGGCCCGCACCACGGCCAGGGCGGTGTCGAAGTCCAGTCCGTCACCGACTAGTTCGCGGATGCGTTCGATGCCCAGGAAACCGGCATGACCTTCATTGGTGTGGAAGACCTCGGGTTCGGCTGTGCCGTTGAGGCGCGCGTGGGCGCGCAGGGCCTTCACCCCGCCCATACCCAGGAGCAGTTCCTGCTGCAACCGGTAGTCACCACCGCCGCCATAGAGCCGGTCGGTGATCGCCCGGGCCGCCTCGTCATTGCCGGGGACGTTCGAATCCAGCAACAACAGCGGCACCCTGCCGACATCGGCCCGCCAGATACGTGCGTGCAACTGCCGGCCGTCGGGCAGCGGCAGGGTCACGGTCACCTCGGAGCCGTCGGCCTCACGCACGACGGTCAAGGGCAGCCCTGCCGGTTCCAGGACCGGGTAGGTTTCCTGCTGCCAGGCCTCGCGGGAGAGCGATTGCTTGAAGTAGCCGGCCTGGTAGAGCAGCCCGACGCCCACCAGCGGGACCCCCAGATCGCTGGCCGCCTTGAGATGATCGCCGGCGAGGATGCCCAGGCCGCCCGAATACTGCGGCAACTGCGCGCTGATCCCGTACTCAGGGGAGAAATAGGCAATGGCTGCCGGCGGATTGGACTCCAGGCCCTGATACCAGCGCGGGGCGCGAAGGTATTCGTCGAGCTCCCCGGTCTGCTCCTGGATCCTGGCCACCAGCGGGGCATCGGCTGCCAGCCGGGCCAGTCCGGCCCGGTCGAAACGCCTCAACAGGGCCCGCGGATTCTGCTCCACGGCCTCCCAACCCCGGGGATCGAGGTCGCGGAACAGTTCGGCGGTGGGGCGGTGCCACGACCAGCGAAGGTTCGCAGCAAGCCGACCCAGACCGGAAATCTTCTCCGGCAGGACGGTACGGACGGTAAAACCTCGAATGGCCTTCACGTGCTGAACGCTAGCCTAGAAAGCCGCGGATGGGGACGGGAGGCCGTCATATTGCGGGCCGGGCGACAGCCGTCGGGAGGCGGGAGGAACAGAATCCTTGGCTTTACCGCCCGGACTGACTAGCGTCTATGGCGTGAGCACCAGGCGCAGGTCCAGATTCGGCCGCATACCCGTTACCGACGTCTTCCCGGTCATCGAGGGCGGACGGTTCCCCGCGAAGGCCATCACCGGCCAGGATGTCCTGATCCGGGCGACGGCCTTCCGCGAAGGCCACGACGCCCTCGCCGTGGAGGCGGTCCTCTACGACCCGGACGACCACGAGGTCCAACGCGTTCCGATGCGCCCCGGCGCCCAAGGACTCGACGAATGGCTCGGCAGCCTGCGCCCCACGGGCGAAGGCGACTGGACCTTCGAGGTCGAAGCCTGGGACGACCCCATCGGCACCTGGTGGCACGACGCCGGAATCAAGGTCGCCGCGGGCATCGACACCGAACTGATGTTCGCCGAAGGGGTGTTGCTGTTGCGCGAAGCAGCCGCCGCGTCCCCGCAGGCCCAGGTCCTGGAAACCGCAGCCGCCACCGTCTCCGATACCTCGTTGCCGGACGCCACCCGGATGGCCGCCGCCTCCACCGGGGCGGTGCGCGCCGAACTGTTCCAGCGCCCCCTGCGGCGTCTGGTCACCGGCAGCGGCCGTTTCCCCTTGCTGGTCGAACGCGTCCGCGCCGGCCGCGGCGCCTGGTACGAATTCTTCCCCCGCTCCGAAGGGGCCCGCTTCGACCCCGCGACGGGCACCTACACCTCGGGCACCTTCGCCACCGCCGCCGAACGGCTCGAAGCGGTGGCCGGCATGGGCTTCGACGTCATCTACCTGCCGCCGATCCACCCGATCGGCAGGACCTTCAGGAAGGGCCCGAACAACAC